>NZ_JBHRWL010000006.1:110106-464207 GCF_042647945.1 Streptomyces lusitanus
CGGTCCGGCCCCGCCTCTCTTTCCGGCTCCTCACCACGGGGTACCTCCGAAGCCCCCGGTGCACCAGAATGGCGCCATGACGGACCCGGGGGACTTCGACGCCGCCTGGCTGCCCGACGCCGCGTTCCGCGCGGTCGGCGCCCGCCGTTCACTGGTCCGGGGCGGTCCGGACCTCCTGGCCGACACCGTGCACCGCGAACTCGCGGACGCCTGCGCCCGGTTCGGCGGCGAGGCGGTCCGCGGCGCGGACGCCGGAGGCGCCGGGCTGGTCCTCGACCTGACCGGCGACAACCCCGCCGACGAAGGCTTCACCCTGGGACGCGCCGACGGAGTCACGACGGTGACCGCGTCCGGTGGGCGGGGGCTGCTGTACGGGCTGTTCCACGTGGTGCGGCTCGGCGAGGACGCCTTCGCCGGGGACCTGCCGCCACGCACGCACCGGCCCGCCCTCGCCACCCGCATGCTGGACCACTGGGACAACGTGGCCGTGCACCCGGTGACGGGACAGGTCGAGCGCGGCTACGCGGGCGGCTCCCTGTTCTGGGCGGACGGCGAGGCGCGCGGGGACCTCGACCGGGTGCGGGCGTACGGCAGGCTGCTGGCCGCGTGCGGGATCAACGCCGTCGCCGTCAACAACGTCAACGTGCACGCCACGGAGGCGCGGCTGCTGACCGACCGGCTCGGGGACGTGGCCGCGATCGCCGATGTGCTGCGGCCGTACGGCATCCGCACGCATCTGTCGGTCGGTTTCGCGACGCCGATGCTGCTGGGCGGGCTGCCCACCGCGGACCCGCTGGACCCGGCGGTGCGCGCGTGGTGGGCGGCGGCGACCGCCCGGGTGTACGAGGCGATCGGGGACTTCGGCGGGTTCGTGGTGAAGGCCGACTCCGAGGGACGGCCGGGCCCCTTCGCCTACGGACGCTCGCACGCCGACGGGGCGAACATGCTGGCCGCCGCGCTGGAGCCGCACGGCGGCACGGTGCACTGGCGGGCCTTCGTCTACGACCACCGCCAGGACTGGCGGGACCGCTCGACCGACCGGGCGCGGGCCGCGTACGACCATTTCACCCCGCTGGACGGCCGGTTCGCGGACAACGTGGTGCTCCAGGTGAAGCACGGGCCGATGGACTTCCAGGTGCGCGAGCCGGTGTCGCCGCTGATCGGCGCGATGCCGGACACCCGGCTCGCGGTGGAGCTCCAGGTCACCCAGGAGTACACCGGGCAACAGCGGCACGTGTGCTGGCTGGGCCCGATGTGGAGCGAGGTGCTGCGGTTCCGTCCGGCCGGCGGGACGAGCGCCGGGCGGCTCGCGGACGGTCTGGTCGCGGTGTCCAACGCGGGCGACGACCGGTTCTGGACGGGTCATCCGCTCGCCCAGGCCAACCTGTACGCCTTCGGGCGGCTGGCGTGGGACCCGGAGGCGGACCCGCGGGCCGTCCTCGACGAGTGGATCGCGCTGACCCACCCCGGCGCCCCGGCCCGGCTGGCCGAGGGGCTGCACGCGATCCTGGACGGCTCCTGGGCGACGTACGAGAAGTACACGGCGCCGCTCGGCGTGGGCTTCATGGTGCAGCCGGGCCACCACTACGGGCCCTCCGTGGACGGCTACGAGTACAGCCCCTGGGGCACCTACCACTTCGCGGACCGGGACGGCGTCGGCGTCGACCGCTCCGTGGCGACCGGCACCGGCTTCGCCGGGCAGTACGCCGAGCCGTGGGCGAAGCTCTACGAGTCGCCGGACACCTGCCCCGACGAGCTGCTGCTGTTCTTCCACCACGTCCCGTACGGCCATGTGCTGCACAGCGGCACGACGGTGATCCAGCACATCTACGACACCCACTTCGAGGGCGTGGCGGAGGCCGAGGAGGCCCGCCGGGTGTGGGCGGGCCTCGCGGACCTGGTGGAGCCGGAGCGGCACGCGCGGGTGGCCGAGCGGTTCGAGGAGCAGCTGCGCAGCGCCCGCGAGTGGCGGGACCAGATCAACAGCTACTTCCTGCGCAAGTCCGGGGTGCCGGACGCGCGGGGGCGCACCGTCCACTGAGCGGGCGGCGCGGCCTCAGGCGGTGAAGTGCTCCCGGGTCTCCTCGATCACCCGGCGGCTGCCGCGCAGCAGCGACAGCAGCAGCGGCGCGGCGAGCAGGGCGGGCAGCGCCTCGGTGAGCAGTGCGGTGCCGGCGGCCGTCAGGATCAGCAGGGACAGGGCGCCCAGGGTGGCCCGGGGCCGCCTCAGCAGGAAGTAGGCGGCGAGGCGGGCCGTGTCGCGGGCGCGGAAGGCGAACAGGGCGGTGAGGACCAGCGCGTGGGCGCCCCACAGCAGGCTTCCCACGCCGGTCACGGCGAGCAGGAACGCCCACCAGCCGGGCAGTCCGCTGGCCGGGAAGTGGGTGAGGGTGAACGCGATGACGGTGAGCCAGCCGAGCAGCGGCGCCCACAGCTTCAGCGCGGGTACGGCGTTGATCCGCCAGCCGTGCAGGAAGGCGCGGGCCGGGCGGAGTTCGGTGAGGTCGCCGCCGCGGTGGTGCAGGGCGTGGAGGGCCGCGGCGGCGGACGGGCCGAGGGGCAGCAGGCAGAGGGCGGCGGGCGGCAGGTTGGCCGGGTCGGGGGCGAGCAGGAAGAGGCCGGCGAGGCCCGGCGCGGCGGTGAGCAGCAGCAGGGCCTCGACGGTGAGGAGGGTGTGGATCAGGGCGGCGGCCCGGGAGAGCGGGCCGGTGCCGAAGGCGTCGGCGCGTACGGTGCTCATGCCGCCTCCCCGCCGGGCAGCCGCCGCTCGTGCCACCAGGGCGGGGTCTCGTCGTCGACCGGGGTCAGCTCGACGAGGGTGATCTCGTGGCGGGCCAGGGTGACGGTGAGGTCGGTCCGGCCGTCCTCGACGGGCAGCCGCTGGTGGCTGCGGGCGGGCTCGGCGGCCTCGTGCAGCATGTCGAGCTGTCCGGGGCGCGGGGAGCGGGGGGAGCCCATGTGCCGCCAGGCGGTGCGGGCGTTGCCGCGTTCCTCGTCGACGGAGGAGCGGCGCACGAACACCTCGCCGCGTCCCTGGCCGCCGACGGGGAGGGACAGGCGCAGGGTGTGCCGGTCCGGGCCCGGGGCGCGGCCGGCGGGGTCGACGGGGGCCCAGGCGAGGACGGCGATCCGGCCGTCGGCGTGCCGGGTCACCAGGTGGTGGTCCCCGCGCGCCAGTCGCTCCTCGCCCAGCCGCGCCATGAACGCGTACAGGTGGTAGGTGGGCTTGCGGACCTGGCGGTGGGTGAGCAGGCCGAAGCCGCCGTGGAACAGGGCGGTGGGGATGCCGGTCTCCTCGAAGACGTCGCTGGAGGTCCAGTAGGAGAAGGAGTCGGCGTGGTCGCCGCCCGCCGCCACCACCGGGGCGAGGTAGGCGGCGTGGAACGCGGTGTCGTGGACGGGGTTGTCGGGCCGGTAGGAGGAGTTGAACTCCGTGATGTGGACGGGCAGTCCGGCCAGGCGGGTGCCCGCGAGGGCCGTGCGCGGCTGGGCGAACTGGTCGAGCAGGGTGCTCGCCGGGGCGAGGGTCTGGTGCACGCCGAACGGGACGTGCCGCGCGGGTCCGGAGGTGTAGGCGTGCCGGGACACGAAGTCGACGGGCACGTCCCGGCGTTCGGCGAACGCGGCGAACCGCTCCAGCCAGCCGTCGGCGGCCGGTGACAGCGCCGGTCCGCCGACCGTGAGTTCCGCGTCCACCTCCTTCACGGTGTGCGCCGTCGCCTCGTACAGCCGGTGGTAGGCCGCCTCGTCGGCGTTCTGCCAGAACTGCGGCAGGTCCGGCTCGTTCCACACCTCGACGGGCCAGGTGCGCACCTCGTCGAGTCCGTAGCGGTCGAGAAGGTGGGTGAGGACCGCGCGCACCAGGCGGGTCCACTCCTTGTCGTCGGCGGGCGGGGTGACGTTGCCCTCCCACCAGAACACCGTCTGTGTGCCGGAGGCCGTCTCGCGCGGCATGAAGCCCAGTTCGAGGAAGGGGCGGATGCCGACGGCGAGGAGGGCGTCGAGCACCTGGTCGAGGTAGGTGAACGAGTGGTGGGTGAGGCGGGCGCCCTGCCACTCGTAGGGGCGGTGGACGCCCATGCCGTCGCTGAGCAGGCCGTGGCCGCGCAGGTGGCGGAAGCCGATGTCGCGTTGGAGCAGGGCGAGGGAGTCCTGGTGGTCGCGGCGCAGGACGAGGTCCAGCCGGCCGCTGCCGACGCAGGCGCGCCAGGCGTCCGACAGCCGCCCGGCCGGTTCCGCGGGCACGCGGATCACGTGTTCTCCTTCTTGAACCGCTCGTACGCCTGGTTGTGCAGCTCGATGTAGCGGTCCATGTTCTTGGCCTTGAGCTCCTTGACGTAGTCGTCCCACTCGGAGAGGGGACGCTTGCCGAGGACGAAGCGCAGGGCGTTCTGGGTGACGTGGTCCTTCAGCGGGGTGTCCCAGAGGGTGGCCTGCTCCTGCTCCTCGGCGCGCAGCGGGTGCGGCGGGTCGGTGGGCAGTTCCCTGCGCGCGGCCATCGCGTCGGTGAACTTCTTCTCGTCGGGGCTGAAGGAGGAGGACACCAGGGCCCAGCTGCCGCCGTAGGTGAACACGCCGTTGTAGAAGCCGAAGTCCTTCTGCAGGTCCTTCGGGGCTCTGGGGTCGGAGCCCATGAGGGAGATGCCGGGCCGGAGCCGGTATCCCGCGGTGCCGGAGCGGGTGAACGTGGTGTTCTCCACGCCCCACTTGCAGAACTCCTGGCCGGCGTCGGAGTACCAGAGCCAGTCCACGAACTGCATCAGGGCGACGAAGTCGTCCCGTTCCAGCGCCTTGCTGGAGATCATCATGCCGTTCTCCAGGCGTCCGCCGCCCATGACGACCGGGCCGGCCGGGCCGAGCGGCACCGGGATCATCTCGATGGTGGCGCCCTTCACCTGCCGCTGGAGGTTGTAGCGGTAGTTCTGCACCAGCTCCTGCGCGTTGGCGCTGATCGCGAAGGCCTTCTCCCCCAGCAGCTTCCTGACCGCCTCCTCGTCGGTCTGGGTGAAGCTCTCCGGGTCCATCAGCTGCTCGGCGACCAGCCGGCGCAGATACTCCACGACCTGGCGGAAGGCGTCCGTGGCGCCGGTGAAGACGAACGCGCCCGCCTTGGCGTCCCAGGTGGTGTTGAGGTACGACCAGCCGGCCCGGACGCCGTGCGCCTGCCCGAGGTACTGGAACAGCGCGCCCGCCGGGAAGGGTGTGTTGGTGCTCCAGCGGTCGGTGAGCGGGTAGCGGTCGGGGTACTCCGCACGGAGCGCCTTGAGGGTGGTGTACACCTCGTCCCAGGTGGCGGGCAGGGCGAGGCCGTGCCTGTCGAGGACGTCGGTGCGGAAGGACAGCGAGTACTGCTGGCGGACCTTCTCGTGCAGGCCGGGCAGCAGGTAGGAGCGGCCGTCGGACTGACGCAGCGAGTCGACCTCCGGCTGGAGGTTCCATCTTCTGACCTTGTCCTGGAAGTTGGGCATCAGGTCGAGGTAGTCGCTGACCGGCAGGATCGCGCCGGAGGAGACGAACGCTGTCTCCGCGCCCGGGTAGGTCTTGGGGATCAGCAGCGGGGCGTCGCCCGCGCCGATGAGGAGGCTGCGCTTCTTCTCGTAGTCGCTGAGCGGGACCGGGGTGGCGTCCAGGGTGACACCGGTGCGCCGGGTGAGCTCCTTCCAGAACAGCCAGCTCTCCTTCATCGGGTAGACCGGGTTGTCGTTGTGCAGGACGGAGAAGGTGAGCGGTTCGGTGGCCTTGAACTGCTGCCCGGCGCGGTAGTTCTTCATGGCGCCCGTGCGCTTCTTCGACAGGTCCTTGGCGTCCTCGCCGCCGCCGCTGCCGCAGCCGGTCAGGCCGGCGAGGCCGGCGAGGCCCGCGGCGGCGAGGATCTGGCGCCGGGAGAGCTGTCCGGTGTTCTTCACGGGGAACTCCCTGAGGTGAGATGGGGGGAAGGGGTGCGGCCGTCAGCCCTTGACCGCGCCGAGCATCACGCCGGAGACGAAGTAGCGCTGCACGAACGGGTACACGCAGAGGATCGGCAGCGAGGTGAGGACGATCGTCACCGCCTGGATGTTGGCGTTGACCTGGGTGAGGTTCTCGGTGGTGGCGCCGGCTCCGGTGCCCGCGGTGGCGCCCGCGAGGAGGTTGCGCAGATACACCGTGACCGGCATCAGCTCGGTGCGGTCCATGTAGAGGAAGGCCGAGAACCAGGAGTTCCAGAAGGACACCGAGTAGAAGAGCACCATGGTCGCGACGACCGCCTTGGACAGCGGCAGCACGATCCGCAGCAGGATGCCGTAGGTGCTCAGACCGTCGATCTGCGCGGCCTCCTCCAGCTCCGACGGCAGGCTCTCGAAGAAGGCCTTCATCACCAGCAGGTTGAAGACGCTGATCGCGTTCGGCAGGGCGATCGCCCACACGCTGTTCTTCAGTCCGAGGCTGGTGATCAGGACGTAGTTCGGGATGAGACCGCCGGTGAAGAACATGGTGAACACGGCGATGCCGACCAGCGCGCCGCGGCCCCTGAGCCGGTGCTTGGACAGCACGTAGGCGTAGCAGGTGGTCAGCACCATGGCGACGGCGGTGGAGACCACCGTGTAGAACACGGTGTTGCCGTAATTGCGCCAGAACATCGAGTCGTTGAAGACGATCTCGTACGTGGTGAGGTTGAGGCCCTTCGGCCACAGCGTCACGTCACCGGCGCGGATCTCCTTCTCGCCGCTGAACGAGCGGGCGACGATGTTGACGAACGGGTACAGGGTGATCAGCACGACCAGGGTGAGGATCACGCCGTTGACGCCCTGGAAGACGCGGTATCCCCAGGAGGGGCGGATCGTGCTCACCACAGGCTCGTCCCGACCGTGCGGCGCGACAGCTGGTTGGCCGAGGTGATCAGCACCAGGCCGATGACGGCCTCGAACAGGCCGATCGCGGCGGCGTAGCTGAAGCTGTTGGACTCCACTCCGGTGCGGTAGAGGTAGGTGGAGATCACGTCGGCGGTGGGGTACGTCAGCGGGTTGTACAGCAGCAGGACCTTCTCGAAGCCGACGGCCAGGAACGTGCCGATGTTGAGGATCAGCAGCGTGATCATGGTGGGGCGGATGCCGGGCAGGGTGACGTGCCAGGTCTGCCGCCAGCGGTTCGCGCCGTCGATCCGGGCGGCCTCGTAGAGGTCCTCGTCGATGGTGGTGAGCGCGGCGAGGTAGAGGATCGTGCCCCAGCCGGCGGTCTGCCAGATCTCGGAGCCGACGTAGAGGGTGCGGAACCAGCCGGCCTCCTGGATGAACCGGACGGGGTCGTGCCCGAACCAGCCGAGGACATGGTTGACCGGGCCGTCCGTGGCGAGCAGCTGCATCGTGATGCCGGCGACGATCACGACGGACAGGAAGTGCGGCAGGTAGGACACCGACTGCACGAATCGTTTCAACGACCTGCGGCGGACCTCGTTGAGCAGCAGGGCGAGCACGATCGGGACCGGGAAGCAGAACAGGAGCGTCAGCCCGCCGATCCACAGGGTGTTCCGGAAGACCTGCCAGAACGTCGGGTCGGACAGGAACATCTCGACGTAGCGCAGGCCCACCCAGTACTCGCCGAGGATCGAACCGCCCGGCTCGAACCGGCGGAACGCGATCACGTTGCCGATCATCGGCAGATAGCGGAACACCAGGAAGAACAGCAGCGGCAGCACGGCCAGCGAGTAGAGCTGCCAGTCCTTGCGCAGCGCGCGCCGCCGGCCGGTGGGCGAGGGCGACCGGGTACGGCGGCGGGGCGGAGGCGTCGGCGGGGTGTCCTGGGTGCCCGGAGGTGAAGCCGACGTGGTGGAGCTGCTCATGCTCGGGCCTCCCGCGCCTGACACGGAACCGAAATTTTCGAACAACTTCCGGAAACTCCGCGGCACCGTATGAGCCGCGGTCAGTCGTGTCAATGGCTGGCGCACAGGCGGCTTTTGCCGACGTCACCGCCGCGCGAAAGTCCGGACGGAGCGCTGTGGAATGCGGCCGTGATCTGTTACCGTCACCGAAATTTCTGCGGCACGCCCGCAACGATCGGAGGTGCCGTCCGTCCGACTCCCCGAGGTGCCGTGTGCCCGCGATCGACCTGCCCCCGGCCGACCTGGAACGCCATCGTCCGGACGTCGCCGAACCCGCGGACTTCGACGCGTTCTGGAAGCGCACGCTCGAGGAGGCGGCGGACGCGGGGGACGCACTGGTCCTGGCCGACCCCGTGGACAGCGGGCTGCGGCTGACCGAGACCTGGGACGTGACCTTCCGCGGCTTCGCGGGCGACCCGGTGCGCGGATGGTTCAGCCGCCCGGCGGGGGTGACCGAACCGCTGCCGGCCGTCGTGGAGTTCGCCGGGTACGGACGCGGACGAGGCCTCCCCCACGAACGCCTGACCTGGGTCAACGCCGGGTACGCGCATCTGCTGATGGACAACCGGGGTCAGGGCGACCAGTACGGGTGCGGCGGGGCCACCCCCGACCCGCACACCGGCGCGCCGGGCGGTCCCGGACCGGCGGTGCGCGGGCTGCTCGATCCGCACACCTACCACTACCGCCGGCTGATCACCGACGCGGTGCGCGCGGTGGACGCCGTACGCGCGCTGCCCGGCGTGGATTCCTCGCGGATCGCGGCGGTGGGCAACAGCCAGGGCGGGGGCGTCGCGCTGGCGGTCGCGGGACTGGTCCCGGACCTCGCGGCGGTCCTGGTCACCGCCCCCTTCCTGTGCGGGATCCGCCGCGCCCTGGACCTCACGGACGCTTCTCCGTACGGCGAGATCAGCGCGTATCTCGCCGTGCACCGGGGCGCGGTGGAGGCGGCCTGCCGCACCCTGTCCTACGTCGAGGGCATCTCCTTCGCCCGCCGCGCCCACGCCCCGGCCCACTTCGGCGTGGGCCTGCGCGACACGGTGTGCCCGCCGAGCGGGGCGTACGCGGCCTGCAACCGGTACGCGGAGCTGACGGGCGGACAGGAGAAGAAGGTCCTGCACGCCTATCCCTTCAACGGGCACGAGGGCGGGGACGCGGTGCATGTGCGACGGCAACTGGGGTGGCTGCGGGAGGTGTTGGGGGCGTGAGGGGACGGGCGCGGTGTGCGGCGCGGCGACTCGCGGCCTCCGGACGGCCCCGCTCACGGCTCGACGGGCGCGGGGAGGGGGCGCGCGGGGAGGGGGCGCGCGGTGGCGCCTGTGGTCCCGGTGGCGGTTCCCGCCGTCCCGGCGGCCGATGGCGCGTCCCGGTGGCACAGCAGGCCGAGCATGTCGGCGCGGGGCAGTGTGCCGGGGCTGGGGTGGGTGGCGGCGCCGGAGGTCAGGGCCAGGCCCGCCGCCGGGAGGGCGGCCAGCAGGCAGACCAGGGCGAGGAACAGCACCCTGCTGCCGGTGCGCAGCGTCGGCGGGGCGCCGGCACCGTACTGCTTCGTAGGCGCGGTCATGGCACTTCCGTCCGCGGCGGTGGGGTCGACGGATGGCGGGGCGAGGGCCGGACGAGGTGGCGGCGCCCCGGCGACGGGTTCCGGTCCGCCACGCTCATGGGAGCGCTCCCACCTCGTCCGTGGAAGGGACGGTAGCGCCGGGGAACGGTGTTGTAAACGGTTACCGCGCGTACGCGTGAGGGCCGCACCCCCGGGCGGGGGTGCGGCCCTGACATGCCCTGCCTGCCGCTTACTTGCGGATCAGGCTGCGCAGCACGTACTGCAGGATGCCGCCGTTGCGGTAGTAGTCGGCCTCACCGGGGGTGTCGATGCGGACGACCGCGTCGAACTCGACGCCCGTGTCGGTGGTGACCTTCACCGTGCGCGGGGTGGTGCCCTCGTTGAGCGCGGTGACGCCGGAGACGGAGAAGGTCTCCTCGCCGGTCAGGCCGAGGGACTCCGCGGTGTGGCCCTCGGGGAACTGGAGCGGCAGGACGCCCATGCCGATGAGGTTCGAGCGGTGGATGCGCTCGTACGACTCGGCGATGACGGCCTTGACGCCGAGGAGCGCGGTGCCCTTGGCCGCCCAGTCGCGGGACGAGCCGGAGCCGTACTCCTTGCCGGCCAGGACGACCAGCGGGACGCCGGCGGCCTGGTAGTTCTGCGAGGCGTCGTAGATGAAGGAGACCGGGCCGCCCTCCTGCGTGAAGTCACGCGTGTAGCCGCCCTCGGTGCCCGGCGCGATCTGGTTGCGCAGGCGGATGTTGGCGAACGTACCGCGGATCATGACCTCGTGGTTGCCGCGGCGGGAGCCGTAGCTGTTGAAGTCGCGGCGCTCGATGCCGTGCTCCGTGAGGTACTGGCCGGCCGGGGTGTCGGCCTTGATGGCGCCGGCCGGGGAGATGTGGTCGGTGGTGACCGAGTCGCCCAGCTTGGCCAGCACGCGGGCGCCGGTGATGTCCTCGACCGGGGCCGGGTCCATCTGCATGCCCTCGAAGTACGGGGGCTTGCGGACGTAGGTGGACTCGGCGTCCCACTCGAAGGTGTCGCCGGTCGGGACCGGCAGCGCCTGCCACTGGGCGTCGCCGGCGAAGACGTCGGCGTAGGACTTGGAGAACATGTCCTCGCCGATGGCGTTCGCCACGACGTCGTTGACCTCGGCCTCGGAGGGCCAGATGTCCTTCAGGAAGACCGGGTTGTTGTCCTGGTCGTATCCGAGGGCCTCGCGGGTGATGTCCACCTTCATGGAACCGGCGATCGCGTAGGCGACGACCAGCGGCGGGGACGCCAGGTAGTTCATCTTGACGTCGGGGTTGATCCGGCCCTCGAAGTTGCGGTTGCCGGACAGCACCGAGGTGACGGCGAGGTCGTGCTCGTTGACGGCCTTGGAGACCTCCTCCGGCAGCGGGCCGGAGTTGCCGATGCAGGTGGTGCAGCCGTAACCGACCAGGTTGAAGCCGACCTTGTCGAGGTAGGGGGTCAGGCCCGCCTTCTCGAAGTAGTCGGTGACGACCTTGGAGCCCGGGGCGAGGGTGGTCTTGACCCACGGCTTGCGGGTCAGGCCCTTCTCCACCGCCTTCTTGGCCACCAGCGCGGCGGCGACCATGACGTACGGGTTGGAGGTGTTGGTGCAGGAGGTGATGGCCGCGACCGTCACCGCGCCGTGGTCCAGGGTGTAGGTGGTGCCGTCGGGGGCGGTCACCTCGACCGGGTGCGACGGGGCGCCGTTGGAGATGGCCGGGGCGTCGGAGGCCGGGAAGGACTCCTGGCCGGCCTCGTCGACGTCGCCGCCGTCCTTGACGTAGTTGCGCACGTCCTGGGCGAACTGGGCCTTGGCGTCGGCGAGGACGATGCGGTCCTGCGGGCGCTTCGGTCCGGCGATGGACGGGACGACCGTGGCGAGGTCCAGCTCGAGCTTCTCGGAGAAGTCCGGCTCGGCCTTCGGGTCCAGCCAGAGACCCTGCTCCTTGGCATACGCCTCGACGAGCGCGACCTGCTGCTCGGAGCGGCCGGTCAGACGCAGGTAGCTCAGCGTCTCGTCGTCCACGGGGAAGATCGCGGCGGTGGAGCCGAACTCCGGCGACATGTTGCCGATGGTGGCGCGGTTGGCCAGGGAGGTCGCGGCCACGCCCTCGCCGTAGAACTCGACGAACTTGCCGACGACGCCGTGCTTGCGCAGCATCTCGGTGATGGTGAGCACGAGGTCGGTGGCGGTGGTGCCGGGCTTGAGCTCACCGGTGAGCTTGAAGCCGACGACGCGCGGGATCAGCATGGAGACCGGCTGGCCGAGCATGGCCGCCTCGGCCTCGATGCCGCCGACGCCCCAGCCGAGGACGCCCAGGCCGTTGACCATCGTGGTGTGCGAGTCGGTGCCGACCAGGGTGTCGGGGTACGCCTTGCCGTCGCGGACCATGACGACGCGGGCCAGGTGCTCGATGTTCACCTGGTGGACGATGCCGGTGCCGGGCGGGACGACCTTGAAGTCGTCGAACGCGGTCTGGCCCCAGCGCAGGAACTGGTAGCGCTCCTTGTTGCGGCCGTACTCCAGGTCGACGTTCTGCTTGAAGGCGTCGTTGGTGCCGAACTTGTCGGCGATGACGGAGTGGTCGATGACCATCTCGGCCGGGGAGAGCGGGTTGATCTTGTTCGGATCGCCGCCGAGCTCCTTCACGGCCTCACGCATCGTGGCGAGGTCGACGACACAGGGCACGCCGGTGAAGTCCTGCATGATCACGCGGGCCGGCGTGAACTGGATCTCCTGCGACGGCTGCGCCTGGGAGTCCCAGCCGCCCAGGGCGCGGATGTGGTCGGCGGTGATGTTCGCGCCGTCCTCGGTGCGGAGGAGGTTCTCCAGCAGCACCTTCAGGCTGTAGGGAAGGCGCGCGGAGCCCTCGACCTTGTCCAGCCGGAAGATCTCGTACGACTCGTCGCCCACCTGCAGCGTGCTGCGGGCGTCGAAGCTGTTCGCCGACACGACAGTCTCCTTCATTGATGTGCGCGTACCACCGTCAATCGTGCCGCCACGCCGGCTTGGCCGTTCCGGTGAGGTCAGGCTAAGTTAGGTATGCCTAACTTGAGTGGCGACCGCGGTGCGCCTCGGCAGATATCTCGATGTCGAGATAACTCTAGTACACGGGCGCGGAATGGTCATGCCCGGGTTCCGGTGCGCCCTTTCCGTGCCCTCGCGGGCACGTTTTCACCTTTCCTCCCTCCAGCCTCCCGCCGCGGGCGGCTCGGCGCCATGGCCGACACGGCTGACGCGGCCTGCGCGGCCGACGCGGCCGGCATGGCTGACGTGGCCGACACGGCCTTGGAGTCATCACGGCCGAAGACCGGGGTATCCGACTGAGGCACAGTCAGTCACGACAGGCCCGACCACCGAGCAGGGAGGCGAGGATGCCCCTCACGTTCCGCAAGAGTTTCCGGATCCTTCCGGGGGTGCGGCTGAACATCAACAAGAAGTCGTGGTCCATCACCACCGGCGGGAAGAACGGCCCCCGGCACACCCGGAGCAGTACCGGACGTCGTACGACATCAATGGATTTGCCCGGACCTTTCGGGTGGCGGCGCACCACCCGCAGCCGTCGGACCGGCGGATAGTCGGGGAACATTGACGTCACATCACCCGACTGTCACCCGAATGGACCCCCCAAGAGGTGCCATCTCATATCTGAGATAGCCTCAACCTCATGGCAGACGACTACCTCGTACGCATCGGCAAGCTCATCCGTGACGCCAGACAGCACCGCGGCTGGACACAGACGCAGCTCGCCGAGGCGCTCGGCACCAGTCAGAGCGCCGTCAACCGGATCGAGCGCGGCAACCAGAACATCAGCCTTGAGATGATCGCCCGCATCGGCGAGGCGCTGGACAGTGAGATCGTCTCCCTGGGCTACGCGGGCCCGATGCACCTGCGGGTGGTGGGCGGCCGCCGGCTCTCCGGCGCCATCGACGTCAAGACGAGCAAGAACGCGTGCGTGGCACTGCTGTGCGCCTCGCTGCTCAACAGCGGGCGCACGGTGCTGCGCCGCGTCGCCCGCATCGAGGAGGTGTACCGCCTCCTGGAGGTGCTGAACTCCATCGGCGTGCGCACCCGCTGGATCAACGACGGCGTCGACCTGGAGATCGTGCCCCCGGCCGAGCTGGACCTCGCCGCGATCGACGCGGAGGCGGCCCGCCGTACCCGCTCCATCATCATGTTCCTCGGCCCGCTGCTGCACCGCATGGACCGCTTCATGCTGCCGTACGCCGGCGGCTGCGACCTCGGCACCCGCACGGTGGAGCCGCACATGATCGCGCTGCGCCGGTTCGGCCTGGACATCGCGGCGACGGAGGGCCAGTACCACGCGGTCGTCGACCGCGCCGTCGCCCCGGACCGCCCGATCGTGCTGACCGAGCGCGGGGACACGGTCACCGAGAACGCCCTGCTGGCCGCCGCGCGGCACGACGGCACGACCGTCATCCGCAACGCGTCCTCCAACTACATGGTCCAGGACCTGTGCTTCTTCCTGGAGGCGCTGGGCGTCAAGGTCGACGGCATCGGCACGACGACGCTCACCGTGCACGGCGTGCCGAAGATCGACGTGGACGTCGACTACTCCCCCTCCGAGGACCCGGTCGAGGCGATGAGCCTGGTCGCGGCGGCGGTGGTGACGGAGTCGGAGCTGACGGTCCGCCGGGTGCCGATCGAGTTCCTGGAGATCGAGCTGGCGGTCCTGGAGGAGATGGGCCTCGACCACGACCGCACGCCGGAGTACTTCGCGGACAACGGCCGCACCCGGCTGGTGGACCTCACCGTCCGGCCCTCCAAGCTGGAGGCGCCGATCGACAAGATCCACCCGATGCCGTTCCCGGGCCTGAACATCGACAACGTGCCGTTCTTCGCGGCGATCGCGGCGGTGGCGCAGGGCAAGACGCTGATCCACGACTGGGTCTACGACAACCGCGCCATCTACCTGACCGACCTCAACCGCCTCGGCGGACGGCTCCAGTTGCTGGACCCGCACCGCGTCCTGGTCGAGGGCCCGACCCGCTGGCGCGCGGCCGAGATGATGTGCCCGCCGGCCCTCCGCCCGGCCGTCGTCGTCCTGCTCGCCATGATGGCGGCCGAGGGCACGTCGGTGCTGCGCAACGTGTACGTCATCAACCGCGGGTACGAGGACCTGGCGGAGCGGCTGAACTCGATCGGGGCGCAGATCGAGATCTTCCGGGACATCTGAGGTGACGGTGCCGCCGCCCCCTGAACGACCTGCGCGTCAACGGGTCGGGGAAGGGTGCGGCGGCACTTCCGGGACGACCTGTCCGGGTCGGCTCAGTGCACCGTCTGCGGCCCCATCACGGACAGCAGTTGCAGCTTCTCGTGACTCTCGCTGCCGGGAACGGCGGTGTAGACGAGCAGCAGATGTGACTGGTCGGGATCGAGGAGCGTCTGGCAGCTCAGCTCCATGATGCCGAGCTCGGGGTGGTTGAAGCGTTTGACCTCGCGGGGGCGCAGGCCGATCTCGTGGTCGTTCCACACCTTCGTGAACTCCTCGCTCTGCGCCAGGAGCAGGTCGGCGAGGTGGGCCGCCCGGGAGCCGGGGCCCCGCTGGGCGACCAGGGAACGCAGGCCGGAGGCGAACAGGCGGCTGAGGAAGGCGTGTTCGTCGTCGGCGTAGAGCCGGCGGGTGGCGGGGTCGGTGAACCAACGGTAGCCGAGGCTGCGGGCCGGGCCCTGGTAGACGGTCAGGTCACCGGTGAGGGCGACGCCGAGCGGGGTCTGCCGCAGGGTTTCGCCGAGCTCGGTGACGATCTCGGCGGGGGTGTCCTGAAGGCGGTCGAGGATGCGCAGCAGACCGGGGCTGATGTGTTCGCTGGCCGGGCCGCGCGCGGGTGGGTGGTGGCCGGCGAGACGGAACAGGTGGTCGCGCTCGTCGAGGGAGAGGTGGAGCCCCTGCGCGATGGAGGCGATCATCTGTTCGGACGGCCGCGGGCCGCGCTCCCTCTCGAGACGCGCGTAGTAGTCGGTCGACATGCTGCACAGCAGGGCGGCTTCCTCCCGCCGCAGCCCGCTGGTCCGGCGGCGTCGGCCGCGCGGCAGGCCGACGTCCTCGGGTTGCAGCGCCGCGCGGCGGCTGCGGAGGAACTCCGCCAGTCCGCTTCGGTCGATCTCCATGCCGCACCTCCTTCCGTGCTGGTTCACTTCTACCGCCCGTGGACGCGCGTATCCACGGCCTGCCGATCCCCCCTTACGCCCCCGTACGGCCTCGCTCACGGGTCCCCCCGTACGGCCTCGCCGTGCGGTGAGCGTCGGTGAAGGTCGGCGTCAGCTGCCGGGGAAGCGGACCTCGGCGAGCTCCTGGGAGATCCGCCAGACGCGGGCGGCCTCCTCGGCGCTGCGCAGGGGACGCCACAGCGCCTGCTGCCCCGGGGCTCCGCCGAGGTTGCCAGGGCCCTGGGGCCCGTAGAACAGCTCGCCCCGGACGTCCGGCGAGGTGGCGGCGTACAGGGCGGGGAGCATCGCGGTCCGCGGGGTGCCGAGGAGGATGCCGCGCCGGGAGAGGGCCTTGATCACGCGCAAGGCCGCGGTGTCGCTGCCGCGGCCGACCTCCGGGCGGGCGGCCAGCAGGCTCGTCGGGGCGACGCCGGGATGCGCGATGTTGCTGGTGATGCCCCAGCCGTGGGCACGGCTGCGCCGGTCGAGTTCGAGCCCGAACAGGGCGAACGCGATCTTCGACTGACGGTAGGCGCGCATGCCGTCGTAGGAGCGTTCGTAGTTCAGATCGTCCCAGTTGATGGTGCCGCTGCGCGCGGCGACGCTGCTCTGTGAGGTCACCCGCGCACCGCCGGCCCGCAGCAGGGGCAGCAGGTGGGCGACGAGGGCGACATGGCCGAGGTGGTTCGTGCCGAACTGGAGCTCGAAGCCGTCGGCGGTCGTCTGCCGGTCGGGCGGGGTCATGACGCCGGCGTTGTTGACGAGGATGTGGATCGGCTGCCCCTCGTCCGCCAGCGTCTTGCCGAGCGCCGCGACGGAGCTGAGCGAGGACAGGTCGAGCTCGCGCAGCGACACGTCGGCAGTCGGATTCCCCTCACGGATCGTGGCGATCGCCGCCTCTCCCTTGCGCGGGTTGCGGACGGGCATGACGACCTCGGCGCCGGCCGCCGCGAGTCGCGCCGCCAGCTCCAGCCCCATGCCGTCGCTCGCTCCGGTGACGACGGCGCGCCGGCCGGACAGGTCGGGGACGGTGATGTCGATGGGCTTGCGTGGCATGTCGGCTCCTCGTGGGTGTGTCGTTGCCTCCCACCGTGGCAGGAGCCGGCGTCCGCATTCAGGGCCGCTTGAGCCACTGATCGGCGATCCGAGGATGCGGAAGTGTTTGATGCCTGTGGGCCGTGCCGGCGCATCGGAAGGCATGATCGTCCGGTGCGCGCATCATGGATGACGTCGGAGCAGGCCGCCGAGGCTCTGGGGGTGCGGCTGTCCACGCTGTACGCCTACGTGTCGCGCGGGGTGATCGCGCGGGAGGTGGCGACGGGGCCGGAGGGACAGCGGGTGTCGCGGTTCCGGCGGGACGACGTGCTGGCGCTGGCCCGCTCCCGGAGCCGGCCTCGGGCGGGCGCGCTGCCGCTGATCGAGTCCGAGGTCACGCAGCTGGACGCGTCCGGACGCCTCGCCTTCCGCGGGGTGGACGTGGCGGACTGCGCGGCATGGGGGTTCGAGCGGACGGCGTGCCATGTGCTCGGCATGTCCGACGCCGACGCGACGTGGAGCACGGAGGCCGAAGGGACCGTGCCCGGTGATCCGGCCGGCGCCGACGTCGTGCGCTGGACGGTGATGCGGTCGGCCGCGCGGGACCCGGAGCGTACGTGCCTCGAACCCGGGCACTGCCGGGAGGTCGCGGTCACCGCCGTCGCCGCGTCGACCACGGCGCTGACCGGTCTGCGCGACGGCACCGTCGCCGAGCGGCTCGCCCGTGCCTGGGCGCCCGGGCCCGTCGACGACGCCCGGCTCGCCGGCGTCGGCCGCGCCCTCGACGGGGCGCTGACCGTGCTGGTGGACCACGAGCTCACCGCCTCGACACTGGCCGCACGCACCGCGGCGGGCGTCGGCGCCGACCCGTGGATGGTGCTCCTCACCGGACTCGCCGCGATGAGCGGCCGCGCGCAGGCGGGTGCGAGCCGCGCCGCCACGACGGCCCTGCGCGCGTGGATCGCCACGCGCACCGTGCCCGACGCGCCGGTTCCGGGGTTCGGGCACAAGGTGTACGTCGGACCCGATCCCCGTGTCGCCGTGCTCCTCGACCGGGTCGCCGACGTCTCCCCGGACGTCGCCGACGCCGTCGACGACCTCGCGGTACGGGTGGCGCGCGAGCACAGCGTCCACCCGAACGTCGACGCCGCCCTGGCCGCTCTGACGGTCGCGGCGGATCTGCCCATCGACGCCGGCGAGGTCGTCTTCACCCTCGCCCGCATCCCGGGTCTCATGGCTCACGCCCTGGAGGAATACCCGAACGGGCTGCGCCTGCGGCCCCGCGCCCTGGCCTGAGCCGCCCATGTTGACTCGGTCAACGTCGACCCGGGCCCAGGGCGTCCCGCAGGCTCCCCGTCATGAACGACACCACTGGATGCCACTTCCGCCCGGACCTGCACGCCCTGGCCGAGCGGTACCGCGCCTTCGCCGTCCACCAGGCCGCCGGTACGTCACCCACCCTGCGGCGCTGGGCCGAGGCGGTCGCCGACGACCCCGCGCTGCTCGCGCCGCTGGCTTCCCTTCCGCCCGGCAAGCAGCAGCCCAACTTGGTCTTCGCGGCGGCGCGGTGGCATGGAGCGCGGCCAGGGGACGCGGACTCCCTGCGCGAACTGTTCGCCACGCGGTGGGTGGCGTTCGCGGCCACCGTCCGGACGCGGGCGACGCAGACCAACGAGCCCGCCCGCTGCGGAGCGCTCCTGCTGGGGCTCCAGCGCGTCGAGGGCCCCGTCGCCCTGCTGGAGATCGGCGCGTCCGCCGGGCTGTGCTTGATTCCGGAGCGGTACTCCTACGAGTTCAATGGGGAGGCTCGTTGTGAAGCGGTGAGTGGAGTCGGCGGGCCGGCGGGCGGAGCCGGACTGGTGACCGGGGGCGCAGGACCGACGAACGGAGCCGAGCCGGTGAACAGGGCCGCCAGGCCGGTGAGCGGGCCCGCCGGGCCCGTGACCCTCGACATTCGCCTCGGGCCCGCGCTCGCCCCGCCCACCGCCGTGCCCGACATCGTCTGGCGTGCGGGCCTCGACCTGCATCCGCTGGACCCCGCCGACCCCGACAGCCTCGCCTGGCTCCGTACCCTCGTCTGGCCCGAGCACGAGACGCGGCGTGCGCGTCTCACCGCGGCGGCCGCCCTCGTGGCCGAGGAAGGGGTACGCGTCACGGCCGGTGATCTGATGACCGCCGACCTGGCGCGGCTGGCCGCCGGCGCACCGCGCGACGCCACGCTCGTGGTCACGCATTGCGCCACGCTCGCCTACCTGGACGAGCCGGCCCGCCGCGCAGCCGTCGAGGAGATCGGACGCCTCGGCGCACACCGCCTCAGCTTCGAGGCGCGGGGGGTCGACCCCGCGGTCCCCCGCATCGACGCCCCGCTCACACCGGACACGCTCTTCGTCGCCGCGCTCGACGGCGTCCCGTACGCCCTCGGCAACGGGCACGGGACGATGCTCACCCGGCCGTGACCGCCGTAACCGCCCTACTCGACGGTGAAGCCGGCCGCCTCCGGGTCCAGGGTGCTGGAGCCGTCGTCCGCGGTGGCCAGGACCGCGATGTGCCACGGGCCTCCCGGCGACGCGTCGGCGTCGGTGGCCGTGACCGGAACGGTGTAGGTGCAGCGGGCGGTGTCGTGGCCGGAGGGCTCGCAGGTGGCGGATTCCGCCGCGGCCATGTCCTTCGCGGTCGGCTTCTGCTCTGCGAGGGAGGAGTTCTCGGGCCAGGCCAGAACCTTGACGCTCTTGACGCCCGAGGACGCGGTGACGTCGGTGGTGAACGTGAGCGAGCCGTCGCGGTCGGCGCGCGGAGCGGTGTACCGCGCGGCGCTGTCGCTGAGGGCCGGCGGCTGCTCGTCCGCGTAGGCGAGAGCGAAGGCTCCGGCGCCGGCGGCGAGGACCAGGGCACCTGCGGCAACGGACAGAGTCACACGAGGCGACATCACAAACTCCCCCACGTCTTCAACTGAATGGGGCGGCTCTCCTCGGCCGCCCTTCCTTGCCCTCGATCCTCGCCGGGAGAGGCAACGGCGGACAATGAGCGCAGGTACTCATCGCGGCCTGAGTAAGTACCCGCTGCGGGCGTCGAGTTGAAACGGCCTCCCGCCCAGTGACGCACGCGCGCGAAGTACCCCCTCCCCGCAGTGCCCGTGCACTGTCCGCCCCGCCTCCCGTTGGGTGCCGGAACAACATGGCGTCCGGGGCGCTCCGGGCATGGTGCGGGTCTGGTTGACTCCGGCGCCCACCCCCACACCGTGCCCGCACCCCTGTCGGGGTGCCCGAGCAGCATGAGCGGAGCCACCCCATGTCCTTCGGACAGCAGCCCTGGTCCGGGCCGCCGCCGTACCACCACCCCGACCCGCGGACGACGGCCCACGCGCGGCCTGTCGCCGAACACGAGCGTGACGACGCCGAGGAGGCGGCGGCGCGCCTGAGCGTTGGGCTGCGGATCGGGGCCCGGATCGCCGTCGTGTGGTCGGTCTACGTGACGGCCGCCGCGCTCGTGCCCGGCGTGTACGGCACGCCGGTCGCCGGGACCGTGAGCCTCGGGGCCGTGCTGGCCCTGGTGCCGCTCGGGGTCGGGGTGCACGGGGTCGTCGCGTACGGGCGGCGGGTCGACCGGGCCGCGGCGGCCGGCGCCGAGCACCGGAGGTGGTCGTGACCGAGCTGCTCGACTCCTCCTCCCGCTCCCTCGTCTTCGCCGTGTTCTCCGTCTTCGTGGTCATCTGTCTGATGCTCTGCGTCATCACCGGCGCCGACGAGGACGACCGCGCTCTCGTACGGTCCGACAGCCGGCGGCTGCGCTCCTGGCAGCAGGGCGTCGCGATGGGCGGTGACACCACGACCGTGGCGACGGTCACCGTGCTGGTGGGCATGGTCGCCACGACCGGGTTCGACGGGCTCGGCGTGATGCTGGGCAGCCTGGTCGGGGTGCTCCTCTTCCTCGTGCTCGTCATCGAGCCGCTGCGGGCGCACGCCTCGCTGACCGCGCCCGATCTGCTGGACGCGCGCGGCAGCGGCGGGTCGGCCGTGCGGGTGACGTGGGGTGTGGTGACGCTGCTGGTCTGTTTCCCTTTGCTGGTCGTGCAGTTGGTGGTGGTCGGGAACGTGGCCGCCGCCGTGCTAGGGCAGCCGGGGGCGCGGACCGGGTGCATCGTCGTCATCGGCGTGGTGATGACCGCGCTGGCCGTCAGCGGCGGCATCCGGGGCACGGGTGTGGTGATGATCGCCAAGTCGGCCGTCGCGCTGCCCGTGCTGGTGGTCGCCGCCGGCCTCGTCCTGCACCGCTTCGGCTGGGATCTCGGCCGGCTGCTGGACGCTGCCGCCCTCGGCTCGGGGACAGGTGAGGCGTTCCTGCGGCCCGGCGGCTACACGGGTGACGGGTGGGTCGGGGCGGTGAACCGGGTCGGGCAGATCCTCGGCATGACGATGGCCACGCTCGCCATGCCCGCCGTGCTGATGCGGGCCATCGCGACCAAGAGCCCGCGCGGGGCCCGTACCGTCGGCCGCTGGATGCTCGGCGAGCTCGTCGTGCTGTACGGGGCTCTCGCCGTCGTCGGTGTCGGGGCGGCGGCGCTGGCCGGCGGGGTGCTGCGGGAGGCCGGTCCGTCGGCGCAGGTGTTCACGCCGCTGCTGCTGGGGCGGGCGCTGGACGGCGGCGGCCTCCTGGTCGCGGCCCTCGCCTGCGCCCTCTTCCTCACCGCGCTGGCCGCCGTCGTGGACGTCACCCTCGCCGCCGGGATCACCTTGGGACGGGATGTGCTGGCCGCCTCCGGCAACCGCCGCAAGGAACGCGTGGACGGCACCGCGTCACGCTGGTCCGCCGCGCTGACCGGGCTGGCCGCCGCGGCCGTGGCCGTCGTCTGCGCCGACTGGAACCTGGTGGTCGTCTCGACGCTCTGGCTGGGCCTGTGCGGCGCCGCCCTCGCGCCCGTCCTGCTGTACGCGCTGTACTGGCCCGGGTTCACCGCACGCGGCGCGCTGTGGTGCCTGTGGGGCGCGACGGTGGTGACCGTCGTGGCGCTCGCGGTGTCGCCGTACGCGTCCGGCGTCCCCGGGGCGATCTGGCCGGAGCACGACTTCCGGCTGTGGGACGTGACGATCGCGGGGCTGGTGACGACACCGGCCGGGTTCCTGCTGGGCTGGCTGGGCAGCGTCACGGACCGGCGCCGGACGGGCGGGGCGGGGCGGCCGTCCGGAGGGGTTCCTCGCGTGCCGTCCCGCCGATGAGTTCCGGCGGCTGCCACGGTCGTAACCCGTACACGGACCGACACCCCAGGAGGACCCCATGTCCCGCAAGATCGTGGCCAGCGTGTTCATCTCGCTCGACGGCGTCGTCGAGGCGCCCGACCAGTGGCACTTCCCGTACTTCAACGAGGAGATGGGCGCGGCCGTGGGCGCGGGCCTGAGCAACGCCGACACCATGCTTTTCGGCCGCGTGACGTACGACAGCTTCGCCGGCGCCTGGCCGGAACGCGAGACGGCGGGCGCGGAGGACGCGGGCTTCGCCAAGCAGCTCGGCGACATGCGGAAGATCGTGTTCTCCCGCAGTCCGCTGGACTTCCAGTGGCGCAACTCCGAGCAGGCGCGGGGCGACGTGGCCGAGGTGGCCGCCGCGCTCAAGCAGGAGCCCGGGGGCGACATCGGGCTGAGCGGCTCGATCTCGATCATCCGGCAGCTGCTCGCCGCCGGGCTGCTCGACGAGCTGCAGCTCATCGTCCACCCGATCGCCGTGCGCAAGGGCATGCGACTGTTCGACGAGGGCGAGCCGTCCATCCCGCTGAAGCTGCTGAAGTCGGAGACGTTCAGCACGGGTGTGCTCAACCTCGTGTACGGGCCGGACACGGCGCCGCCGACGGGGGGTTACGAGGAGGCGGTGGCGTCGCTCGGGGAGTGACGCCACCCGCACCTCTACCGTTCACACCCAAAAAGCACGTTGACACCCTCAACACATAGACGCCGCCGCCCGTACGGGCTAAGGTGTACGCTCCCTGCAAGATGTACCCATCTTGCACGAGACGGGCGTCATGGGGAGGGGTAAGTGGGGTTGGGGACTGTCGGCGGACGTTTCCGCATCACGGGCGTCGTCGGACGCGGAAACATGGGCGAGGTGCACCGGGCGGAGGACCTCGAGGCCGCCCCGGACTCCCCGCACCGGCAGGTCGCCGTCAAGACCCTGCTGCGCAGCCGGACCGGAGGCGCGATCGACACCTCCGGGTCCGGCAAGGAGACCGCCCGGTTCCGCCGGGAGGTGCGCATCATGCGCATGCTCTCCCAGGGGCACCCGAACCTCACGCTGCTGATCGACGGCGGCGTGGACGACTCGGCGGACGGCGGCGGTCTGCCGTACCTGGCGATGGAGCTGCTGGACGGCAGTCCGCTCGCGGACCTCATCGACGAGGAGCCCCAGCTGCCGGTCTCCTGGGTCGCGGCCATCGGCGCGCAGATCGCGTCCGGGCTGACGGCGGCGCACACCGCCGGGGTCGTGCACCGCGACCTGAAGCCGGCCAACGTGATGCTGACCGGTGACGGCACGGTCAAGATCCTCGACTTCGGCATGGGCTCGATCGTCGACGACCCCGACCAGACGCGGCTCACCAGCACGGGCGTCAGCCTGGGCACGGCCCGGTACATGGCGCCCGAGCAGTTCCGTGCCGAGCAGGTCTCCGCCCCGGCCGACCTCTACGCGCTCGGCTGCATCCTGTACGAACTGCTCATAGGACGCCCGCCGTTCTCCGGCCGGACCCACTACGAGATCTCCGAGCAGCATCTGCGCGAGCGGCCGCCCCAGTTGACGCTGGTGCGCCCGGACCTGCCCGCAGGGCTGGTGCGGCTGGTGGAGCGTCTGCTGGAGAAGGACGCCGAACTGCGGCCGGAGAACGCCGCCCTGGTCCGTGAGGCCCTGGTGCCGCTCGCCCTCGCGCCGGACCCCACGGCCGCCCTGCTCGCCCCGCACTGGCAGGAGATGGACCCGGTGGCGCGGCTGCGCGCCCTGCTTCCCGAGCGGGCCCCCGCCGTGCCCGCGCCCGCGCCGCGCAGGCAGCCGCGGCTGCCGGAGGCGATGGACGTCTTCGGCATCCACGCCGACCTGATCGGCGAGTACGAGAGCTTCACCCGCAGCGGCACGGTGATCCGCGACGCCCGGATCGAGGGCTTCGTCGCGGACGACCTGAAGGCGAAGTCACAGTGGCCGGACCCGTGGCTGTCGCTGAACCCGTTCTTCGCCGACGGCGGCCAGGTCACCGACCTGGTGCGGGACGGCGTCCTGCACCCGAGGTGCGCGGAGATCTTCCAGGCGGGGAAGAAGGAGACGTCGTCGCGTCCGGACGGCCGGCCGCTGACCTTCCATCTGCACCAGCGGCAGGCGATCGAGGCCGCGCAGGCGGGCGACTCGTACGTGCTGACCACCGGCACCGGTTCCGGCAAGTCGCTGTCGTACATCGTGCCGATCGTGGACCGGGTCTTGAAGGAGCGCGAGGCGGCGGGGCCCAACGCCGAGCGCAGGGTGCGGGCGATCGTCGTCTACCCGATGAACGCGCTGGCGAACTCGCAGCTCGGGGAGCTGGAGAAGTATCTGCGCCACGGCTTCGGGAAGGGCCGCGAGCCGGTCACCTTCGCCCGGTACACCGGTCAGGAGTCCAGCGAGGAGCGCCGTGAGCTGCGCAAGAACCCGCCGGACATCCTGCTGACCAACTACGTGATGCTGGAGCTGATGCTGACCCGGCCGGACGACCGGTCCAGCCTGATCCGCATGGCGGAGGGGCTGCGGTTCCTGGTCTTCGACGAGCTGCACACCTACCGGGGCCGGCAGGGCGCCGACGTGGCGTTCCTGATCCGCCGGGTGCGTGAGGCGTGCCGGGCGTCGGAGTCCCTCCAGTGCATCGGCACCTCGGCGACGATGTCCACCGAGGGCACGTGGGACGACCAGCGGCGTGAGGTGGCGAAGGTCGCCGGGCGGCTGTTCGGCACGACGGTGCTGCCGGAGCGGGTCATCGGCGAGACCCTGGTCCGGGCGACGGAGGAGGCTCCGGAGTCGGTGCCCGCCGAGCGGCTGCGGGTGCCCTCGGCGCCCCGGTCGTACGAGGCGCTGACGAAGGACTCCCTGGCGCGCTGGGTGGAGTCGCGGTTCGGTCTGGAGCGGGAGGAGGGCACGGGCCGGCTGCGCCGCCGTGCCCCGGCGACCGTGGAGGAGGCGGCGGCGGAGCTGTCCGCCGTGTCGGGGGTCGCCGAGGAGACCGTGCGCGAGGCGATCCGGACGACGCTGGAGGCGGGCGCGCAGGCCAAGCACCCGGTGACGGAGCGGCCGTTGTTCGCGTTCCGGCTGCACCAGTTCCTGTCCAAGGGCGACACCGTCTACACGACGCTGGAGGATCCGCTCACCCGGCCGCTGACCCGCACCTATCAGCTGGAGCAGCCGGACAGCGGCGGCAAGCCGCTGTTCCCGCTGGCGTTCTGCCGTGAGTGCGGGCAGGAGTATCTGACGGTGTGGCGCACCGAGGAGGGCGGCGCCTTCCGGTACGAGCCGCGCCGGGACACCTCCGCGTCCGGGGGCCGTGAGGGCGAGGGCTACCTGTATCTGGGCATGCCGGGGCAGGACTACGAGTGGCCGGCCGATCCGCAGAAGGCGGTGGACGACCGCCGGCTGCCGGAGTCGTGGCTGGAGCCGGACGCGAACGGCGGGACGACCGTGAAGAAGTCGTACCGTCCGCGCGTGCCGAAGCGGGTCGTCGTGGACGCGCACGGCAACGAGTCGGGCGAGGGCGAGGGCCTGGTGGCGGCGTTCGTGCCGGCGCCGTTCCTGTTCTGCGTGCACTGCCAGGTCAGTTACGAGCAGACGCGCGGCCGGGACTTCGCGAAGCTGGCCACGCTGGACCAGGAGGGGCGGTCGTCGGCGACGTCGCTGATCTCCGCGTCGATCGTGAAGTCTCTGCGGGCGGTGCCGGAGGAGAGCCTGGGCAAGGAGGCGCGCAAGCTGCTCACGTTCGTCGACAACCGGCAGGACGCGTCCCTCCAGGCAGGGCACTTCAACGACTTCGCCCAGGTGACGCAGTTGCGCGGGGCGCTGTACCAGGCGGCGGTGCAGGCGGGTGAGGACGGGCTGCGCCACGACGACCTCGCGGAGGCCGTCACCGAGGTGATGGGTCTGACGCCCCGCGACTACGCGGCGGGCGCCAACCTGCCGCCGTCGATGGAGAAGCGGTCGACGAAGGTGTTCCGGGAGGTCGTCGGGTACCGCCTGTACCGGGACCTGGAGCGCGGCTGGCGGATCACGATGCCGAACCTGGAGCAGACGGGTCTGCTGCGGATCGACTACGAGGACCTGGCCTGGGTCGCCGCCCAGCAGGACCGCTGGCAGTCCGCGCACGCGGTGCTGCGTGACGCCGACGCGCCCCTGCGCGAGGAGATCAGCCGCACGCTGCTCGACTACCTGCGGCGTGAACTTGCCATCGACGTGCAGTACTTCCGCGACGACTTCGACACGTTGCAGCGGGCGAGCGAGGAGCGGCTGACGGGGCCGTGGGTGCTGAGCGACTCGGACCAGCCGACCGTGGGCACCGCCTACCCGTACGGCTCGCGGCCGGGCATGGAGCGCTCCGCGCTGTTCCTGTCGGCGCGCGGCAAGTTCGGCAAGTATCTGCGGCGGAACATGCCCGCCCTGCGGGAGCCGTCCGTCTCCCTGGACGACGTGCAGGGCGTCATCGAGAACCTGTTGACGGTGTTGCGGGACGCGGACCTGGTGCGTGAGGTGGAGGCGGCCCCCGAGCGTTCGGGGCCTGCCTTCCGCCGCCGCGCGTCGGAGAAGCGGACCGGCTACCGGGTGTCGGCGGCGGCGCTGGTCTGGCGGGCGGGTGACGGGGAGCGCGGCGCGGTCGACCCGCTGGCGCGCACCTACAGCAGCGGCGAGGGACCCCGCGTCAACCCGTTCTTCCGCGACCTGTACCGCACGGCGGCGTCCGAGCTGGCGGGACTGTTCGCGCGGGAGCACACCGCGCAGGTCACGCCGGAGGACCGGCTGGAGCGCGAGCGGCAGTTCCGTGACGCCGAACTGCCGCTGCTGTACTGCTCGCCGACGATGGAGCTGGGCGTGGACATCTCCTCGCTCAACGCGGTGATGATGCGCAACGTGCCGCCGACCCCGGCGAACTACGCGCAGCGCTCGGGCCGGGCGGGCCGCTCCGGCCAGCCCGCGCTGGTGACCACGTACTGCGCGACGGGCAACAGCCACGACCAGTACTACTTCCGGCGGTCCCAGGACATGGTGTCGGGGCAGGTGGCCCCGCCGCGTCTGGACCTCGCCAACGAGGACCTGGTCCGTTCGCACATCCAGGGCATCTGGCTGGCGGAGACCGAGATGAAGCTCGGCGCCGCGATCCCGGACGTCATCGACGTCGCCTACGACCCGGACGGCGGCGACCGCCCCGACCCGCACATGCCGCTGCCGCTGCTCGACCGGATCCGGGACCTGTCCCTGGACGAGGACGCGCGCCGGCGTGCGGTCGCCGCCGCCCGTACGGTCCTCGCTCCGCTGATCGCGGACTTCGAGGCGACGACCTGGTGGTACGACGAGTGGATCGAGGACCGGATCGAGCGGGCCCCGGCGAAGTTCGACGCGGCGTTCGACCGGTGGCGGGACCTGTTCCGGGCGGCGGTCATCGACCAGTACGAGCAGAACAAGCGGGTCGTGGACCACACCCTGTCCCCCGGTGAGCAGGCGCGGGCGCGCACCCGCCGCCGGGAGGCGGAGACGCAGACGAACCTGCTGCTGAACCGCTCGACCGACAGCAAGTCGGTGATGAGCGACTTCAACCCGTACCGCTACCTGGCGTCCGAGGGGTTCCTGCCCGGCTACAGCTTCCCGCGCCTGCCGCTGGCCGCGTACATCCCGCGGTCCGGCAACCGCCGCAACGCCGACGGCGACTACCTCCAGCGGCCCCGGTTCCTCGCGATCCGCGAGTTCGGTCCCGGCGCGCTCATCTACCACGAGGGCGCCCGCTACCAGGTGACGCGGGTGCAGCTGCCGCCGGACGCCTCGGGCGACCTGGCGACGGCGGAGGCCCGCCGCTGCGACGGCTGCGGCTACCACCACGACGTCAGGGCGGGCTCGGACCTGTGCGCGATGTGCGGCGAGCCACTGCGCGGCAAGCGCACGGGCCTGCTCCAGCTGCACACCGTGTACACCACCCCGCGCGAGCGGATCTCCTCCGACGAGGAGGAGCGGCGCAGGGCCGGGTTCCGCCTGGAGACGTCGTACGCGTTCCAGGATCACGGCGCCCGCAAGGGCCGTCTCACCTCCCACGTCAGCGACGGGGACGGCACGCCCGTCCTCGACCTGGACTACGGCGACTCGGCGACCGTCCGCATCACCAACCTGGGCCGGGTCCGCGACAAGGAGGGCGAGCCGGACGGTTACTGGCTGGACCTGGGCGACGGCCGCTGGCTGAACGACCGGGCCGCCGCCGACGCCATCGAGGGCACCGGCATGCCGGTGGTCGACGAGGACGGCAACGAGAAGCGCCGCAAGAAGCGGGTGCTGCCGTACGTCGAGGACCGCCGCAACATTCTGGTGGTGACGCTGGACGAGCCGCAGCCGGAGCCGGTGGCGCTGTCGTTCCTGTACGCGCTGGAGCGGGGCATCGAGGCGGCGTTCGAGCTGGAGGACTCCGAGCTGACGGCGGAGCTGCTGCCCCCGGACGACGGGCCGCGCCGCCGCATGCTGTTCACCGAGGCCGCGGAGGGCGGTGCGGGGGTGCTGCGCCGGATCCAGCACGAGAAGGACGCGCTCGCGAAGGCCGCCCGGACCGCGCTGGAGATCTGCCACTTCGACCCGGACACGGGCGAGGACCTGGGCGGGCCGTCGGACCACGAGAAGTGCGCCCGCGGCTGCTACACCTGCCTGCTGACGTACGCCAACCAGGGGCACCACCGCCAGCTGAGCCGGCACACCGCGCGCCCGTTGCTGTTGCGTCTGGCCGGTGCCCGCACCGAGCGGGAGGACCGTGGCGAGTCGCGCAGCGAGGCGTTCCGCAGGCTGGTCCCGGCGGCGGCTGCCGCCGCCGCGGGCGGCGACCGCACGGCGGCCGGGGACGCTCCCGCCCCTGCCGAGGCCTCCCCCGTGTCCGTGCCGACCCCGCTGGAGTCGGATCTGGCGGCGCTCGTCGCGCAGGGCGATCTGGTGGGCTGGCTGAAGGCGAAGGGCTATCGGCTGCCGGACGAGGTGGACGTGTTCGTCGGTGCGGCGGCGGCCCGGCCCGACCTGGTGTTCCGCCTGGACGGCGTCCACCTCGCCGTGTTCGTCGACACTTCGGGCCGGCCGGCCGACTCCACGCGTGACGTGGACGCCGGCTACCGCCTGGAGGAGGCCGGCTGGGACGTGGTGCGCTTCCCGGCGGACGCGGACTGGGACGCCGTCGTCGAGCACCACGCCGCCTACTTCCATCTGCGCTGAACCGCCCCGCACGGCATCGACTCACCGACGTATCGACCTTTGAGGAACTGAGACATCCCATGAGCCCCACGTACACAGCCGGCTCGCTGGTCGCCGCCCGTGGCCGGGAATGGGTGGTGCTGCCCGAGAGCGCCCCCGACATGCTGGTGCTGCGCCCGCTGGGCGGGAGCGAGGACGACATCGCGGCCGTGTTCCCCTCGTTCGAGGAGGTGCGGCCCGCCGAGTTCGCCGCGCCGAGCCCGGACGACCTGGGCGACCAGCGCGCGGCCGGTCTGCTGCGCACGGCGCTGCGCATCGGGTTCCGGTCGGGCGCGGGCCCGTTCCGCTCGCTGGCGTCGATCGCCGTGGAGCCGCGCGCCTACCAGCTGGTGCCGCTGCTGATGGCGCTGCGGCAGCGCACGGTGCGCCTGCTGATCTCGGACGACGTCGGTATCGGCAAGACGGTCGAGGCGGGCCTGATCGCCAAGGAGCTGCTGGCACAGGGCGAGGCGACCCGGCTGGCGGTGCTGTGCTCCCCCGCGCTGGCCGAGCAGTGGCAGGCGGAACTGCGGGAGAAGTTCGGCATCGACGCCGAACTGGTGCTGGCGTCCACGGTGTCGCGTCTGGAGCGGAACCTGGAGCTGGGGCAGTCGCTGTTCGACAAGCACCCGTTCACGATCATCTCGACGGACTTCATCAAGTCGACCCGGCACCGCGAGGACTTCGTCAAGCACTGCCCCGACCTGGTGATCGTCGACGAGGCGCACACCTGTGTGGCCGCCGACGACGCCACGCAGGGCGGCGCGTCCTCCGCGACGAACCAGCTCCGTTACGAGCTGCTGCGGAAGGTGTCCGCCGACGCCGACCGGCATCTGCTGCTGCTGACGGCGACCCCGCACTCCGGCAAGGAGTCCGCCTTCCGTAACCTGCTCGGCCTGGTGCGGCCCGAGCTGGCGACGCTGGACCTGGAGACGCCGGCGGGCCGCGCGAAACTCGCCGAGCACTTCGTGGCCCGCAAGCGCGCCGACGTCCGCACCTACCTCACCAAGGAGGACGGCCTCACCGACGACTCCTTGATCGAGCGGACCGCGTTCCCCTCCGACCGCTGGACGAAGGACGAGCCGTACAAGCTGACGCCCGCCTACCGTGCGCTCCTCGACGACGCTATCGCCTACGCCGCGGACCGCGTCCACGCGGCCGGTGAGCAGGGCAAGCGGGAGGCCCGGATCGCCTGGTGGTCGGTGATCGCCCTGCTGCGCTCGATGGTGTCCTCCCCGGCCGCCGCCGCGCAGACCTTGAAGACCCGCTCCGAGTCCGCCACCGCCCGCACCGCGCACGAGGCGGACGTCCTCGGCTCCCCGGTGGCCGCCGACTCCGCGGAGAACGACCGCCTGGAGGGCATGGACGTCGCGCCCGGCGCCGCCGAGTCCGAGGACGCGGGCGCGCGCCTGCTGGAACTCGCCGGACGCGCCGAGGAGTTGATGGGCCCGGCGGGTGATGCCAAGCTGAAGGCGCTGACCAAGCACCTGAAGGACCTGATCAACGAGGGCTACCACCCCATCGTCTTCTGCCGCTACATCCCCACCGCCGACTATCTCGCCGAGCAGCTGGACGGCAAGCTCGGCAAGAAGACGAAGATCGCCGCCGTGACCGGCACGCTCTCCCCGCAGCAGCGCCTGGAGCGGATCGAGCAGCTCGCCGCCGAGGCCGCCGAGGCGGGCGACGACCCGGCCGTGCGGCGCGTGCTGATCGCCACCGACTGCCTCTCCGAGGGCGTCAACCTCCAGCACCACTTCGACGCCGTCGTCCACTACGACCTGGCCTGGAACCCGACCCGCCACGACCAGCGCGAGGGCCGCGTCGACCGCTACGGCCAGAAGCGCGACCAGGTCCGCGTCATCACCATGTACGGCGAGGACAACGGGATCGACGGCAAGGTCCTGGAGGTGCTGTTCAAGAAGCACCGCCAGATCAAGAAGGACCTCGGCATCTCCGTCTCCGTCCCCGACGAGACCGCCTCCGGCGTCACGGACGCGGTGGTGGAGTGGCTGCTGCTGCACGGCCGGCAGGGCAGCCAGGAGAGCCTGTTCGAGATGGACGGCCACCAGGAGTCCTTCGACCGCATCGAGCGGGAGTGGAGCTCGGCCGCCGAGCGGGAGAAGACCTCCCGTTCCAAGTACGCGCAGCGTGCCATCCACCCGGAGGAGGTGGCCCGCGAGGTCGCCGCCGTACGGGCCGCGCTCGGCGGGGCGGAGGAGGTGCGGGAGTTCACGCTGGAGGCGCTGCGGAACCTGGAGGCGCTCGTGCGCGAGCCGCGGGACGGCAGCGGCGACTTCACCGCGCAGGTCGGCGGCACCCCGGCCGGCCTGCGCGACGCGCTCGCGGCCACGCTGGGCAACCGGCTGGTCGAGGAGGACCGCGAGATCCCGTTCCGTACGACCCCGGCGATCGGGCGCGGCGAGGCCGCCCTGGTCCGCACCGACCCGGCGATCGGGGCCGTCGCCTCGTACGTCCTGGACTCGGCGCTGGACGCGAAGGCGCTGGGTCCGCGCCCGGCGCGCCGCTGCGGTGTGGTGACCACGGACACGGTGAGAGTGCGCACCACGCTGCTCCTGGTCCGCTACCGCTTCCACCTCACCCTGCCGTCCCGCACGGGCGAGCGGCAGCTCGTCGCCGAGGACGCCCGCCTGCTCGCCTACGAGGGCCTGCCGCAGCGCGCCCGCTGGCTGGACGACGACGCGGCCACCGCACTCCTGGGCGCCCGAGCCACCGACAACACCCACGAGCTGGCAGCCCGCAAGGCCATCACCCGCGCGCTGGACGGCCTGCCCGGCCTCGCCGACCACCTCACCGAGTACGGCACCAGCCTCGCCGCCGAACTCGACGCCTCGCACCGCCGCGTGCGCAAGGCCAACGAGGAGATCGTCCGCGGCCTGAAGGTCGTCCCGCAGGAGCCCGCCGACGTCCTCGGCGTCTACGTCTACCTGCCGCCCGCCGCCCCCGCCGCCTCTACCGTGTCCGGAGCCGAAGCCTGATGTCCGCCGCCGCCACCCGCACCGCCCTGGCCTTCACCGCCGTCACCACGGTCGGCGGACTCCTCCCCGCCGACATGCTGCTGCGCATCGCCGAGGCGCGGAACCTGCCGGGCACCAAGCCCGCCGACTACGGCCTCCCCGCGTCCGTCCCTGTCCGGGACGAGGCGGAGCGCGCCTGGGAGTACCTCAAGCCGCTCTGGCGTGACCTGCGGGCCGCGCTGCCCTCGGACCCGGTCACGGGCGCCCCGTCCGCCGACCCGACGGGGCGGGCGGGCACGGATTGGCTCGCCCAGCTGTTCCGCAAGCTGGACTTCGGGGCGCTGACGGAGGTCGGGGCGGGGGGTATCCCTGCCGACTCCGATCCCGAGAAGCGGTTCCCGGTGTCCCACCGGCACGGGCCCGCGCTGGTGCATCTGGTGCCGTGGAACCAGGAGTTGGACAAGCGTCCGGCGGCCGGTCAGGTGCCGGCGCAGTCGATGCTCCAGGACTGCCTGAACCGGACCGAGGCCCACCTCTGGGCAGTACTCACGAACGGGCGCCGGCTGCGGCTGCTGCGGGACTCGTCGTCCTTTGCCACGGCGGCGTACGTCGAGTTCGACCTCGAGGCGATCTTCGACGGGGAGCTGTTCAGCGAGTTCGTGCTGCTGTACTGCGTGCTGCATGCGTCGCGGTTCGCGGGACCGGTGCCCTCCGGGTGCTGGCTCGAAAGGTGGCGTACAGTCGCCATCGAATCCGGCAGCCGCGCGCTGGACCACTTTCGTGACGGCGTCCAGGCCGCTCTGACCGTCCTCGGCACCGGTTTCCTGAGCCACCCGCAGAACCACAAGCTGCGCGAGAACCTGGACGTCCATGCCTTCCAGACGGCCCTGCTCCGGCTCGTCTACCGCATGATCTTCCTCTTCGTGGCCGAGGACCGGGGCGCTCTCCTCGACCCGGCGGCGGACGAGGTGACCCGCGAGCGTTTCACCCGCTACTTCTCAACCGCGCGCCTGCGCCGCCACGCTCTCCGGCGTCTGGGCACGGCCCACGACGATCAGTACCGCGCGCTGCAACTACTCATCGAGGCGCTGGGCTCCGAGGAAGGTCGCCCGGAGCTGGGCTTGAAGGGACTCGGAGGCCTCTTCAACGACACTTCCGCCGACGAACCACTGCGCGGTGCCTACCTGGCCAACCGCCACCTCTTCGAGGCGGTCAAGCACCTGGCCCGCGTGCGCGACGCAGGTTCCGCTCGCTGGCGGCCCGTCGACTACCAGCACATGGGGGCCGAGGAGCTTGGGTCGGTGTACGAGGCCCTGCTGGAGCTGGTGCCCAAGCACAGCGCGGCCGACCGCACCTTCGAGCTGGTCGACCGTATCGGCAACGATCGTAAGAAAACTGGGAGTTACTACACGCCGTCGGCGCTCACCGAAACTCTCCTCGACTCGACGCTGAACCCGGTGATAGACGATGCCGTCAAGCGCGGGGACCGGCGCGCGAGCGCCGAGGGTCACCAGGACCCCGCCGACACGATCGTCGAGGAACTGCTGTCCCTCACGGTGTGCGACCCCGCCTGCGGATCGGGCCACTTCCTTGTGGCAGCCGCCCGCCGCATCGCCAAGCGCGTCGCCGCCGTCCGCGACCGCAATCCTGAGCCCACAACCGAGTCGGTGCGTCACGCCCTCCACGAGGTCGTCTCCCGCTGCGTGTACGGCGTGGACCTCAACCCGATGGCGGTCGAACTCGCCAAGGTGTCGCTGTGGCTGGAGGCGATGGAACCCGGCATGCCCCTCGGCTTCCTGGACGCTCACATCAAGCACGGCAACGGCCTGATCGGGGCGACCCCTGCGCTGATGCGGGATGGCATCCCTGACAAGGCGTTCAAGAAGACCGAAGGCGACGACGAGGCCTGGGCGCGGCAGCTACTCAACCGCAACACGGAGGAACGCAAGGGTCAGGGCAGTCTCTTCGAGATCGAGACGGAGACGAAGGTCGCCAACGCCTCCTTCGCCCGCGGACTGCGCCGGATCACCGCCTCCCCGGACGACAGCCTCGCCGACGTCCGCCGCAAGGAGGCCGCCTACCGGGAGTGGTCCGCTTCGGACGAGTACCGGCACGCCCTGCGTCTGGCAGACGCCTGGTGCGCGGCGTTCGTCTGGGTCAAGCGTGAGGACGCGCCGTCGGCCATCACCCACAAGGTGTTCCGGGACCTGGAAGACCTGGAGGGAGACGCCGCCCCGCAGTCGGTGCACGACGAGATCGCGCGCCTGCGTGAGCAGTACGCCTTTTTCCACTGGCACCTAGAGTTCCCCGACGTCTTCAACGTTCCGGAGGATCCCACCCTGGCCGAGGCCGGGAAAGCGTCTGAGGCGATCGACCCGGGCACCGGTTGGGCCGGCGGGTTTTCGTGCGTGGTGGGCAACCCGCCGTGGGACAAGGTCGATTTCGAAGACAAGAAGTACTTCAGCGTTGTCGCGCCCGAGATTGCGGAGATCTCCGGCACGGCCCGCCGCACTCGCATCGCCGAGTGGGAACATGAGAACCCAGAGGCCGGGAAGCGGTACCGGGAGGCGCGGCGCGCGGTTAAGGGGACGTTCCACTTCGCGGGGGATTCTGGGGTGTTCCCGCTGTGCGCGAAAGGGTTGACGGTCAAGGGTGTCAATTCCCTACAAACGGACACCTTGTTCGCCGAGCGTGCGGCAAATGTGGTCGCTCCCGAGGGCAGGTTCGGCTTGGTCCTGCCAACGGCGATCGCCACGGGTGCGGGTTCCCAGTATCTGTTCGCGGACTTCACCCGGCGCGGCGCGCTGGCCTCGCTCTACGACTTCGAGAATCGCCGCCCCAAGTCGCCTACGCTACTTAAGGGCGGCAAGTGGTTCGAGAGTGTGCACGCCAGTTACAAGTTTTGCCTGCTCTCCCTCACCGGCCGAACCGCGCGTACGGACGCAAGTCGCGTTGGATTCTTCCTTTCAGACATTACAGACATAGAAGACCCGAACCGGGTTTTCGCTCTGAATTCCGATGATCTGGCTCTCATCAGCCCCAACACGGGCACACTTCCCCTATTTCGGACTCAACGCGACTCAGATATCACGTCCCGCGTGTATCGACGCCTACCTGTGCTGTGGAACGAAGGAAACCAGCGCGGTAATCCATGGGGCCTAACCTTCAAAAACCTTTTCAACACAACTGACGACTCCGACCTCTATCGCAGCCGCGAGAGCCTCGAGACTGAAGGATGGACGCTTCGAGGTAACATCTTCGAGCGCGACGGGGAACGAATGCTGCCGGTATACGAGGCAAAGATGGTGGACTTCTTCAACCATCGCGCAGCCGACGTCATCAAAAGCCTGACCGCCGTTAATCGTCAGAACCAGCCTAAGTATCTAACCGCCGAAGAGTTGCAAGATGCCGCTCGCGCAGCCATGCCGCTCAACTGGATTCGACAGAGCGGAACAATCCCCACCCGACGCAAAAACAAGGACGTCAGAATCAAGGGTGTTGAGCTGCGCCTCGCAGAGGAAAATTGGCCCTACGAATGGCTCTGCGGGTGGTGTGACATCACCTCTTCAACTAACACACGCACCTCGATCCCAGCATTTCTCCCTCGGGCCGCCGTCGTCGAGACGTTCCCACTCATGCTTCCCAGCGTTTCTCCGACACTGGTAGCTGCACTCCTAGCCACGCAGTCGTCCTTGGTCTTCGATTTTGTGAGCCGTCAGCGCATTAGCGATGCCCACATGAAGATCTTTATCTGGAAACAGCTCCCCGTTCCCACTCCTAACACCCTCGAACCCCACCTGCCCTTCCTCCTTCCCCGTGTCCTTGAGCTTGTCTACACTGCCCACGACATGACGCCGCTCGCCCGGGACCTGGGATACGAGGGCGAGCCGTTCCGGTGGGACGAGGACCGCCGCGCCCAGCTGCGAGCCGAGCTGGACGCGTACTTTTTCCACCTCTACGGCATCTCACGCGAGGACACCGAGTACATCCTGGAGTCCTTCCAGTCGGCGTCGGGCGGTCTGAAGAACAACGAGATTGCCAAGTTCGGCGAGTACCGCACCAAGCGTCTGGTCCTCGCCGAGTATGACCGCATGGCCGCCGCCGGCCTGACCCTGGAGAACCCGCTCATCGAGGGCGAGTCCGGTACCTACCAGTCCACCCTCACCCCGCCCCCCGGTCAGGGCCCTTGCCACCCCGCGGCAGCACGTCCCTGAAAGCTACTTTCGTGCCGTCGGCCCGTTGCACCCTGAGCAGGCCGACAGCACCATGCGCCAGCAATTCGGTATCGAATGTCCACATCTTAGATATCCAGCCCGGTCCAGCGACCAGCCACTCAGTCGACCACTCTTTACCTCGTTCAGGATGTCGGCAGCACGCCTCAACTCCAGGGGTGCCCCTTCAGAGGGTCGACTATCGGACCCGCAGCGCGGAAGAACTCGCCGCCGCGAAGGAGAGCCATGGAGGCTCCACAGCATGAAGTACAAAGACGAAGCCGAGATCATGCGCGCGCTCGGGATCGAAACCTGGAGACACCTCTCAAAGGAGAAGATGGTCAGATTCGCCGCCATGATGCCTGACATGGACACTGAAGTGGCCATGAAGATTGTCGAACAGTTTCCCGAGTTCAGGAAGTTCGCCACGGACGCCTTCGGCGCCATCGAGAAGGCTCACGAGGCCACGCTCGCGGACGGCAGGCACAGCCTGGATCAGGTCTACGAGGCCCTGCGGCAGAACCGGGAGATCTTCGAACGGGAACTCCAAAGGGACGACCTTACCTGGGAGCAGCGGAAGCACCTTCTCGAACTTATCCAGGAAACGGCAAAACTTGCGTCTCAGAAGGATACCGAGCACAAGCGCCACGGTGGCAATCTACTGAAGAAAGCCATGGTCGGTGTCGGTTCCGTGGCCGCTCTGGGGGTGGTCTTCGTCGGAGGCCGGATCCTGGCTCAAGGTCGGGAAGAACCCGATGACTGTGGAGAGTCGTGAGGTCCGGCGGGCGGCGCCGTCCGTGATCTCGGTGTGACCGTCTCGCCAACGAGGCCGACTGGGCCATGACCCCCGTTGAGCGCGGAGGCGTTGTCAGTGGTGTGCGTCAAACTCGGGAAGCAGACACCCTCCGTACCGGCCGTCTGTCCACGCGCCTCACTCCCTCCATCCGCAAGGAGCAGCCATGGCACACCTGCACAACCAGTTCGACGACCTACTCACCCTGATCAACGTAGATCCGGACGTCCTCACGGCGACGCGCGAACGTCTGGCATTGGCGCGGAAGTTGGCCGAGCAACACCCTGAGGGCCGTGTGTCGTACAGTTCGGGTTCGATCCCTGCTCGCACCCACATTCAGCCACACGCGGGAGCGGTCAGCGACGGGGACGGCGGGATCATCCTGGACCGTGTCCGCCACCCAGAGCTCGGTCCTGACGGGGAAGGGGAGGCCCCGCACACCGTCACTGACGAACTCGTCGCGTTCATCGGTCCAAAGCTCCGCGACCCGGACCGCACCCCGTCCTACCCCAAGGCGCGGGTCTACAAGTCCCGGCGGGGCCTCAAAATTCACTTCGGCGCTCCGGTTAACGGCACGGATGTCACGGTCGATCTCATCGTGGCGCTGCGCCGCCGCGAGGGGCGCGGGCTGTGGATCCCCGACCTGGAGCGCGCCCCGGACTCCAACAATGCCTGGAGCGCCAGCGACCCCCAGGGCCACGTGGAGCTGCTGACCTCCGGCACCGACGCCCTGCGGCGCACCCGGCGCCGCGCCATCCGCATCCTCAAGGCGTGGAATGCTCAGGCAGCGAAACCAGGCTTCTCCTCGCACCTAATCTCCATATGGGCCTACGAGTTCGTCGAGCCGGGAATGGGCCTCGTCGGCGCAGTCCACACGGTGCTGCTGGAAGCCTCCCTGCGCCTCCAGCGAGGCGAGCCGACCAAGGATCCGCGCTCCGTCTCGCCCGACCTCAAACCGCTCATCCCCGTCGCAGACGCCGAGCGACGACTGCGGGTCGCCGCCGACAAGCTCGCGAAGGCAATCGCCGACCCCGACGACATCGACACGGTTGCGGAGGTCCTGGAGCACCTCTTCCCTAAGACGATGCGTGAACGTGAGCGCGCATTCTCCGCCGTCTCCACTCCCCTGAGCACCACCGCCAAGCTCGGTCTCGCGGGCGCTAGCCGGCCCCTACCCAAGACGCGTTCGTGGCGGGAGGACGCAGCCGGTGAGCGGTGACCGGCGTCCCGCGCGCCGTCCTTGGTTCGCCCGTCCCATGGCTCGCGCCGAGTTGATGACCGGGATGCGCTCAACGGGGCTCGACGTACGCGAAGTGGACAGGCCCGCCGACTTCACGTCCGGGTTCACCGTCCAGGTCTACCCGCACGTGCGGATCCTGCCCTCACACAGTCTTCGCATCGTCTTCGCCGCCGACGATCCCGCAGTCCCCCGCGTCCACGCACGCGGACCCGACTGCCCCGCCCACCGCAACCCCGACGGTTCCCTGTGCCTGTGGTACCCGAAGGACGCCCCCTCGCGCCGCTGGTCGCCTGGTGACGGCGGGCGGCTCCTCATCGCGATCATCGTCCGCCATCTGCGCTGGGAGGCTGCCTATCGCGCCACCAACGTCTGGCCAGGCTTTGAAGCACCCCACGGCCACGGTTCGCCGGGCCTCGACGAACAGGACCGGACCATTGGCTGACGCGATCAAGGCCTTCGGCCCATACGCCGCCGTTCTCGCCGCACTCGTGACCGGCCTCATCCTCGGCCTCCAGGCACGAATCAGCCGCCGCGCCCAGCTCCGGGAGCGGAAGCAGGAACTATTGGCGAGCGCGTACGAGGTGAGCATCCAATACGCAGAAATGGCGTACGCCGTGCGGCGCCGCCGCGCGGACGCCGCCGCCGAGGAGCGGGTCCGCCTGTCGGAGCAACTGCGGGAGATACAGGCCAGGCTGACCTGGCACGAGGCATGGGTTCGCTTCGAGGCCCCTGAGGTGGGCGCCACATATGACGAACTTGTCACCCATACGCGGACGGTGGCGGGGCGGAGCATGAAGGATGCCTGGCTCTCGCCCCCAGCGGCGGACGACGCAGCGATGGTGATCCCGACGTCGGTCGTCGACCTGCGGGCATTGGCGGATGTCCGCGAGCGGTACATGGCCGCAGTGGAGGCGCACCTGCGCCCTCAGGGCCGCGTACGCCGCCTTTTCTCGCACGCCCCGCGTCCTCGCCCCGCCTTGCCACCGTCACCCGCGCCTGCTCCCCCGACCGCCGGGACGGCCCCCGGTACTCCCGGCGGCCCTGGCGACGGGACGCCGTAAGACGATGCACGTGCGCCCCCGTAATCAGCCTCTCTCGCCTCCCTAACCTGCGCATTCACCAACAGCACGTGAACGGGGATGGGTTGCAGCCAGCGCCGCAGGTGTGGCCCGCGGCACCGGGTGAGCAAGGAGGCCGCAGCGGTGTCTGCCCGGCGTCGCTGGCGTTACCGCCGGCCCGGGAATCGCCTTCACCCGTGGCCGATACCCGTACGTCCGGTTGAAGGCTTCTGCGAGGGCCCAGAAGATGGTCGCCGGCGTATGGGATGACACATCGGCTGCCCCTCGGGGTGTCGGTTGAACGGGGGTTGAGTTGGTGCTGGTGCGTGGCGACTTCGTCGAGAGCGGTGCCCAATGAGGAACCGTATGCAAGTCACACTGCAGATCCTTCTGGCGCTGGTCGCCTGCTTACTCGGGATCGCCACCAACTACGCGACCAGCACCGACGAGGCTCCTTGGATCCTGGAGGCGATCCAGCGGTTCTCCGTTCCGGCCATCGGCGTACTGATCGTGGCGCTGGTGGTCGGTCAGGTCGTCGTCTACCGGCTGGAAAATCCCGCGCCTCCCCGGGTCGAGTGGCCGCGCGAGCGGGTGCCGTATCCGGGGCTCGACGCCTTTGACGAGGACGAGGCGCCCGTCTACTTCGGACGGGAGGCGCAGGCCGCTGAACTGACCCGAAGGCTCCACGCCACCGCGACCCGCCCCGAGGAACGCTTCCTGGCACTGGTCGGGGCGTCCGGAAGCGGCAAGTCCTCGCTGGTCAGGGCCGGGGTGATGCCTCGGCTGAGGGAAAGTCGCTGGACCGTCGTCCCGGCCTTCGCTCCCGGTGCCGACCCGCTCGGCGCGCTCGCCGGTGCGCTGGCCGCCGCCGGCCACGGGCATGAAACGGCCGGCGCCGTGCTGCGCAGGCTGAGGCAGGGACCGGACGCGCTGAGGGGCGAGCTGTCGCGGCTGCGCGAAGGCCGGTTCCGGCGGACGCTCCTCGTGGTCGACCAGTTCGAGGAGATCGTCACTCTGGCGGGGGAGCGGGAACGCGCCCAGTTCCTCGAAGCGCTGCGTACCTGTACGGAACGGGATCCAGCGGTCCGTGTGCTGGTGACGCTCCGGGTGGACCTGCTCGGTCGGCTCCTTGGCACCGGACACGCGGAACTTCTGCAACATCCCATCGCGATCGGCACGTTGGGCAGAGCACAGCTTGTCGAGGTCGTGGAGCGGCCCGGGACCCTCGTAGGCCTTCGCTTCGTGCCCGGAGTCGTCGACTCCATCGTGAACGAGACCGGCACGGATGACGCGCTGCCGCTGCTCGCCTATCTGCTCCAGGAGCTGTACTTCGCTGCCGGCCCCGGCGGGACGGTCACCGAGGAGCTGTACCGGCGGCTTGGTGGAGTGCCGGGCGCGCTGGCACGTCAGGCGGACAACACCGTGACTGCGCTCGGCGCGGGCGTGGGCATCGACTTCGTCCTCCGCGTACTGCTCCGGTTCGTCACCGTCGAGGGGCAGGAGGTGGCTCGCCGCCGGGTGCCGTTGTCCGAACTGGACGAGCGGGACCGTCATGTCGTGGACGCCTTCGTCGAGGCGCGGCTGCTGCGCACCGAAGTCGCGGGCGGAGGCTCGGCGGCCGACGGCAGCGAACCCTGCGCACAGGTGACGCACGAAGCCCTGTTCCGCCAGTGGGCGCCGCTGCGACAGGAGGTCGAGGCGCGTGCCGAACGCCTCCGTGAGCGTGCCGAACTGGAGCGCTGGGCCGCCGACTGGGAGCGGGCCGGACGCAGCGACGACTACCTCCTGACCGGAGAGCGCCTGACAGCCGCAAGGCGCTGGCTCGAAGCGCTGGAGGAGGCCGGGCAGGCGTCCGAGCCGTCGCGCGCGCTCGTCGAACACTCGCAGCGCCGTGACCTGACCTTCCTGAGCCAGGTGTCGGAGAGCATCGGCCGACAGGTTCTTCTGAACGCGGAGAGCGAACCCGAGCGCTCTCTGCTGCTCTCGCTCGCCGCCCTGGACGAGTGCGCGCCTACGCCATCGGCCCGGCGCGGGCTGATGGCGGCTCTGGCGGCCAGTCACCTCCGCTCCCGGCTCGACGGGCACACGGACACCGTCCGGCACATCGCCTGGTCGCCGGACGGGCGCATGCTGGCCACGGCGTCCAGGGACGGCACGGGCCGTGTGTACGACGCGCCCTCCGGACGCGTGCGGCTGGTGCTGCCGTACGACGGTGTCATGGTCGAGTCGGTCGCCTGGTCACCGGACTCGGCGCAGCTCGCGACCGTCGGCCGTGACCATGTCGTGCAAATCTGGGACGCCGTCACCGGAGAGCCGGTCCGCACTCTCGTCGGCGCCCGGGACATCAACAGGCAGGTGGCCTGGTCGCCGGACGGCCGACGTGTCGCGGCGAGTTCCAAAGACCGCGTCGTGCGGGTCTGGGAGACCGACACCGGGCGGCTCACACATGAACTGTGCGGGCACAGGGAGGATGTGTGGGGCGTGGCCTGGTCGCCGGACGGTGACCGCCTCGCGTCCGCCGGTCACGACCAGACCGCGATGGTGTGGGATCTGACGACAGGGACAGCGGCCATCACGCTCATCGGGCACTCGGACTTCGTGGAGGGCATCGCCTGGTCGCCGGACGGACGGCACATCGCGACCGGCTCCGGGGACCACACCGCCCGTATCTGGGACGCCGGGACCGGTGAACTGCGCCTTTTGCTTCGCGGGCACACCGACTACGTGTGGAACGTGGCGTGGTCGCCCGACGGGCGGATGCTGGCCAGCGCCTCCTCCGACCGTACGGTGCGTGTCGTCGACACCGAGGACGCCAAGGTGCTGGCCGTGCTGCGAGGCCACACGGACACCGTGTGGGGCGTCGCGTGGTCGCCTCGCGGATCGATGCTCGCCACCAGCTCGACCGACGGCACCGGCATGGTGTGGGACCTGCGTCCGCGTGGCGCCGAGGCTGTCCTGGCCGATGGGCACCGAGGGCCGGTCAACCAGGCCGCCTGGTCCGGTGACGGCAGCCGCTTCGCCACAGCCTCGGACGACGGCACCGTGCGGGTGTGGGACGCGGCGACCGGCGTGCCGGCCGGTCCTGTGACAGAGGCGGGGGACCGGGTCTGGGCCGTGGCCTGGGCTCCGCAGGGAGAGCGGCTCGCATTCAGCACGAACGACGGCCTGTTCCGGATCGCCGACGCGCACGAGGGCACGCTCTTCGAACACCGGGGCGAGGTGATCGAGGGGTGCGCATGGTCGCCGGACGGACGACGGATCGCCACCGGCAGCCATGACGGCACCGTGCGTGTCCTTTCCGCACAGGACGGGACCGGACTGCTGAGACTGACGGAACACCAGGACTGGGTCGGTCGCGTGACCTGGTCCCCGAGCGGACGTCTGCTAGCCAGCTGTTCCGACGACCGTACGTGCCGGCTGTGGGACATCGTCGAGGGACAACAGCTCACTGTGCTGCGCGGCCACGACAACTACGTGGAGGACGTCGCATGGTCACCGGACGAGACAAGGGCCGCCACCGCCTCCGGGGACTGGACAGCAGCCATGTGGGACGTTCGCACCGGACGGCGCATCGCGGTGATGAGGGGGCACGAGGGACGGGTTCGCGCCGTCGCCTGGTCACCCGACGGCCGGCACATCGCCACAGGGGCCGACGACCGGACCGTGCGGGTATGGTCCGCCACCACATGCGAGGAGATCTCCGTCGTCGGCGTGCACCAGGACAAGGTGACCTCCGTCGCCTGGTCTCCGGACGGCGCACACCTGCTCACGGGGTCGGCCGACGGGACGGCGCGAGTGTGGCAGGCAGAGCCCGACTACGACCGGCTGAGAGCGACTGCCCGAGGAAGAGTCTTCCGCACCCTCACCCAGGAGGAACGGCGGCAGCACCTCCTGCCGCTCGCCCCCACGTGACCGTGTGATCAGTACGCCGTTTCGACCGTACGGTCGTCGGTGTGGACGAGGTAGTCGTCCGGGTCCAGGCCCATGGCCTTGCGCTCGGGCGACGACCAGTAAAGCTCGTTACGCTCGGCGAACGTCTCGGGACCCTCGTACGAGATCAACCAGACGAACTGGTTGCGCTCTCTGTCCGTCCAGGCCCCGTCGATCGTGAACCCCAACTCCAGTCGCAGCGGGACGATCTCCTCCCGCCACCGTGCCACCCACTCGTCGAGCATGCCGTCCCGGACCGTGTACGTGCGCAACTGTGTTGTCTTCGGCATGCGGACATCCTCTCTGGTGAAGGGCATCAACACCAGGACCTGGTGCGTGAGGCCGCCTGACCCCCTTCACCCGTGAAACGCACGGCGCGTGCCGTCCACCGCTCAGCAGACGGCACGCTCCTTCGTCGCTCAGCGTTCCGACGCGAACCGTACGAACTGCCCCCAGCCTTCGCGGCCCACGGCGAAGGCCGGTCGGGTCACGTCCTTGGAGTCCCGTACGTGGACGGCCTGTTCGGCGATCGCGACCTCCACGCAGCTGTCGCCCTCACTACCGCTGTAGCTGGACTTGAACCAGGCGAGTTCCGACGTACCGCTGCTCATAGTTCTCCTCGCAGTCGCTCCAGCAGGTCCCGGGATTCTGTCGGGTTCAGGGCCTGCGAGCGCAGTGTGTCATAGCGCTGACACAGCACAGTTACCTCTTTTGAGTCGGAGATCAGCCGCCCGTTCTTCTGCCCCTCCGAGTAGGCGAGCCTTCTCCCCTCGAAGGTCTCCAGGATCTGCAACGGCCCATCCAGACACGCATGCAACCGCGCCTCCAGCGGCACCACCTGAAGCGTCACGTTGCGCGGAGCTGTGAGTTCAAGGACGTGGTCCACCAGCCCGCGCATCTCCTCCGCGTCGCCGAACCGCCGCCGGAACACATGCTCCTCGACGATGAAGCTGAACGGCACCGTCGGCCGCTCCCGCATCATCACTTGTCGTTCCATCCGCGCCGCGAGCTGCACCTCCAGCTCGTCATCGGTCCGCAGCGGGATCGTGCCTTCGAACACCGCCCGCGCATAGCCTTCCGACTGCAACAACCCCGGAACCAACCGGCACTCATACGTGCACAGACTCACCGCCTCCCTCTCCAGCCTCGCCCACCGCCGGAACCACGCCGCCAGCCCCGCCTCCCCCCGCGTCAGATGCCGCGCCGCCTTCCGCAGTGCCCCCGTGTTGCCCAGCGCCTCCTCCGCGCGCTCCACGAACGCCTCGTCGGGCATCCGGCGCCCCAACTCCACCGACTCCACCGTGTGCTTGGAGTACTGCACCCTCGCCGCGAGGTCCGCCCGGCTCAGTCCCGCGTGCTCGCGCAGCCCCTGCACGACCGCCCCGAACGTCCGCAGGCTGTCCGACGGATGCGGCTCCCGCTCCCACTCCCCCGCCGGAACCGCCCGCGAGCCGGCGCTCCCGGCAGCCGTCTCCCCCTCGACCCCGACCACGTCCATCCGCCGCCCCTTTCCTCTCCTCCGTGCCGCGCGCCACGGCGGCTCCTCACACCGCCCGCGTCTCCACCCCAAGACTGACGGATCATCAGACGTACCGTCCACTCTTCGTGTCCGTACGCTGACTCAGCGTACGGGGTGCGACACTCGTCCCCGCCCCCGTCCGACCGCCACTCTGAGGTCACGGAGATTCCGGGCCGAGCCGTCCGTGTCCGCCGCTCACCTGCGGAAACACCCGGCGAAGGTCCCTCCGTGCACTCCCGCCCACCCCGGGCGGCGGCGGCCGGACCCGGCCGCTTCGGACGAGCTGGAAGGTGCAGTCATGCAGAACGGAACCGACCTCTACGCGCTGGACATCGGCGGGGCCTCGTTCACGAAGGCGTGCGGCGGCCCCTGCACCGAGGGGTGCGTGACCCTGGCCCGGATCGGTGCGGACGCCTGGGCGCTCGGTGACAGCAAGCGGCCGGACGTGGAGCCGCTGCGGTTCACCACGGAGGAGCTGGACGCCGCCGGTATCGACCCGGCCCGCTTCGGCCTCGGCGCCTGACACCTCCCTCCCCTTCCCTCCCAGCCGCCGGCCGGACCGCGTTCCTCCCGCGCGTCCGGCCGGCCCTCCTCGTCACGGAAACGGGAACAGCACGTGCACCACCACGCCTACCTCTGGACCGGCCCGAAGGCCCGCTTCGACGACGAGGCCCTGCGGCGGCCCCCGCACCCCGATCCGCCCCCGGCCGGAAGCAGGCCGGAACTGATCGAGCGCTACCGCCTGGTCGCCGCGGAGTTCCGCACGTCGGACCTCCCGCCCCTGGAGACGGCGTACTGGCTCGTCAAGCCCCGCTCACTCGTGCGGGGCACCTGGGAGGAGGCGAAGGAGGCCGCGGCCTGGTTCGGTGAGCGGCTGGCCGAGTACGCCCCGAGGTTCGCCGTGGAGCACGAGCGGGACACCGCGCGTCTGGCCCGGCTGGTGGACTCCGCCGCCGAGCGTCTGCACGCGGGTGGCGACGTGTCGTACGGCGTCTACCTCGAACGCCCCTCCTACCTCTCCCTCGCCGTGGTCACCTGCTCCCCGAACCGCACGGCCCCCGACCTGCCCTGCCCGTGCGCATAGACCTTTACTGCATCAAGTCGGTGTGCGGGTGCTCAGGGGACTCCGGGCAGACATAGAGCTGCATGTTGTCGGTGCTGCCCACTTCCACCCGCGTCGGCTGTGCGGGGCTCAGGCCGGCGATGTGACTACGGGCGGAGGCGGCGGCCCGTTCCTCCTGCGGCGCCCACCCGTACGTCTGGCTGTCCCACTCGAAGGAGGCGATGGTCAGCAGCGGGACCATCCGGGCCTCGCAGACGGCGCAGTACCGGGGGTTCGGGTCGGTGCGGCCCCACGGCGGCCAGCCGCCGACCTTCCAACCGGGAGCGTCGGCCAGGTGGGCGTCGTAGTACTCCGCCGGGTACTCCTCGTACGAGCCGTGCACCACCGCACGGGCCGCCTGCCATCGGCTCCAGTCCTGCACCACCTGCTTCACCTCGGGGCTCAGATCGAGGCTGCAGGGGTACTCGGTGATCGCTTCCGGGGCCAGCACACACGGCTCCGGCACATAGCCGTCGTAGTTGGCCTCGTACGGTTCCGGTGGCGTGGCGAGGACGTCCGTGACCGAGGCGGCGGAGCGCCAGAACACCCTGGTCGCGGGCTTCCAGTTCGGCTCGTGGTCGTAGGGGCACCAGAGGATCTGGAGCAGATCGGCCTCTCCGGGGGGCCGCAGCAAGGGCACGTCACGCAGATACAGCTGGGCCACGGGCAGCAGGGGGACCGGGCCCTCATCGGGATAGGGAGGGCCCGCGTCGAGCCGCTCCGCGAGCCTCGCGGCCTTCTGCTCCAGCGCCGCCACCTCTTCCGGCGTGAACGAGGGGCCGTACGGGTCGTCATGCTCCTGGGCCCGCCGGTACCTGCCGAGCCGTATCGCCGCCGGTGACTCGCGGAAGCCGCTGTCACCGTGCAGGTGCGCGTCCTCGCAGTGCGGCCAGGGTTCGTCGGCCGGCCACAGCAACGGTCCCCCGACGGAACTGTCCTGGACCGACGGCGATCCCGGGCGGGGGTGCAGCCGGATCGCGGGACGCGCCAGCGGGGCCAGTTCAGGGAACAGCTCGGTCACCTCGACCGGCCGCGGTGGAGTCGTACGTACGAGAACCATGCCAGTGATGCTGTCACCCGCCACCGACAGTGCCCCGCCTCCGCGGAGGCTCCGGGACATCGGGAACTCCGTTCCGGCTTGACCGCGTTCCTCACGGCCCGGCCGCCGGGCGCCTCCGGGTCCGGGCCCGTCGTCGTCCGGCGTCGCGGACGGCGTCAGCCTTCGAGCAGGTGTGCACTCGCGGGCCGGTCCGCCTTCGGCCACGTGTCCAGTGCCGCCCGCGCCGCGTAGTACCCGCACATCCCGTGGACCGAGGGGCCCGGCGGGGTCGCCGAGGAGCACAGCCATGTGCCGGGCAGGGGCGTCCGGTAGGGGTTCCAGCGCGGGACGGGGCGGGCCAGCGTCTGCCGGAGGGTCATCGCGCCGGAGGCGATGTCGCCGCCGACGTAGTTCGCGTTGTACGCGCCCAACTGAAGAGCCGACATGCCGCGTTCGGCGATCACCGTGTCGGTGAAGCCCGGCGCGTGGCGTTCCAGGGCCGCGCGGATCATCGGCAGGGGGTCACGGGGATCGCCGTGGGGGACGTGCGCGTAGGCCCAGACCGGTCGTCTGCCCCGGACGGCCCGTGCCGGGTCCGCGGCGGCCGGGTCGACCACGATGATGTACGGGTGCCGGACGCTCAGGCCCCGGGCCGTCGCGGTCTCGGCGTGGGCCAGTTCCTGGGCCGTGCCGCGGGTACCGCCCAGGTGGATCGTGGCGGCGTGGGAGAGGCGCGGGTCGGCCCAGGGGATCGCGCCCTCGACGAGGAAGTCGGCCTTGGCCGCGCCCGGTCCGTACCGGTAGCGGGACAGCGCGCGGAGGTACCCGGCGGGCAGCGGGGCGATGCGGGCCAGTTCGCGGGGCGAGACGTCCAGGAGGGTGAGCCTCCGGGTGGGCAGGTCGTTCAGGCTGTTCACCCGGACGCCCGTGTGGATCCGGCCGCCGAGCCGTTCGATCTGCCGGGCCATGACGGCGGCGACGGCCCCTGAACCGCCCTGGGGCACCGGCCAGCCGGTGGTGTGGGCGAGGTGACCGAGCAGCAGGGCGACAGCGGCGGACGCCGGTGAGGGGAGCCGGCCGATGCCGTGCGCGGCCACACCGGTGAGGAGCGCCCGCGCCGCCTCGGTGCGCAGGTCCCCGCCGGCGCGCAGGGCGTGGGCCGGCAGGCGGGTGGCCAGGAGGGCCAGGGCCCTCGGGTTCGGCGGGGTGCGCTGGGTGGAGAGCATCAGGTCCACCACGTCCGCGGAACGCTCCATCAGCGGGAGCATCAGCCGCCGCCATCGCCGCCCGTCCGCGCCGAGTTCGGCGCAGGTGGCGTCGAGGTCACGCCAGGCCAGGGCGGCCGGGCGGCCCTGGAGGGGGTGACCGTAGGCGGCCGGGGAGTGCAGCAGGGCGACGCCGTGCGCCTCCAGGCCGAGTGACCGCATGAACGGGGACACCGGGGTCATGGGGTGGACGGCCGCGCAGATGTCGTGGAGCACCTCCGAGTCGAACAGGGCCTCCGTGCGCAGCCCGCCGCCAACGCGCTCGTGTGCTTCGAACACCTCGACCCGGAGTCCGGCGCGGGCCAGGGTGAGCGCGGCGGCGAGCCCGTTCGGCCCGGAACCGACGACGACGGCGTCCGTCATAGGTGTCGTCGTCCTCTCAGTGGAAGGCCAGCCAGGCGATGCCCAGCGCGCAGGTGAGGCCCGCGGCGGCGACGGCGGCGGGCCGGTTGCGGTGCAGGGCGAGCCAGAGCAGCGCCGCGGTGAGCAGCACGGCGCCCGTGCCGATCGTGGCGCGCAACGGCCCGTCGTCGTAACCGAATTCGTCGACATGCTGGACCAGCCAGGCGAACCAGGCGATTCTCACGACGTTTCCCGTGACCCTCTCGGTGTGGTGGTGGGGTTCATGCCCCGCCGCGCGGCGCGGGTGCCGCGAGCAGGGTCTTCCTGGCGAGATCGTCGGTGCCGTCCGGCGCGCCCAGGCGGTGCAGGACGATCCAGCGGCCGTCGTCGTGCGCGGCGGCGATGACGGACGAGCCGCGCGTGGCGCCGTTGTGCCAGGTGATCGAGGAGCCGCGCTGCCAGGTGGGCGCGGGCGGGCCAAGCCGGCGGTCGACCAGCAGTCCGGTCACGACCTGGGACAGCGTCCGGCAGGTGGACCACAGGCCCCCGGCCGGCAGGATCGGCCCGGTCAGCGTCCACAGGGGGCGGGGCCGGCCGAACAGGTTCCGTGGCACGAGACGCCGTTCCCGCGGCGGCAGCGCGGTCACCGCGCCCGCCTCCAGTCCCAGCGGCATCAGGACGTATGCGTCGACGAGTTGCTGGTACGAGCGTCCCGTGACGGTGGTGAGGGCGTGACCGAGCACGGCGTACCCCAGGTTGGAGTACTCCTCCTGGCCCAGCGGGCCCGTGGCCACCCGGTCCAGCTCGCGCAGCGAGGCGCGCAGGGCCTCCTCCGTGAAGGTGGCGTACGGGTCGTCGGGCGGGCCGGCGGGGCCGACCGGCAGGCGCGGCAGGCCCGAGGTGTGCTCGGCGAGGTGCCGGAGGGTGATGCCCGTCCCGGCGGGCACCTCCTCCAGGCAGTCCTCCAGCGGAGTGTCGACGCCGACCACCCCTTCCTTCGCCAGCTCGGTCAGGACGGTTCCGGTGAACACCTTGCTGAGGGAACCGATCTCCACGAACCGGTCCCGGTCGTGGCCGTGGGCGGCCCGGTCCTCGACACCGGTGCCGCCCAGTTGGCAGAGGGGGGTGGGCATACGGTCTGTCACTCCTGTCGGTCGGTGGGGTCGGTCAGACGGGTTCGGCTGTGGGTACGGTCGTGCGGGTCCCCCGCTCCCCGCCGGGCGGCTCCGCCGTCGAGAGGTCCGGCGACTCCCCGTCGTCCGGCTGGGGCGTCCGGGAGCCGGGGAACCTGGCCCGCACCCACAGCAGGGCGCGATCGAGGGCACCGGACAGGAAGACCAGGTCGCACGCGATCATCGTGAGGGCGAAGCCGGTCAGCCCCATGAAGAACGCGATCGACACGTGGAAGCAGATGGACGCGGCCGCCGCCCAGGGACGCAGCGCCGGAACGAGCACGCCCAGGGGGAAGTAGACCAGGAAGGCGACCGTCCCGTACGTGCCGAGGACGACCAGGACGTCGTTCTCGTACACCAGGTTCGACCAGCCGGGCAGCTCGAACTCCGCGACTCTCATGATGTAGAAGAGCGCGGTGCCGTCCTGCCACTCCTCACCCATGACCTTGTAGAGGCCGGAGACGACGTAGACCAGGCAGATCTGCGCCGCCACCATGAGGACGCCCAGGTTGTGGAACGGCACGGAGACCGCCCGCAGGTGGCCGGGAACGTGCCGGGCGAGGCGGCTCGCGAGGCCGGTGGGCAGGACGAACCGGTCGTAGCAGTGGGTCAGCAGCAGGAACGGGATGACGACGTACGCGAGGTTGTCGCCGCCGTCCAGGAGACCGGGCTGCCGCTGGTAGACCGACCACAACAGGGCCCAGTGCAGGGCCAGTCCGGGCCGGCCGCCGACTCCGAGCATCACCGCGAGCGCGGCGGCGATCCCCAGGTGGTAGACGAGCTGGAAGTACCAGGGCGATGCCGAGAGCGTGTAGAGGCTGAAGCCGGTCAGCTGCGCCGTGAACTCCTCGTGCGGGAGCACCCCGTCGGGGCCGAACAGGTAGTTGCGCTCCTGGTACTGGCTCACGTAGTACATGAGCCCGACGAAGCCGAGCAGCGCCCGCGTTCCCGAGACGCCGGTGACGGCCACGGGGTGCAGGGACCAGGAATCCAGGCGGCCGGTGATTCCGTTCAAGGACTTCTTCATCGCAGATCCCGGGTCTTCTGCCAGGCGAAATCCTTCACCAGGACTTTCCCCTCGGCGGAGGGGTCGTGTCGCTTCGACCACGGCGGCAACTCGTGCACGTACATACGGATCTGGATTCTCTCCATGTCCCCGTCGCACGCGGCGGGCATCTGGTCGTAGGCGTACCGGGACAGTCCCTTCACCGCCTCCGCCTCGGTGGCCTTCTCGTACGGCAGCGGGGGCAGCATGGGCTTCTTGTCGTTGGTCTGCTGCTGCCGGATCCTCCGCAGAAGCTCCTCGCTGCTGGTGATGTTCTGGAGATGCGCGGACACGATGCGGTTCTCCCGCGACGGGAAGAAGCGGGAACTCCGCGCCTTTTCCACTCCGCGAGCCGTCACGTCGTAGTACTGCGTCACCGATCCGTCCGCGCAGGCGGCCCGCGCCAGGACGCCCCGGTCGTCGGAGACGGGTGTCGGGGCGAACAGCTGCCAGTTCTGCGAGAAGTACGGGTCGAGGTATTCCGCCACCCAGTCGCCGTAGACGAGTTTCGCCGGGCTGATCGGCGCCTGGGACAGGGCGGCCATCGTCATGTGTGCGCCCAGGAGGGCGCCGCCGACAACGAGCGCCACCCTCCTGGTGGTGCGGTACGGGTGCGTCACGTGGTGCTTACCGGTCGAAGACCGTGTCGGCCGTGACGCCCTGCGGCAGCTCCGCCGGAGCGGCGAAGACACTGCCGTGCGACAGCATGTTGTCGGCGTTGCTCTTCGCCACGACGGCCATGCCCTTGCCGACGGCGGTGGCCTTGTGGGCCCCCTTGGTGGCGGCCTTGCCCACCGCCTTGGCGGCCTTGCCCACCAGGGAGCCGAGGGCCTGCGGCGCCTTGTCCTGCGACGGCTGGGCGGCGGCCACGGGCGCGGCCGGCTGGACCGGGGCGGCCTGAGCGCTGCCCTGTGTGGCGACGAACAGGGCGACACCGGCGGTGGCGACACCGGTGGCGGTGACGATCTTCTTGATGTTCATGCGGGTTTTCTCCCCCAGGACGGTAATCCAGGAATGGGTATGGCCGTGCGCCTCGGTCCGGTGTTCCGGACATTCATCGACGCGCGGCCGGCAACGCATTCGAGCCTGCCAGTGTGCGGCGGGGTCATCCATTGCCTCTAGCGGCATCGCCGTTACCGGCATTGCCGTTCCTGGCATTGCCTCATGCGGCAATACCTCGTTGGGCAATGCCTCATCGGGCGATGCCTCATCGGGCAATGCGGCGCGGCGTCGGGCAATGCCTGGCGCGGCAATGCGTCAGGAGGCGGTCGCGTCCTCGGCGAGGGCGTCGTAATGGTGGAACGCCACCAGACTCGCCTCGAACCTGGATCCCACTTCCAACTTGCGCACGACACTGGTCACATGCGCGCGGACGGTGCGCTCCGCGATTCCCAACTGCCGGGCGAGGACGCGGTTCGTCTCGCCTCTCGCCAGGCAACGGAGCACTTCACGTTCCCGGGCCGTCAGGCGCGCCAGCGTCGCCCCGTCAACGGAAACGTCGAACGGTCGGGTCTCTACGACCGTGGTCAAGTGAAATCTCCCCCTGCGTACGTACCCCTGCCGGGCCGGAAAACGGCGCAACAGGGTGAAACGGTCACGCTTGGCAGCAGCGGTGGTCAATCGCCGCGCCGACGCGTCACCCGGATCATTTCTTTACCGGCAGTTTAGTAGCGGGTTGGGAGCAGAAAGCTACACAGGTGACTTGAATCACAGGCAAGTTCCGTCAAGTTCCGTCAAGGGCGCGGAAGGGCTGGTATTGGTACAGACCTGCCGTCGGCGCGGCTGCCGCGTACCGCCCGCCTGCGCCGTCCGTACGCGTGCCCCGCGTACGAGGCGTGGCACTCCCCTCCGCCCGCGCGCAGCCGCCACTCTGACGCCATGAACCACGCAACACCGGGCGTAGGCGCGCCCGTTCACACCTACACGCAGTTGCTGTCGTCCACGCGGCGCGGCGCCCGTCTCGCCCGGCTGCTCGCGGTGACCGAGCTGCGCTCCCGGGGCGTCTCACGGGACCTCACCGAGCGCGCCGAACTCGTCGTCGCCGAACTGGCCGCCAACGCCGTCCTGCACGGCCGCGTGCCCGGCCGCTGCTTCCGGCTCACCCTCGTCCTCGACCCGGCGGCCGGCCGCCTCCGCGTCGAGGTCAGCGACGCCCGCGGAGACCTCCGCCCGCTGCCCTGCCTCACGGACCCCGCGTGCGACCCGCTCGCCACCACGGGACGCGGCCTGACCCTCGTCACCGCCCTCGCCGACCACTGGGACTGCGTCCCCTACCCGCCGAGCGGCAAGACGGTCCGGGCGGAGCTGCTCGACACCGGGGCGTGAGGGCGTCGGGCCGCCGGGGCCGTCGGCGGCGGGGGCCACACCGTGCCGGGGCGTCAGACACGCAACCCCAGCTTGAGGGCTGCTTCTCGGGCCTTCTCGTCCGCCGAAGCGATGAGTTGCTTCCGTCCGCCGTGCGTCTGGAAGTCCGCCCGCGACCTGGCCAGCAGGGACTCCGCCCGCTCGGTCAGCTTGTGGGCCGCCTTCAGCGCCTTGATGCGGTCCTTGGTGTACCGGTTGGACGGCAGTGCGTGGACCTCGCTCGTGTGCGCGCGGACCCGGGCGATCAGACGGAGCACGGTCTGCCGCTGCGCGTCCAGCTCGGCGGCACGCCGGCTCGCACGCTCGGCCGCCGCCCCTCTCCCCCACCCGGACGCCTGGGACCAGCCCGAGGACGGGGCCGGGGCGGAGCGGGCGGACAGACGGGTCGCCGTCTCGTTCAGCGGAGTGACGTGGCCGGACTCCGCGAGGGAGTACAGCGCGACCTTTCTTTCGTCGGCGAACTGGCGCGCGGCGGCCGTGTAGCCGCCGGACGCGTAGAACAGCAGGTGCTGGTGCGGGTCCGCCACTCCCCGCAGTTCGCGGACGGGACCGACGCCGATCGGCTGGCTGTAGTGCTTCACCTGCGCCACGGCGTCCCGCGCGAACACGTCGATGCCCCCGTCCGCACCGGCGCCCGTCACGCGCGCGTCGGCGAATCCGAGACCGCGCATGTGGTCGACGGCGGCCAGCTCAGCGTCCTGCCACGTAAGGATGACTCTCGGGTGGTACGACCCGGCCACGCCGACGCTTTCCTCCGCGCGCGGCGTCCCTGACACGCGGCCGGCCGCCGCCGCGTGGTGGGCGGTCGGCGTGGCGGCGGCCGATCGGCCGGCGGCGGTCAAGGCGCTCGCCACGTGCGGGGGAAGCGGCTTGAGCTCGATGGCGCCTCCGGGCGCGTCCAGCACGAGGGTTTCACCGAAAGCCGACCGGCTTCCGGTGCCCACCAGGGGCAAGGGGCGGCTGAGTTCGACGCACTGCACCCGGAAGGTGCCGCGCCACAGAAGCAGACGCCGAGCGGTCAGTGCGCCCTGGTACCGGAGGGTCACGAACAGCAGCTCGACCCGCTCACCGGCTCCCAGACGCGACAGCAGCTGTTCGGCCTGGGGTGAGCCGCTGGTCCAGCCGCTGCCGCGGACGGCGTCGGAGGTGCGCGGGTCGCTGCGAAGATTCGACACGGTCACTCGCTATCGGCGTCCGCGGGCCTACGCGTGGGCGGGCAGGGCGGGGAACACGACGAGCGAGCCGTCCGTGTCGCGGGCCATCTCGATCGCCACGTCCGTCGCGGGGGCGTGCGGCACGACACTCTCGCCCAGTCGGCGGAGACGGTGCGCGGCACGCAGCAGGCGGTCGACCTCGGGAGCGAGGAGGGGACGCCGATTAGAACGACCCAGTTCGAGCGCCGACAGGCGTACCAGGACCTGGGCGATGCCCGACTCCAGCGCGTCGACGCTCTCCTGCTCGCGCCGCAGTACACGGGTGAAGTTGCGGAACGGGTTGCCGGGCTCGCCGTCGGCGTGCTCCACGGCCTGGAGGACGGCGACCCGCCGCTTCAGGGCGATGACCAGGGAAGCGAGTTCGAGATGGGCGCGGAACGTGCCCGCGTCCTCGTCGATGCCGGGGAACGCCTTCGTCAGCGTGCCGAGTTCGACGGGCTCGCCCTCGGGCAGCGCGTCCAGAGCGCCACGCCACCGGGTGAGGCGGTCCTCGGCCTTACTCACCGCCGTGTCGAGGGTGTGCACCGCCGAGTCGAGTCCCAGCGACAGACCGAGCTTGCCCTGGTCGAGCAGAACAGCCGTGGCCTTGTCGATGGCAGCACGACATCCGTTGAGTGCGCTGTGCTCGTCGTTGAGCCTGTCCTGCTGAAGTTGCTCCAGCATGTCAGTGATGTGCTCGATGGCTTGCCGGCGCTTTTGGTCGGCGTGCGCGCTCACGCCCACCGCGACGGCCATGAGCACCAGCGGAGCGGCCACGGTGAGCGCCGTACCGCCGGCGGCGACGGCGCCCGCGGTCGCTCCCGCTCCGCCGGCCGTGCCCGCCGCTGCGGCCCCTCCTACCGGCACGAACGTCGCGCCGCCCGCGATCTTGCCCGCGGTGTCCACGAGCGGCCCGCGGATCCCGCCGGCCACCGCGTTCGACGGCATCGAGCGCAGGAGGCCCTGACCGAGCTGGGCGGCGTGCTTCGCCGGGACCACGATGCGGTACAGGTTCTCACCGGAGGCGGTCACCTTGGCCGTCGTCAGGGAATTGCGCGAGGCCCGCGTGACGAACTCCGACAGGTGCTGCGCCAAGGGACTCACGGCGTCGAGCCGGATGCCACGGCTCCGGTCGATCTTGTCGGGCAGGGGGTGTGCCTCGAGTGTGACGATCGGTTCGTCCGCCAGGGCGGCCAGCACACCCCGCAGCTCGTCCAGCCGCTCGGCCGTCATCGGCCCGTCCCCGAACACCTTCGGCACCTGGACGTCCCGCGTCGCCAGCGTCCAGACCGGAACGTTCGCCGGCTTGCGATAGTCGATCATCGTCCCCCCAACTCATCCCCACGTCAGCCCGCGACCGACGTCCCAGCAGAACGGTATAGCCGAATCACGGCACCGTGTGTCACTCGCCCCACGCGCCCCGTCTCGCGGCACAGAGGGTAAACCTGACCCATGTTCGTTGACGCTGTCAACGTGTAGCCTGTGAGGCGTCCGATGCAGGCGTCGTCCCTCCCGGAAGGTCACCCATGCCCCAGCCCGACCGTCTCCCCGGCACGCCCGAGTTCCGCATCAGGTTGCCGCAGGACGGGGCCGAGGCGCGTGGGTGGCTGTTGACGCGGTTCGGCGGCAACGGGACGAACAGGTTCCTACTGCGTGAGGGGTCCCTCGTGACCGCCGAGGAGTGGCCCGGGCTCGGCCGTCACGCCCGCCGGTCGCGGGCGGAACTCCGCGCGGAGGGCGCCCTCGTGGACGCCCCGCCCGTCCCCGGCCGGCCCGAGGGCGCGCCCGCGCGGTGGGTGGCGACCCGGGACATCGAGTGCAACTCCTCGTCCGCCGCCGCCGCGCTGGTGTACGGCTACGACGCCTCCGGCCCGGAGTCCTGGCGCACCGACGAGGGGCACCCGCTCTCCGACTACCAGTCCACCGGCTGGCGCCCCCCGCACAAGGCGTGGCTGGTGCGCGGGTCGAACGTCTCGGGGCACAACCTGGTGCGGCAGCTGTGGCTGAAGGAAGGGTTCGTGTCGCTGTCGGGCGCGCACCTGCCGCCGCTGGAGGAGTCCGACCCGACGAAGAGCGCGCTGCGCCGGTTCGTCGAGGACGGCTACGAGGGCGCGGCCTCGTACCACCAGAAGCAGGGCCTCGTCGACGAGTTGCACGCGTTCCTGACGCAGATGCGGGTCGGCGACACCGTGGCGACCTACGACGACGACCGGCTGTACCTCGGCCGGATCACCGGGGACGCCGTGCAGACCACGTCGCCGGGCGGGCTGTCCAACCTGCGCCGGTCGGTCACCTGGCGGGCCGACGGTCACCCGTACGACGAACTGCCCGGCGAGCTGCGGCAGAAGCTGTCCGTGCAGCACGACGTGGTCGATCTGACCGGCGTCCTGGACGCCCTCGACGGGCTCGCCGGCGAGGCGGACGGCACGGGCGGGGCCGATGTGGAGGACACCTTGGAGCGCGTGGCGCCCAAGGAGCTGACGCTGCCCGGGATCGGCGAGGCCCTCGCCGAGGAGCTGCTCGTCCACGACCGGGCGTGGCTGGAGGAGCTGCGCGAGCTGCTGATCGACGAGAAGCAGCTGGTGTTCTACGGCCCGCCGGGCACCGGCAAGACGTACCTCGCCATGAAGCTCGCCGAGCACTTCGGCGGCGGCCCGGAGCAGGTCAAGATCGTGCAGTTCCACCCGTCGTACGCCTACGAGGACTTCTTCGAGGGGTTCCGTCCGGTGGAGGACCCCGAGACGCGGGAGGTGGCGTTCCGGCTCACCGCCGGCCCGCTGCGGGAGCTCGCCGACCTCGCCTCCCGCGACGGCAACCGGCACGTCCCGCACTTCCTGATCATCGACGAGATCAACCGCGCCAACCTGGCCAAGGTCTTCGGGGAGCTGTACTTCCTGCTGGAGTACCGGGACCGCTCCGTGCGGCTCACCTACTCGGGGGACGACTTCCCGCTGCCGCCCAACCTCTTCGTGATCGGCACGATGAACACCGCCGATCGGTCCATCGCGCTGGTCGACGCGGCGATGCGGCGCCGTTTCGCGTTCGTGGAGCTGTCCCCGCGCACCGAGCCGACCGCCGGCCTGCTCGCCCGCTGGCTCGCGCGCGAAGGGCGCGACACGGAGCCGGCCCGCCTCCTCGACGCCCTCAACTCCCGCGTCGACGACGCCGACTTCGCCATCGGCCCCTCGTACCTGATGAAGCCGGGCGTGTACCGCGACGGCGGCCTCGAACGGACCTGGCGCACGAAGATCCTGCCGCTGCTGGAGGAGCACCACTACGGCGAGGGCATCGACGTCGCCGCCCGCTACGGCCTCGACGCGCTGCGCGAGCGGCCGGCATGACCGAGCCCGTGCCGGACGTGGTGCTGCGCGAGTACGGGCCCGCCGTCTCCGTGCCGCTCGGCGCCGCGGCCGGCCGGGCCCTCGCCGCCTCCAGCATCCTCCAGAGCGTCACGCCGGATCCGGCCCGGGACGGGCACTGGCTGCTGCGGGCGGGCAGCCGGGTCGGCGCGCTGCGCACGCCCGGCGGGCCGATCGTGCGGATCATGCCCAAGACCCCGGTGAGCCGGATCTTCTTCCTGCTCGGGTTCAGCCTCGCCCCGGAGCGGGCCTGGCGCGACGACCGGGAGGGCACCGTCGACACCGGCGCGTACGACGACGTGGTGCCCGCGCTCGCCCACGCCGTGGAGCGGCGGATCGACGCGGCGCTGCGCCTAGGGGTCCTCCAGGGCTACCGGGAGGTGGCGGAGCCCTCGCTGGTGGTGCGCGGGCGCATCCTCGAGGCCGAGCAGATCAGACGGCACTTCGGCCGTACGCCGCCCGTGGAGATCGCGTACGACGCCTACACCGCGGACACCGCCGAGAACCGCATCCTGCGGGCCGCCGTCGAGCGGCTGCTGCGCCTGCCCGGCGTTCCCGGTCCCGTGCGGCGGCGCCTGGCCCACCTGCGGGTCCGGCTCGCCGACGCGCTGCCCCTGGTCCGGGGGCAGGAACTCCCCCGCTGGCAGCCCTCCCGGCTCAACTCCCGCTACCAGCCGGCCCTGCGGCTCTGCGAGGCCGTCCTGCGCGGCTCCTCGCCGGAGCACACGCCGCCGGGCACCGATCCGCTCGCCGTGGACGGCTTCCTGATCGACATGAACCAGCTGTTCGAGGACTTCGTCACCGTCGCCCTGAGCGAGGCGCTGAAGGACCACGGCCTGACCGCCCGGCTCCAGGACACGCACCACCTGGACACCGCCGGCCTCGTACGGATCCGTCCCGACCTCGTGGTGCGCACCCGTGACGGCCGGACGCCGGTCGCCGTCGTCGACGCCAAGTACAAGGTGGAGAAGGGCGACGGCCGCCTCAACGCCGACCTGTACCAGGCGCTGGCGTACGCCACGGTGCTCGGCCTGCGCGAGGCGCACCTGGTGTACGCGGCGGGGCGGCTGCCCACGCGCTTCCACGAGGTGCGCGGGACGGCGGGCGGCGCGGACGGGCGCGGAGTGCTGCTGCACCAGCACAGCGTCGACCTGTCCCTTGAGCCGGGGCAGCTGATGTCGGCGCTGCGTGACATCGCCGTACGCCTGACCCGCGCCCGCACCCCCGCGTGACCCACGCCCATCAAGCCGACGGAAGCCCGACTGAAGTCCGACGGAAGCCCGACGGAAAGGAAGACACCGTATGCCCCGGCTCGCCTTCGCCCAGAGTTTCTGGGACGGCTACGACACCCTGGAAAAGCCCGTCCGGGCCGGAGTGCGCAAGGCCATGGCGAAGTTCCAGGCCATGAGCGCCGCCGAACTCAACGCCGACAAGGGACTGCATCTGGAGTCCGTCGAGAACGCCCGTGACAAACGCATGCGCACCATCCGCGTCACGGACTTCTGGCGCGGTGTCGTCCTGGCGCCCGACGACGGCAGCGACGTCTTCCTGCTCGTCAACGTGCTGCCGCACGACGACGCCTACACCTGGGCCGCGAAGCGCCTCTACAGCGCGAACTCCGCGACCCGGGCCCTGGAGGTGCGCGACGCCGTCGCCCTGGACGAGCTGACGCCGCTGTACGAGAGCGCGGCCCGCTCCGCCCCCCGGCTGCTCTTCGAGCACGTCTCCGACGGCGCGCTGCGCGAACTCGGCATCGACGACCAGGTGCTGCGCGCCGCCCGCTCCCTGGCGGACAAGGCCCAGCTGGAGGCGTTCTCCACGCTCCTGCCGGAGGACCAGCTGGAGGTGCTCCAGTACCTCGCCGAGGGGTTCGGCCCGGAGGAGGTGTACCGGGACGTCGTGGCCGTCCGCCGGCCCGCCGACGCGCCCGCCGAGCCGGTCGAGGACCTGGCCACGGTGATCGCCAACACCCCCGCGCGCATCCGCCTGGTCACCGGCCCGCGGGAGCTGGAGGAGGCGCTGGAGAAGCCGTTCGCCGCCTGGCGGGTGTTCCTCCACCCCTCCCAGCGGCGCGTCGCCTACCGCACCTCGTACGGGGGCCCCGTCCAGGTCACCGGCGGCCCCGGGACGGGCAAGACGGTGGCGGCCCTGCACCGCGTCAAGCACCTGCTGGGCCGCTCCGACGACAGCCGCGTCCTGCTCACCACGTACACGAACGCGCTCGCCGCCGGCCTGCGCGACATGCTCGGCCTGCTCCTCGACGAGGACGAGACGCTGCTGGCCCGGGTCGACGTGACCACGGTGGACGCCTACGCCAACGGTGTGGTGCGGGCGGCGTCGGCGACCGCGCCCAGGCCGGTCGGGGACCGGGAGCAGCGGCAGCTGTGGGAGAAGGTCGTCAAGCAGCTGGATCTGCCGTTCACCGCCCGGTTCCTGGCGCAGGAGTACCGGCACGTCGTCCTCGCCCAGGACCTCCGCGACCTCGACGCCTATCTCGCCGCGAGCCGCCGGGGACGGGGCACCGGGCTCGGGCCCGCACGGCGCCGGGAGGTGTGGAGCGGGGTGGAGCGGTTCGAGCGGCTGCTGCGGGACCGCGGTGAGACCACGCACCTGGCGGTCTGCGCACGCGCCGCCGGTCTGCTCGCCGACGGGCCGGCCCCGTACGCCCATGTCGTGGTCGACGAGGCGCAGGATCTGCACCCCGCGCAGTGGCGTGTGCTGCGCGCCGCCGTGGCCCCGGGCCCCGACGACCTGTTCCTCACCGGCGACCCGCACCAGCGGATCTACGACTCGCGGGTGTCCCTCGGGTCCCTGGGCATCGCCACGGCCGGCCGCAGCTTCCGGTTGCGGGTCAACTACCGCTCGACGGAGGAGATCCTCGCCTGGTCGGCGCGGCTCCTGGCGCCCGTCACGGTCGACGCGCTCGACGGCGAGGGCACGGACTCGCTCGCCGGGTACCGCTCACTGCTGCACGGGGGCCGGCCCCAGGCACAGGGCTACGCCACCCGGCAGGAGGAGACCGAGGCCCTGGTGGACCGGGTGCGGGAACTGCTGGACGAGGGTTTGGCCCCGCACGAGATCGGCGTGTGCGCGCGCTTCAACCTCTCCCTGGACAGCGCGGAGGACAAGCTGAAGGCCGCCGGGATACCGGTGCTCCGCGTCAAGGGCCAGACCGCCCAGCACGCCGAGGGGGTGCGGCTCGCGACGATGCACGCGATGAAGGGCCTGGAGTTCCGGGCCGTGTCCGTCCTGGGTGTCGGCGAGGGAACGGTGCCGTTCGCCCGGGAGATCACCCCGCTCGAGGCGGACGCCCTCCAGCACGAGGCCGACCTGCTCCGGGAACGCTGTCTCCTCTTCGTCGCCTGCACGCGGGCGCGGGAGGCGCTGAGCGTGACGTGGAGCGGAGCGGCGAGCCCGTTCCTGGCACACCTCGCGTGAGGTCCGGCCGGCGCCCCGCTCTCACTTCTCCGGGGTCAGGGCGCCGGTGGTCAGGCCCTCGCGGGCGATGTCGGCGAGGCGGCGGCTCAGCTCGTGGACCTTGCGGATCCCATCCTCGAACTCGGACAGGGCCCGGAAGGCCGATCCGTAGCGGCGCTGGTCGTCGATCCCCATGCGGGGAACGCGCGCGCCCTTGCCGTCGAGGCGGTAGGTGCCGCTGGCGCTGGTGGACCTGCGCGCGTTGACGGAACTGCGCAGGAAGCCCCGCAGATAGTCCGTGTCGAGCTGATCGCTGGTCGACACCGGCTCGGTCCCCTCGAAGGCGACCAGCCCGGCGCGGGCGAGTTCCGCGACGCCGGCCGTGGCCGCGTCCAGGGCGCCCGGTCCGTCACCGGGGTCGAGCTGGGGCAGAAGGGCGGCGAGCCGGCCGAGCTCCCGCGCCAGCTCCTCGCGCAGGGCGGCGTACTCACCGGGGTAGTCGCGGTGCAGGGCCCGCATGTGGTTGCCGGGCGTCAGGTCGACGACGTCGTCCAGCAGCTCGATCAGCGGGACGTCCGCGACCTGGTCGGGGCGTGGCTCCAGGCTCGCCTCGGGGTCGTTGTCGGTCAGGTCGACCATGCGCACGGTGTGGTTGGTGTCGCCGGCGCCGGTGTTCATGGGGCGCCGCAGGCACCACAGGTGCACGGGGAGGGCGTGGGACGTCGCCGTACCCGGGGGCAGGGCGATCACCTGGCGCACGATGCCTCGGCGCACGAGTTCCGCCCTGATCCGCCGGCCCGCCTTGCGGTAGGCGACCGACGCGGGCATGACCATGAGGACCTGGCCGCCGGGCGCGGTGTGCGCGTAGGCGTGCTGGAGCCAGGCCAGCTCCCCCTCGGCCTTGGACGGGGTGCCCAGTTCCCAGCGGGAGTCGAGCAGCAGCTCCTCCCGTCCCCACTCGGTCACACCGGCCGGGGGGTCGCAGACCACCAGGTCCGCCTTGAGGTCCGGCCACTGGTCCGCGCGCAGGGAGTCGCCCGCGACGACGCGCACCCCCGGCCGGCCCACGAGGTCGGCCCGGAGCTGGGCGAAACGCGCGCTGTCCGCGTCGATCTCCTGGCCGCGGCGGCTCGCTCCGTCGTCGGCGGCGACCGACAGCAGCAGCGATCCGATGCCGCAGGCCGGGTCGAACACCGTGCCCCCGGTGGGCACTTCGGGTGCGAAGTGGCACACCGCCCGCACCACGCGTTCCGAGGTCACCTGGTCCGATCCCGAGCGCCGGGCCGAATCCATGAAACGTTCCGCCAGTCCGGTCACGACGTCGGCGGGTGACGCCGTACGGCTCAGCTCGCGCACGCGGCCGGCCACGTCGCCCGGCGGCTCCGGCGCGTCCTCACCGGCCAGCAGTCCCGCCACCTCGGCGAGGCCCGTCTGCATCTGCTCCCCGTAGGCGGCGCGCATCGTCTGCCACAGCTCGACCTCCGGCGACACCTCCTGGCCCTTGCGCTGCTTCGCGAGCCAGGCCTGGACCTCGGCGAGGGCGTAGAGGGGACTGTTCGCCGATCCTCCGGCGGGCGCCGGGAAGTCCTCGTAACGCCGACGCCAATTGGAAACGGCGGCCCGGGTGACACCGGCCAGCCGAGCGATGTCGGAGCCGGTGACAAGGGAGCCGGCCGGTGAAGCGGCGTTGTCCGTCATACACCCAGCGTACACGGCACCCCCGTGGACACCCTTGAGATGGATGCGTTGACACGCTACACATGCCACGGGAAGTCCCTTATGCACTCACCTCCGGGCGGGCCGCCTCGGCATTCCTTCACGCGCCTGGCACAACTTCCCCGAAATGCCCGCAGCGGCAGCGTTGTCAGTGCCGCCTGCCACGATCACCGCATGGACGACAACGGGTTCGACTGGCCCACGTTCCTGCGGCGGTGGCGGGACGAGTGAGTGCCGAGCGAGGAAGACGCCATCGAGCTGGCGGAGGGGGACCTGACCCAGGGCATCCTGCCGGAGCTGACCACCCGGTCCTGGAACCGGGCGCCCCGGGAGGGTGAGGTCTTCTCCTACGCCAGGGTCACCGGCGGCAGGCCGCGAACGTGACCCCGGGGCGTGCCGCCGGGGTCACCCGCTCACGCCGCCTCGTGGATCACCAGCTTGAACTCCGCCAGGACGATGTCCCGGGCCACGCTGTCGTCGTGCGTCGCTCGTACCGCGAGGGGGACGGACGGGTCGACGAAGATGCCCCAGCTCTTCGTCCAGCACTGCATGCCGGGGCTGGGCGGGCGGTGTTCCGTGGCCGTGGTGTCGTTGGGGCTGGGGGTGAGGCCGAGGGGGTCGCGGACGAACTGGTCGCGGAGTTCGTCGTAGTTTCCGGCCTCCCACTGGATCATCGCGTAGAGGGTGCCCCAGCCGGCCACGCTGGGCCATATCAGGCCGGAGCGGGGGTCGTTGTCCCAGTCGGTGATCACGTAGCCGTCGGGCTGGTTGACCTGGTGCATGGTGAAGCGGTCGCTGGACTCGGCGGATCCGAAGGGGAACCGGATGACCGTGTAGGGGCTGTTCGCCGGGACGGTCTGCGGGGTGTCCCGCTTGAGGGAGCAGACCTGGACTCCGGCGGCGGCCGTGGTGTGAGTGGACATGGTCCGGTTCTTCCCGGCGCGCGGGCCGGTGAGTCGGGCGGGGGCCGCTTCTGCGCGTGTTTTTTCCAGTGAACTTGCTTTTGCCATACAACCGTTCGAGTTGGCCGGTCGTCTGATGTGACGACCGGACCGGTCGCTTGACAAGGAGATCGTCATTTTCGCGTTGCGCAAGACCCTGACCACCACCGCCGTCGCCGGCATGGTCCTCGCGGGCACCGCCGCCTGCGGCACCGTGGAGAACCTGTCCGCCGGACAGAAGCTGGACAGCGCCTTCGACAAGCTCGGTGAGGAGCGTTCGCTCGCCTTCGAGCTGGACCTCGACACCGACGCCGACTCGCTGCTGGCGCTGGACGCCGAGCAGTCGGAGCCGGGCGAGGAGATGACGCCCGAGATCGCCGAGCTGCTCAGCGAGGCGACGATCAGCGTCTCCATGCACTCGAAGAAGCCGATCGCGACGTCCGAGGAGAAGGACTTCACGGCGATGGCGATGAAGGTCGACGGCCCGGACGGCGCCCTCCTCGAGTACCGGCTGGTCGGCGACTCCTTCTACGTCCGGATCGACGCCGCGACGCTCGGGGAGATGACGGGCAGCCCGATGCCTCCGGCCAGTGAACTGCCCGACGAGGCCAAGGCGTTCAAGAAACTCCTCGAGGGCGGGTGGATCAAGCTCTCCAAGAAGGAGCTGGAGCAGACCGGCAAGGGCATGAGCGGGGCGCCGGGCTTCGGCGGCGAGGCGCCCTCCGACGAGCCCAGCCTCGACGCCGGGACGCAGAAGAAACTGACGGACGCGCTGAAGAAGGCCGTCGCCGAGAACGTCGACCTCACCACCTCCGGCGGCTCGGACGGCACCGAGCACATCACGGCGACCGCGCCGTTCCGCACGCTGCTGACCGAGCTGTTCGGCGCGCTGAAGCCGCTGCAGAACGAGCTGCCGGGCGGGGAGGAGCTGCCCACCGCCAAGGACCTCGCGGACGCCCCCAACAAGAAGGTCAGCGCCGATTTCACGCTGAAGAACGGCGAGCTGACCGAGGTGTCCGTCGACCTCGCGAAGCTGGCGGAGAAGGCGAAGCCCAAGAAGCTCGCGCTGGTGCTGCGCGTGAGCGAGGGCGAGAAGCCTCAGGCGCCCGCCGGGGCGACCGAGGTGAACATCGAGGAGCTGATGAGCGGGCTCCTCACCGGCACCCTCGGCGGGGGTCTCGGGGAGGATCCGTTCGCGGACGCTCCGCTCACGGACGTCCCGTTCGAGGAGGGGGACCTCGTCGGGGACGCCTCCGTGTAAGACGCCCTGAGGCGCTTTCAGGGGGCGGGGGCCTTGGGCTCAGCTCGCGGCCACCGCCTCCCACGGGACCGTACGGTCGCACCAGCGGTTCAGCAGGGTGCGGTCGTGGCCGACCGACAGCAGGCCCGCCCCCGTCGACGCGCGGTAGTCCTCCACGACCCGCACCAGCGCGGCCGTGGTCGACGCGTCGAGCATCGCCGTCATCTCGTCGCACACCAGCCAGTGCGGGTGCAGTGCCAACGCCCGTGCCAGGCACGCGCGTTGCAGCTGGCCGTCGCTCACCTCGTGGGGGCGGCGGCCGAGCAGGTCCGGGGTGAGGCCCACGGTGTCGGCCAGTTCCGCCACGCGGTCGGCGGCCGAGGCGCGGCGTCCCGTCGCGCGCAGGGGTTCGGCGATCAGGTCGGCGAGGCGCAGCCGGGGGTCGGCGGCCAGGCGCGGCTGCTGGAAGACCACGCCGATCGCGGTGCGCTGCTCCCTCGGGGCGCGGTGCCGGAAGCCGCGGACGGGCGTGCCGTCGAGGACGACCTCACCGGCGTCCGGGCGGTGCAGCAGGGCGGCGACCCGGGCGAGGGTGGACTTTCCGCAGCCGCTCGGGCCGAGCAGGCCGACCGCCTCGCCCGGGGCGACGGTGAGGTTCGCGTCGCGGACGGCGGGGGCGCGGCGGTCGTAGCCGGCGGTGACGGCGCGCAGCTCAAGCACGGGTGTCCTCCGGGGTGCGGGTTGCGGGCGGGGTGTCGGCGGGGGCCGCCGGTACCGGGTGGTGGCAGGCGACGGTGTTCTCGAACGGCGGGAGGGCCGCGCAGGCGTCCGTGGCGCGGTCGCAGCGCGGGGCGAAGGCGCAGCCGTCGGGGAGGCTGCCCAGCTCCGGGGGCAGGCCGGGGACGGGCGTGAAGGACCGTTCGGGGAGGGCCTCCAGCAGACCCCGGCTGTACGGGTGCCGGGGACCAGGGGTGCCGAAGAAGCGTGCCGCGTCGGTCAGTTCGACGATGCGGCCCGCGTACATGACCGCCACGCGGTCGGCGATGCGCCCGGCGGCGGTCAGGTCGTGCGTGATCATCAGCAGGGCGTGGCCGTCGTCCACGTGCCGGCGCAGTTCGTCGACCGTCCGGTCCACCAGGTCGCGGTCCAGGCCGGTGGTCGGTTCGTCCGCGAGGAGCAGCGGGGCGTCGCCGACCAGCGCGAGGGCGGTCGCCGCGCGCTGGGCCAGCCCGCCGGACAGCTCGTGCGGGTGCCGGTCGAGGTGGTCCAGGGGGAACTCGGCACGGTGGGCCGCCTTTTCGGCGGCCGCACGGCGGGCGGCACGGCCGCGGACGCCGGTGAGATGGGCGACCGTCTCCTCGATGTGCGAACGGATCGTCCGCACCGGGGTGAGATGGGCCGCCGGGGACTGCGGGACCAAGCCGACGCGGCGGCCGCGCACGGTGCGGGCGAGGGTGCGCTCACCGGCGGTGAGCAGGTCGAGGCCGCCCAGGTGGGCGTGGCCGGCGGTCCGCGCGTTGGCCGGGAGCAGCCCGAGCAGGGCGGACGCCAGCACGGACTTGCCGCACCCGCTCTCCCCGATGAGCGCGAGACACTCCCCCGGCGCGACGTCGAACGACGCGTCCGACACGGCGGCGATGCGACGCCCTCCGGGGAGGAGGAAGCGGACGGAGAGGTCGCGCACGGAGAGGACGGGCACGGGGCGGGTCGAATCGACGCCGGGCCCCGGGACGGAGGGGGTGTCGGGGGCGGGTACGGCGGATGAGCTGGGCGCCTCGGCTGCCGGCGCGGGCGGCGCGGTTGGCGCGGGTGCGGGTGGCGTAGGCGGCCCGGTCAGCGCGACGCGGGTGCGCTCGGCTCCGGGCGCCGATACGGCGGGGGTGTCGGGCGCCTCGGCTGCCGACGCGGGTGGCCCGGTCGACGCGGTTGGCGCGGGCGCGGGTGACGTAGGCGGCCCGGTCGGCGCGAGGCGGGTGCGCTCGGCTCCGGGCGCCGACACGGCGGAGGCGCCAGGCGCCTCGGCTGCCGACGTGGCCGCGGGCAACCCAGGCGCCCCGGTCGGCGCAGCCGCCCCGGTCGACGCAGCCGCCCCGCTCGGCTCAGCCGCAGCCGCCCCGCTCGGCGCGACCGCACCGGCCGCCGAGGCCGTCCCCGTCCCCGTCCCCGCCGGCTCGCTGTCGCCCCTCGCCGCCGGCACCGGCTGACCCCCCGGCCGGGCGGAAGCGGCGTCGCCCCCGTCCGCCGGAGAAGGCGCCGGCGACGCCGGCCTCCACGACGCGTCCTTCGCGGTCACAGCATCAGCTCCGATCGGCGGCGGGGATTGATCCGTTCGCGCCAGGCGCCCGCCAGGCCGGCGACCGCGAGGGTGGGGACGATGAGGAACAGGCCGGGGAACAGGGTGGGCCACCACTGGCCGGCCAGGAGGGAGCCGCGGGCGCCCTGGATGAGGGTGCCGAGGCTCGCGGTGTGGGTGGGCAGGCCCAGGCCGAGGAAGGACAGGGCCGACTCGTGCCACATGGCGTGCGGCACCATCAGCACGGCGGCGAGGCCCGCCTGCGGCAGCACGCCCGGCAGCAGGTGCCGTACGGTCACCCGCCACCGGCTGGACCCGCCGGACACGGCCGCGTCGACGAACGGCCGGGACCGCAGCGACAGCACCTCCGCGCGGACGATGCGCGCGGTGGACAGCCAGTGCGTGAGCGCGACGGAGATCACCACCGGCCAGACGCCCGGGCGGAACATGGCCACGATGAAGATGCCGAGCAGCAGGTGCGGCACCGACGACAGGGTGTCGACCAGACGCATCACCAGGCGGTCGGCCCGGCCGCCGAGGGCGCCGGCGGCGGCCCCCACGGCGGTGCCGATCACCGTGGCGGTGAGCGCGGCCACCACACCCACCAGCAGCGACACCCGCAGCCCGTAGACGCAGCGCAGCAGCAGGTCGCGGCCCACGTCGTCGGTGCCGAACGGGTGCACCCAGCTGGGTGGTTCGAGCTTGGCGGCCAGGTCGACGGCCTGCTGGTCGAGCTGGACCAACGGCGGGACGAGAAGGACGGTGAGCACGGTCACGGCGACCAGGGCGGCGGACGCGCGCAGCCGCAGGGCGTGCGTGGAGCGGCGGGCGCCCCCGTGCGCCCGCCACACGGGGGCGGCCGGCTTCACGGCCACCGCGTCGACGTCGGACGTCACATCTCCTCCAGCTTCACCCTCGGGTCGATCAGCCCGTAGAGCAGGTCGGCGAGCAGGTTGCCGGCGAGGACGGCGGCGGTGGCCAGGGTGGTCAGCGCGGCCAGCAGCGGGAAGTCGACCGCCGTGGCGGCCTCCACCGTGGCCGAGGCGATGCCGGGCCAGCTGAAGACGGTCTCCACGAGCAGCGCCCCGGTGATGAGTTCCGGCACCCGGGAGCCGATGAGCGTGAGCACCGGCAGGAGTCCGGAGCGCAGGGCGTGGCCGAGCAGCACGGTGCGTTCGCTCAGGCCGCGCGCCCTCGCGCCGCGTACGGGGTCCTCCATGAGGGCGTCCCCGACGCCCTGGCGGACGTACAGGGTGAACCAGGGCAGCTGGGAGACGGCGAGGACGCCGGCGGGGAGGACCAGGTGCTGGACCAGCCCGCCGAACGTGACGCGGTCGCTGCCCGTGTCGGTGAGGCCGCCCGCCGGGAGGACGTCCAGCTGGAGGGCGAACAGCCAGACGGCGAGCAGCGCGATCCAGAAGACCGGGGCGGCCTCCAGGACGTACGCGGCGGAGGTGACCGCGCGGTCCGTGAACGAGCCGGGGCGGCGGGCCGCGAGCACGCCGAGCAGGGTCCCGAGCAGCACGGCCGCGGCGAACGCGACCGCGCACAACAGCGTGGACCACAGCAGGCGTTCGCCGATGACCTCGGCGACCGGCTGGCGCATCACCGTGGAGTGGCCGAAGTCGCCGCCGAGGGCGGAGGTGAGCCAGTCCCACCAGCGGGCGGTGAACGGCCGGTCCACGCCCAGGTTCTCCCGCAGCCGGTCCAGGGTCTCCTGGTCGGCGCCGAGCGCGGCGGTGCCCGCGTACGCCTTCACCGGGTCGAAGGGGGAGGCGGCGGCGACGGCGAACACGCCGAAGGTGACGACGAGGAGCACCGGCACGGCGTACAGCGCGCGGCGCGCCGTGAGCCGTGCCATCGCTCGCCAGGGGGCGTGGGTCATGCCGCGGGCTGCCAGTCCTCGACGTTCCACCAGGGCCCGGCGGCGAAGCCGTGCTCGTGGGGTTCGGTCTGGGTGGTGAGGCCCTTCCAGCGGTCGGCGAGTACGTACAGGTGGTCGATGTGGGTGAGGAAGGTGTAGCCGGGGTCCTTGACGAGGGCGCGCTGGAGGGCGTCGTAGGCGGCCTCGCGGGACTTGCGGTCCTGGGTGCGGCGGCCGGTCTCCAGGGCCCGGTCGACGGCCGGGTTGTCGTAGTGCGCCATGTTGTTGAAGCCGTCGCCGGCGAGGGAGGAGTGCAGGAGGGTGTAGAGGCCGAAGTCGGGGTCGCCGGTGCTGCCGAAGCCGGCGAGGACGGCGTCGTGCTTCATGCGCGGCTCGATGACCTCCCAGGTGGCGCTCTCCACGCGGACGTCGATGCCGGCCTTCTTGGCGTCGGACGCGTAGGCGAGGGCGTGGTCCTGGCGGACCTTGTCGCCGGAGGGGTAGTACAGCGTGAAGCGTGCGGGGCGGCCGTCCTTGGCGCGGATACCGTCCCCGCCCTTCGTCCAGCCGGCGGCGTCGAGGACGCGGCCGGCCTCGGCGAGGTCCTGCTTCCGCTCGACGTCCTTGGTGAACCAGGGGTCGTCGACGGGCAGCGGGCCGTAGGCGGGGCGGCCGGCGCCGTCGAGGATCTTGTCGACCATGGCCTGCCGGTCGACGGCGAGGTCGAGGGCGCGGCGGATCGCGGTGTCGCCGGTGACGGGGTTGCCGCTGGGGAGGGTGACGGCCCGGAAGTCGTAGGAGGTGGCCCGGTACGTCTTCTTGTCGTCGTCGCTCTTGAAGGTGGCGGCGAGGTTGGGCGGGAGGACGGCGCCGTCGAGGTCGCCGGAGCGGAGCCGGGTGGCGCGGACGTCGTCGTCGGCGACGATCGCCATGGTGAGCTTCTTCACCTTCGGGGCGCCGCCCCAGTAGTGCGGGTTGGCCTTGAAGGTGAGCTTCTCGCCCTTGCGCCAGTCGGCGAGGACGTACGGTCCGGTGCCGACGGGCTCGGTGTTGAAGGGGCCGGTGTTGGGGTCCTGCTTCCCGGCGACGTGCTCGGGGACGATCGGCAGCACCGTGCGGGCGGCGAACGGCGCGTAGGGGTGGTGGAGGGTGAAGACGACCGTGTCGTCGCCCACCGCGCGGACGTCCTTGACGGCCGCGAGTTCGCTCTTGGCGGTGTTGTTGGTGTCGTCGTCGAGGATCGTGCGGTACGTGAAGACGACGTCCCGCGCGGTCAGCGGCTTGCCGTCGCTGAACTTCACGCCCTCGCGCAGGGTGTACGTGTAGGTGCGTCCGCCGTCCGTGATCCGCGGAAGTGCCCTGGCCAGCGCGGGCTTCAGGGTCAGGTCGGCGGTGCGGGCGAGGAGGCCGTCGAAGAGCTTGGAGTTGCCGTCCTTGCCGTAGCCGAGGAGCGGGCTGAGGGTGTCGGGCTCGGAGGAGACGCCGATCACGACGGACTCGGCCGCGGCCGCGCCGTCCGTGGTGCCGGAGCCGCCCGGCGCGGAGCAGGCGGAGACCGCCGCGGCCGTCGCCAGCGCGGCGGCGGCGCCGCGTATCAGTCGGGTCGTCATCGAACCTCACATCCCTCTTGCCTGAAAATCGCTGTTGCATATTAGTTGCAGCAGGACTCTGCCCAGGACGGCGGCCCCTCAGTCACCCGTTCGAGCACGACGGGGCCACCAGCCCGAACACGCAGGTGTGCGCCGGGTCGCGAGCTGCCGGGCGCCCTCCGCGCGCCCCCCGTCGGCGCTTGTCACCGGGCCACCACGGGGACTACTGTCACCACGCCTTGGTGACGGGAAATCGGTGCGATACCGGTGCGGCCCTCGCCACTGTGATCGGGAAGTCCGGCTCCAGTCCTCACGGACAGCCACTGGGTCCCTCGGGACCCGGGAAGGCGGAGCACGGGCGGTGGTACCCGTCAGCCAGGAGACCGGCCAAGGCGCGTCAACCATCCACGAGGTGCTGGAGAGGGTCTGCTGAGCCATGCACATAGCCGAGGGTTTCCTGCCTCCGGCGCACGCGGTCGCCTGGGGCGTCGCGTCGGCGCCGTTCGTCGTCCACGGAGCCCGGTCGCTCGTCCGTGACGTGAGAGAACATCCCGAGAGCACACTCCTGCTGGGCGCGTCCGGCGCGTTCACGTTCGTCCTGTCCGCACTGAAACTGCCCTCGGTGACCGGGAGTTGCTCCCACCCCACCGGCACCGGGCTGGGCGCGATCCTGTTCCGGCCGCCGGTGATGGCGGTGCTCGGGACCATCACCCTGCTGTTCCAGGCGCTGCTGCTGGCCCACGGCGGGCTCACCACGCTCGGCGCGAACGTCTTCTCCATGGCGATCGTCGGCCCCTGGGCCGGGTACGCCGTCTACCGGCTGCTGCGCCGGTACGACGTGTCGCTGATGGGCGCGGTGTTCTGCGCCGCGTTCGTCGCCGACCTGTCGACGTACTGCGTGACGAGCGTGCAGCTGGCGCTGGCGTTCCCGGACCCGGGCAGCGGATTCCTGGGCGCGCTGGGCAAGTTCGGCTCCATCTTCGCCGCCACGCAGATCCCGCTCGCGGTCAGCGAGGGGCTGCTGACCGTGCTGGTGATGCGGCTGCTGGTGCAGTCCAGCAAGGGCGAGCTGACCCGGCTCGGGGTGCTGGTCGCCTCGGCGGCCGGGAAGCAGCGGACCGAGCCGGCCGAGTCGGCCCAGGCGGTGGCCCGATGAGCCGTAACGCGAAGATCAACTCCCTGCTCCTGCTGCTCGTCGCCGCCCTCGCCGTGATCCCGCTGGCGTTCGGGCTCGGCGACCACAAGGAGGAGCCGTTCGCCGGGGCGGACGGCGAGGCGGAGACCGCGATCACCGAGATCGACCCGGACTACGAGCCGTGGTTCTCACCGCTGTACGAACCGCCGTCCGGGGAGATCGAGTCGGCGCTGTTCGCCATTCAGGCCGCGATCGGGGCGGGCGTCCTCGCGTACTACTTCGGGCTGCGGCGCGGACGCCGGCAGGGCGAGGCGCGGGCCCGGGAGCGGGCGGCGGGAGACGCGGGCGCGGTGAATGCGGTGGACACCGCTGGCGCGGGCGACGCGGGCGCGTCCGCCGGCGTGGGCGACGGACGGGACTGACGCTTCCGTGCTGCCGATCGACGCGGCGGCGCACAGCAGCCGCTGGCGCCGCCGTCATCCGGTGGACAAGGCCGTCCTCGGTCTCGGTCTCACCGTCCTCGCGATCTCGCTGCCCGCGTGGCCGGGCGCGGCCCTGGTGCTGGTCACCGCGGTGGTGCTGCTGCTCGGCCCGGCGGGGGTGCCGGCCCGGCGGCTGTGGCGGGCCTACCGGGTGCCGCTGGGCTTCTGCGTCACGGGCGCGGTGACGCTGCTGGTGCGGGTGGGCGGTCCGGGCGGCTTCGTGTCCTGGGCCGAGGACGGGCCGCCGCGCGCCGGGGAGTTGCTGCTGCGCACCTCGGCGGCGTCGCTGGGCGTGCTGCTGTTCGCGTTCACCACCCCGATGTCGGACCTGCTGCCGCGCCTGGTGCGCGCCGGGGTGCCCGCGCCTCTGGTGGACGTGGCGCTGGTGACGTACCGGATGAGCTTCCTGCTGCTGGACTCGGTGCGCCGGGTGCACCGGGCGCAGGCGGCGCGCCTCGGGCACACCACCCGGGCGGCGACCTGGCGTTCGCTCGGCGGGCTCGGCGCGACCGCGTTCGTCCGGTCCTTCGACCGGGCGGCGCGGCTCCAGACCGGGCTCGCGGGCCGCGGCTACGACGGCACCCTGCGCGTGCTGGTGCCCGAGGCCCGGGTGTCCGCCCGGTTCACGGCCGCGAGCGGGGCGCTTCTGGCGGCGCTGGCCGCCCTCACCTTCGTCCTGGAAAGGCCCTTGTCGTGAGCAAGTCCGTGCTGGTCGCCCTGCGGGGTGTGTCGTTCGCGTACGAGGACGGGCCGCCGGTGTTCACCGGGCTCGACTTCGAGGTGCGCGAGGGGCGGGCGCTTGCCCTGCTGGGGCGCAACGGCAGCGGCAAGACGACGTTGATGCGGCTGCTGAGCGGCGGACTGCGTCCGCGGGGCGGTGAGTTGCTGCTGTCGGGCCGTGCGGTGCGGCACGACCGGAAGGGGCTGACGACGCTGCGGACCACCGTGCAGCTGGTGGTGCAGGACCCCGACGACCAGCTGTTCGCCGCGTCCGTGGAGCAGGACGTGTCGTTCGGGCCGCTGAACCTCGGGCTGCCCGACGCGGAGGTGCGCGCGCGGGTCGCGGAGGCGCTGGAGGCGCTGGACATCGCCGCGCTCGCGGACCGGCCCACGCATCTGCTGTCGTACGGGCAGCGCAAGCGGACGGCGATCGCGGGCGCGGTCGCCATGCGGCCGCGGGTGCTGATCCTGGACGAGCCGACGGCGGGCCTCGACCCGGACGGGCAGGAACGGCTCCTTGCCACCCTCGACGGTCTGCGGGCCGCCGGCACGACGGTGGTGATGGCCACGCACGACGTGGACCTCGCCCTGCGCTGGGCCGACGACGCGGCACTCCTCACCCCGTCGGGCGCCCACACGGGACCGGCGGAGGAGACGCTGTCCCGCCGGGACCTCCTCGCGGCGTCGGGCCTGAGGCTCCCGTGGGGCGTGGCGGCGGGCCTGTTCCTGCGGGCGCGGGGCCCGGCCGCCGACGACACGGCCCCGGCTCCCCGCACCCCGGAGGAACTGGTCGCGCTGCTGGGTCAGCAGCCGCCGCAGTTGTAGTACGTGACGTCCCAGTGGTTGCCCTCGTCGGCGTAGACGTTGCCGGAGCCGGAGCGCCACTGGGGGGCTCCGTCGCCGCGGACGCCGATGTAGGCGAAGGTGTTCTTGACGTAGTTCGTCACGCAGGTGTTCTTGCCGAAGTCGAGCTTGTAGCCGTTCCAGTGCGAGTACGTGCCGGAGGCGTGCCCGGTCTCGGTGCCGCCCGTGATGTTCAGGGCGCAGCCGCTGGCCCGCTTCAGGGTCTGGGCGCCCTGGGCCGTGGCCAGGTTCAGCTGGTCGAAGGACGTACAGGTGGGGACGTTGCGGTCGGAGCAGCCGCCGGACGACGACCAGGTGATGCCGACCTCGCGGAACATGGAGGTCGCGGTGGCGTGGCTGATCTTGGTGACGGCGAACGCCTCGCCGGCGGTGCCCACGACGGCGACGCCCGGGGCGACGACGAGGGCGAGAGCGGTCAGGACCGAACGGAGCTTCGGCGCCTTGGCGGTCTTCATGGGGGGACCTTCCTGCTGAGTGCCAGGGTGTGTGGGGCGGCTGTGCAGGCGGAGCAGACAGATGATGCCCGTGGTCTACGCGCGTCCGCCAGAGGACAAAACGGAATGTCGACGCCGGTCCTCTCGGTTCGGCGCGTTCAGCCGTTGCCCTCCTGTCGCGGCGGGGGCGCCGGAAGGTGCCGAGGGGCCGCCGTCGCCCGCGTGATCGCCGATTCGACCGCCGCGATGCGGTCGCCCAGCAGGGCGAGGGCGGAGACCGCACGGGTGAGGGCGTCGTCGTCGGGGGCGCCCAGGGTGAGTGTGCGGACGTGGGCCGCCTTCACCTCCGCCCAGCGGGCGGCCTGTTCGGGTGTGAGCGTGCCCCGCAGCTCCGCCAGCTTCAGCAGGTTCGCCTCGGCGCCGGTGGTGAGGGTCTGGGCCTCGGCCGTGTAGTGGTCCTCGACGACGGCGGACAGTTCGGCGTCGTTCATCACGGGCTGGATCCGCTGGGCGATCTTGTTCATGTTGCGGTAGGAGCCCTGGAGCAGGAACGGCGGCTCGGTGCGGGCGTCGTCGGAGCGGGCCGCGGAGGCGATGTAGGCCGCGTTCACCGCGAGGACGGTGCGGCGGGCCGTGAGCAGGTGGCGCAACACCGCGAGCACGCGGTCGAGTTCGGTCGGCGCGTACGGGTGGCGCAGGCGGTCCGGACGGGCCGTCGGGTCGTCGGAGGCGAGCCGGATCAGCAGGTCCAGGTCGGCGCGGTCGCGTCCGGCGAGCGGGGCGAGCACCGGGTTCGCGGTGAGCGCGTTCTCCACGAAGCTGAGCGCGAAGACGTCCTCCTTGCCGGTGAGGACGTCGCCCAGGTTCCACACGTCGGCCCGGTTGGCCAGCATGTCGGGGACCCGGAAGACCTCGCCGGACTCGGTGTACGGGTTGCCGGCCATGCACACCGCGAACCGCTTGCCGCGCAGGTCGTAGGTGCGCGGCTCGCCCTGCCAGACGCCTTCCACCCGGCGGGTGGCGTCGCACAACGGGATGAACTGCTGCAGCAGTTCGGGCGAGGTGTGCTGGATGTCGTCCAGGTGCAGCAGGGTGTTGCCGCCCGCCGCCAGCGCGAAGTTGATCTTCTCGACCTCCTGGCGGGCGGTGGCGTTCGGCGCCTCGGCCGGGTCGAGCGAGGTGACGCCGTGGCCGAGCGCGGGGCCGCTGACCCGCACCAGGACCAGGCCGAGGCGGTGGGCGACGTACTCCATGAGGGTCGTCTTGCCGTACCCGGGCGGGGACAGGAGCAGCAGCAGTCCGCCGGCGCCGGTGCGGGCGGACTCGCCGGTGGTGCCGAGCTGTTTGGCCAGGCTGTCCCCGATCAGCGGCAGGTACACCTCGTCGACCAGCCGGTTGCGGACGAACGCCGCCGTCACGCGCGGGCGGTGGTCGTCGAGGCGCAGCCGGGCGCGCTCGGCGGTGACGAGGGCGGCGCGGCGCCGCTGGAAGGCGCGGAAGGCGGGCACCTCGCGCGCCCGGAAGGCGTCGGTGCGGGCGAGGAACTCGTCCAGGCGGAGGGTGAGCCGGCGGTCGGTGATGCGCGGGTGGGCGGAGACCAGGCCCTCGACGGTGACGGTGAGGTTCGCGTCCGACTCGTGGCGGGGCACGTCCGGGCACAGCGCGGCGGCCACGGCCTCCGCGAGGTCCCCGGCGTCCTCCTGCTCGCCGGCCGCCCGCGCGTACGCGGTGAGCCACGCCTCGACGAGCTGGCGACGGGCGCCGAGGTCCGCGAGTGCGGTGAGGTCCTCGTCGTAGGCCTCGCCGGCGACGGTGCGGCGGAACTTGTCGAGCAGGGTGCGGGCGCGGGCGCTGATCACGAACCCCTCGGGTCCGGTGGTGAGTTCGTCGAGGAGGTACGCGGCACACGCCTCCGGGCGGACCGTGGCGTCCGGGTCCCACTCCCCCACCGCGCGGGCGAGTTCGTCCCGCAGCGCGTCCAGCGCGGGCGGCGCCCCGAAGGCGTCCCGGACCCGGGCGAGCGAGCGGGCGCGGCGGGTGAGGTCGGCGCGCTCCGGTTCCGTGGTGCCGTGCGCCCAGAAGAGCAGGGCGTGGGCGCGCACGGCGGCGGCGTGGCGCAGGGTGCCGGCGCCGTCGTGCAGCGGCAGCAGGGCGGTGAGGATCGCGGCCGCGTCGTGGTCGTGGACGCCCCGCTCGTACCCCTCGTCGTACGCCTCCACGGCGGCCGTGCGGACCAGGGCGGCGAGGTCGTCGGCGCCGGCGAGCGCGTCCGGGCCGTGCTCGTGGAGCAGCCGGGCGGCGAGGTGTTCGGCGCGGCTGACGCCGGGCGACTCGGACGGCAGGTGCCGGTCCCACAGGGGGCGGTCGGCGAGGAGGGCGGGGTCGGTGAGGGGGGCGCGGTAGTCGGTGCCGGTGAGGGCGAGGGCGAGGCCGTCCTGGTGCGGGACGACGGTGAGGTCGAAGGGCTGCGTGGAGACGGCGAAGCGGTGCGCGCCCAGACGGAGGGTGCGGCCGCCGTCGGCGTACAGGTCGGCGCGGTCGCGCAGGGCGCGGGCGGCCTCCTCGCGGGCGGAGCGCAGCTTGCCGTCGAGTTCCTCGGCGCGCACCCGGTCGCCGAGGGCGCGCAGGTCGTCGGCGCTGCGGCGGACCTTGGCGACCAGCGGGTCGGAGGCGAAGTAGGTGCTCACCGCGTCGGCGTCGGCGAGGGCGGCGCTGCGGCGGGTGACCGTCTCCAGGACCCGTTCGGCGGCGGAGGCGAGCTGGGCGGCGCGGCGGGCACGGGCGTCGGTGAGGGCCTGCTTGCGGGCGGAGAACGCGTCGTGGATCTCGGCGCGGCGGTCGGCGAGTTCGCCGAGGACGTCGTCGAACTCGGCGAACCGGGACTCCAGTTCTTCGAGCTGGGCGAAGACCCGGGCCATCTGGTCGTCGCAGGCGTCCGGGTCTCCGGCGGCGGCGAGGGCGCCGGTGACGGTCTGGCCGAGCAGGGTCAGCTCGGCGGCGAACCCGGCGCGCGCCTCCCGGTCGAGGAGGCTCCGGCGGCGGGTGTCGAGGCCGGCGCGGGCGCGGTTGACGCCGCCGAGGGCGTCGGCGACGCGCTCCAGAACGCCGGTGCGGACGGTGGCGTCGGCGATGTCGAGCCCGGCGACCACCTCGGTCACCGTGCGCAGCCCGTCGGCGAGTTCGTCGAGGCGGGCGGCGAGGGGTGCGGCCCCCGCGGTGGTGGTGACCGCCTCGATGTCGGCGTGCAGCCGCTCCAGGGCGGCGTGGTGGGCGGCGAAGGCGTCCTCGCGGGCCAGGAAGGCGACCGCGCGCTGTCCGAAGGAGGCGAGGTCGTCGTCGGCCTCGGCGGCGAGCGCGTCGATGCGCCCGTGGTCGGCGTACCGCATCTCCTTCAGGGTCAGCAGGTGGCCCTGGGCCTGGCGGAGTTCGGTGAGTCCGCGCACCCAGGCGGCGGCCTCGCGGGGCTGTGTCCCGCGCAGCCGGCGCACCACGGCGGTGATCCGCTCGGCGGCCTCGTCGAGGGCATCGGCGGCCCGGCGGGTGAGGTCGGTGACCGTCTCGAACTCGGCGAGCACCTGCTCGGCGGTGGCGCGCACCTCCTCCAGCGGGGTGCGCAGGTCGCCGACCTCGGGGTCGCCCAGCCAGTGGTGGGTGTCCAGGGCGCGCACGCAGGCGGCGGCGAGGGTCGCGTAGATCTCGGCGGTGGGGGTGGTCTCGGCGGCGGCGCGGGCCAGCGACAGGCAGTCGGAGACGCCCCGCACCAGGTCGGCGTTGCCCACCCGGGCCAGCGGCCCCTCGCCCACCGGCCGCGCGGCGGCGCGGGCATCGGACAGGTAGGGCGTGTCCCACAGCTGCACGGGGTGGACGCGGGCGGGTTCGTCGCCCTCGGGGCGCAGCAGGGTGAGGCGCCCGTCGTCGAAGAGGGCCCAGCCGTGGCAGGCCATCGGGGTGGCGACGGCCTCGCGGATCTGGTTGTAGGAGAGCAGCAGGGCGCGTCCGCGGGCGGGCGCGTGGAAGGCGTAGAGCACGTCCTCGCCGTACGGGGAGCGCACCTCCCGCTCGAACTCCATGCCCTCGGTGTCGAGGTCGTACGTCTTGTGGCCGCCGGCGGCGAGGCAGTGGCCGCCGGCGAAGACGATGCCCTGGTCCTCGGGCAGGCGGCGGCAGCCCTGTCCGATGCCGTCGAGGCGGACGACGGTGCGGGTGAGGGTGTTGAAGACGAGGTGGCGGTGGGCGGTCTCCTTGTAGGGGAGGATCCGCAGCAGGATCAGCGGGCCGACGCGGGCGTGGGCGATGTCGGCGTCGGCGAGGGACTGCAGGGGTTCGTCGACGGGTTCGCTGTGGATGCCGTCGGGTGTGCCGGTGTCGTTCTCCGTCTTGACGGTGAGGGTGCCGCCGAGGGTGTCGACGAACACCTCGCCCTGGACGGAGACGTGCGGGTGGCGGCCGAGGACGTGGTCCTCGCGGGTGGCGGGCGTCCATTCGATGTCGGCGGGCGGGCGCTGCGCGTGGTCGCGGTCGCCGCGGGCGTCGAGGAACGTCACCTGGCCGTCGTCGGTGACGGACCAGCGCAGGACGCGGATGTCGCCGGCCTTCTCGCCGGTCTGGAAGACGGCGAGCAGCTTGCCCTCGACGCGGCGCAGCCGCAGCAGGCGGGCCTGCCGGTAGTAGCGGTGCAGGGCGGCGAACTCGCGGAGGAAGGCGGGGGCGTCGAGGAGGCCGGGCACGGCGTCGTCGGGCAGCCGGTTCAGGTCGCGGTCGTGGGCGGCGAGGACGTCGCCGACGGTGATGTCCCGGTCCGGGCGGGGCCGGGGCTCGTAGCCGAGGAGCAGCACGTCGCCGACGGCCACGACGTCGCGGGGCACGGCGGTGCGTTCGGTGCGCAGCCGCTCGGTGGCGGTGAGGCGCAGCTCGGGCGCGCCGAACTCCTCGGCCCGGCGCCGGTTCAACGCCTCGGCGCGGCGTGCGAGTTCGGCGGCGCGGGCGGTGAGGCGGTCGCGCAGCACCTGGTAGGCGCCGCCGTCGGCCGCGGCGGCGGGCCGGTCGGTGACAGCGGCCGGGGCGGCGCCGGCCGGGCGGGCGCCGTCGTGGATGGGCTCGTGGGTGCCGGTGGTCATGGCTGCCTCTCGGGAAGGAGCCGTCCGGGAGCCGCCGTCCCCTGTGCGGCGGCGCCCGGACGGGTGGTGGTCAGGCCCCGGTACGGCCGTTCAGGTCGGCCAGCGGAGTGTCCGCCAGACCCAACTCACCTGCCTTGTCGAGCAGTTGCCGGAACTGCCCGCTGCTGTCACCGCCCTGCTTCATCAGCTTCGTCAGCAGGGCGGCCACCGTGAGGTCGCGCACGTCGGAGGTGGAGACGGAGCCGAGCATCCGGCTCAGGTCGTCGGTGAAGCTCGCGGAGCCGTCCAGCCAGGGCCCGGCGAGGGCCTGCACGGCCTGGGAGTTCTGGACGAAGCCGTCCACGCCCTTGCCAAGCGAGATGGACGACACCAGGCGGTCGAAGAACACCGAGTCGCCGCCGACGATGTTGATGTCCGCGTTCTCCAGGCCGGTGGCGAGCACGGTGGCCTGGGCCTCCGCGACCTGCCGCTGCACGTCCAGACCGGCGAGCCGGACGTCCTTCTCGGCCTCCAGCCGCAGGCGGTACTCCTCGTGGCCGCGGGACGCCTCGTCGAGCGCGGCCATCGCCGCCGCCTTCTCGGTGAGGCCGGCCGCCTCGGCGCGCAGCTTGCCGGAGATGGCCTCCGCCTCCGCGACCGCCTTGGCGCGGGCGCCCTCGGCCTCCGCGCGCAGCCGGGCCTCGGTGGCCTCGGCCTCGGCACGGCCGGCCTTCTCGATGACCTCGGCCTCCTTGTCGCGGACCTGGACGGCGGCGAGTCCCTCGGCGGCGGACTCGGCCCGCACGCCCTCCGCGAGCCGCACCTTGGCCTTGGCGTCCAGGTCGGCGGTCTTCAACCGGGCCTCGGCGAGGGTGAGTTCCTCGGCGGCGCGGTGCGCGGCGGCCTGTTCGGCGGCCTCGGCGGCCTTGATGTCCTTGACCAGCTTCTCCTGCGCCTCGGCCTCCGCCGCGATGATCACGGCCTGCCGCCGGCGCTCCGCCTCCTCGACCGCCCGCAGCTTCTTGATGGACTCCTCCTGCTCGGCGACCGTACGGTCCACCGCGACGCGCTCGCGGATGACCTCGGCGATCTCCCGCTTCTCCGCCTCGACCTCCTTGTCGGCGGCGATCCTGGTCAGCGAGGTCTCCCGCTCGCGGGCGATGACCTCCAGCAGGCGGTCCTTCTCGATGCGCTCGCTCTCCACGGCGATGACCCGCTCGCGGTTCTTCGCGGCGACGGCGACCTCACGCGCCTGGTTCTCCCGCTGCACGCCGAGCTGTTCCTCGGTGCGCAGGAAGGCGCTCTGCGCCCGCAGCCGCTCCTCCTCGACGACCCGCGCGGTCTCCGCCTCCTCGCGGGCGCGCACGGTCTCGATCTCCCGCTTCTGCTTGATCTCCGCGTCGGCCTGCCGCCGCTGGAGCTCCAGGATCGCCTCGCGCGCGTCGACGTCCTGCCGGGTGATCTCCTTCTCCTCGTTGCGCTGCGCCTCGTTGGTGCGCACGTGCTCCACCGCGGTCAGCTCGGTGATCTTGCGGATGCCCTGCGCGTCGAGGACGTTGCCCGGGTCGAGCTGGGTGAGCGGCGTCTGCTCCAGGTAGTCGATCGCGGCGTCCTCGAGGTGGTAGCCGTTCAGGTCGACGCCGATGACCTCGATGATGCGGTACCGCAGTTCCTCGCGCTTGGTGTAGAGGTCGGTGAAGTCCATCTGCTTGCCGACGGTCTTCAGCGCCTCGGAGAACTTCGCGTGGAACAGCTCCTGGAGCGTGTCGCGGTCACTGGCGCGGGCGGTCCCGACGGCCTGGGCGACCTTGACGACGTCCTCGACGGTCTTGTTGACCTTGACGAAGAACGTGATGCGGATGTCCGCGCGGATGTTGTCCCGGCAGATCAGTCCTTCCTTGCCGGCGCGGGTGATCTCGATGGTCTTCACCGAGATGTCCATCACCTCGGCCTTGTGCAGCACGGGCAGCACGACCGAGCCGGTGAAGGTCACGTCGACCTTGCGGAGCTTGGAGACGATCAGGGCCTTGCCCTGTTCCACCTTGCGGAACAGCTTGGTGAGCGTGAGCAGGCCGATGAGCACGAGCAACAGGGCGGCGCCGGCGAGTACGGCGATGCCCACGGTGGCGGCATCCATGGGACACGTCCTTCTGGGCTGACTTACGGGCAGAAGTCGGATGTGTGCGGCGCCTCGCGGGCGAGGGCCTCAAGGGTGCGGGGCCTCGCGTGGGGACGAGGCGGTGACGTCGGATGGTGAGGGAGACGGCTCAGCGGGCGGCACGGTTTCGCGCCGGGCGCGGAGGGTTGCCTTCCGGTGGATGCCGTCGGCCGGCACCGCTCCCCCACCGGTTCCGGTGCCGGACACCTGCCGGTGTCCGGCACCGGAACCTCCGCGGTGCTCCCCTCGGCCCATGGTGCACGGTCCGGCCCGCATCCCGCATTGCCGGTTTCCGGCAATGTTCACTAGGGTCTGCGTGCCGGTGAGCCGCCATGCACGCAACAGAACCGCGCCGGGAAGCCGAGGGGGACGACGTGCCGGAACGAGACATCCCGGAGCAGTATCTGGAGGGTTACGCCCGCATCCTGGCCGAGGTCGCGGCCACGGGCAGGCGTCTCACCCGCGACGAGCTCGCCTCCCGCCGCGCCCTCGGAGAACAGGCCGCCGAGGCCGGCTTCGGTCTGCGCTCCCTGGTCATCGCCCACCTCGCCGCCGCGCGCGACGCCTGGCCGGCCCGCGGCACGGACACGGCCGACGGGGCGCTGGCCGCCGTGCAGCAGGCGGTGGACGCGTTCGCCGAAGGATACGAGCGGGCGCAGCGGATGGCGATCCGTCAGGAGGAGGCGGCGCGGCGGGAGTTCATCGACGACCTGCTCTACGGACGCAGCGACCTGGGCCGGCTGGCCGAGCGCGCCGAACGGTTCGGGCTGCGGCTCTCCCACGAGCACGCGGTCGCCGTCGCCCGGGGCCCCGTCGCCTACGAGGACGGGGACCCGGTGCCGCGTCAGGTGGAGCGCGCCCTGATCGCCCGGTTCGGCGACCGGAGCATCCTGCTCACCACCAAGGACGGGCGGCTGCTGTGCATCGCGCCCGGCCACCAGCAGGACGTGCTCACGCACTTCGCCAAGCAGGCGCACGCCGCCACCGACGGCGGCCAGGTGGCCGTCGGACGCCCGCAGTCGGGGCCGGGCGGGGTGGTCCAGTCGTACGAGGAGGCCCTGAACGCGCTGGAGATCGCCGAGCGTCTGGACCTGGACGACCCGGTACTGCGCGCCGCCGACCTGCTGGTCTATCCGGTGCTGGCCCGCGACCGGCAGGCCATGGCCGACCTGGTGCACAACACCCTGGGCCCGCTGACCGGGGCGCGCGGCGGGGCCGGGCCGCTCCTGGACACGCTCACCGCCTACTTCGACTCCGGCTGCGTCGCCGCCGAGGCGGCCCGGCGGCTGTCGCTGAGCGTGCGGGCGCTGACGTACCGGCTGGAGCGGATCCACCGGCTGACCGGCGCCGACCCCGGCGATCCGGCACACCGGTACATGCTCCAGACGGCCGTCATCGGGGCGCGGCTGCTGAACTGGCCGGAGACGGCGGTGGCGTAGGCGGCTCAGGCCGCGGCGGCGGCGAGGGTGACGTCGTGGCGGCTGACGGCGTGCGGGACGGGGAGGACCAGGATGCCGCTGCCACGCAGCTCCATCAGGGTGGCCTCGACCTTGGCCGGGCCCGCCTTCAGGGCGTCCTTCGGAACCTTGCCGCTGTTCTCCCAGCGGTGCTCGGCGCCGTCGCACACGGCGGCGGTGCCGCCGATGCCGTAGGTGACGTTCGGCGTGCTCTGGTTGACGGAGGAGCTGACGAAGACGGGTCCGGTGTTCGCGACACAGCGGTAGGTGCCGGTGAGGGTGACGGTACCGTCGGCGGCGATCCGGCCCTCCGGGTCGACGGTGACGTACTCCGCGGGGGCGGCCACGGCGGAGGGGGCCGCCGCGGCGGCGCCTACCAGCAGCAGCGCGGCGCAGGACGCGGCGCCGAGGAGGGGGCGCAGGGGCATGAGGAGTACCTCCGAGGTGAGCGGAAGGGGCCCCTCCACCAGTACCGGCCCCACGGGGGCGCGGCCACTCATGGTCACCCTTCAGGGGCGGAGTGGGCAGCGCAGGCGCACATGGGTGACCGTCCGCGCAGTTCCCCGCGCCCCTGATGGGGGCGCGGGGAACTGCGCGAGCAACCCCCACCGGCCCGCACCCGGGCGACCCGCTCAGCCGTTCGCCACGAACCACCGCAACAGCGACGCCAGTCGCCGGGGGCGGTCCTCCGCGATCAGCGTCCTGGTGTTCCGCAACTCCACCAACCGCCCCCGCGGCAGCAGTTCCGCCAGCATGCGCCCATGTGTGCGCGGCATCATCACATCCTCCGTCGCCCAGACGACCCGCGCCGGGCGCTCGAAGCGCCGCAACCCCCGCGCCGCCTCGAGAAGCTCCGTACGCCGCACGTGCGCGACGTAGTGCCGGAAGTCCCGGCGGATCGCCGGATCCGTGCGCAGAGGGCGCAGCCATCGCTCGACCACGTGATCCGGCACCGGCCGTTTCGTCAGGGCGCCGAAGCCCACGGGAAGCCGGCGCAACGGCTTCCAGCCCAGGGTGCGGACCATCAGCGGAAGTCCGCCCGGCACCCTGCACGCGACCCCGATCATCTTGCCGGGCAGGCCCGGCGGGTAGTTGTCGAACGCCTCGCACGAGATCAGCACCAGCCGCGCCAGCCGCTCGGGGTGCCGGACGGCGACCGTCTGCGCACGCCCGCAGTCGCTCTCGACGAGCGTGACGTCCCGCAGGTCCAGCCGGTCGAGGAACTCGGCGATCAGTTCGTTGACCAGGTCCGGGGTGGGCGGCCGCCTCATCGGCACACGGTGCGCGCCGTACGGGAGGGTCGGCGCGACGAGGCGGTGGTCGGTGCGCAGTTCGGCGACGACATGGCGCCAGACGGCGGCGTCGTGCAGCAGGCCGTGCAGCAGCACGACCACCGGCCCCTCGCCGCCCGTGTCCTCGTACTCGACGGTCCCGGCGCTCAGCTCGATCTCCGGCATCGCTCCAGGCTAGGAGCAGCGGCTCAACCGCGCCCGCCGGCTCACGGCAGGACGGCGAACCCGTCGAGTTCGACCATCGCCTCCTCGTCCCACAGCCGGACCACCTCCACCACCGCCATCGCCGGGTAGTCGCGGCCCGCCAGGTCCCGCCAGACGCGGCCGAGTTCGCGGGCGTGGGTGCGGTACGCGGCGACGTCGGTGGCGTAGACGGTGACGCGGGCCAGGTCGGCGGGGGTGCCGCCGGCGGCGCGCAGAGCGGTGAGGAGGTTGGTGAGGGCGCGGGTGAACTGTTCGGGGAGGGTGTCGCCGACGACCTTCCCGTCGCCGTCGAGGGCGGTCTGGCCGGCCAGGAACACCACGCGGGAGCCGGTGGAGACGACGGCGTGGGAGAAGCCGGCGGGCGGGGACAGGTCGGGCGGGTTGACGCGCTCGGCGGTCACCGGGCCTCCAGGGTCTTGTACAGCTCCTTGGCGATGATGCCGCGCTGGACCTCGCTCGCCCCCTCGTAGATGCGCGGCGCGCGGACCTCGCGGTAGAGGTGTTCGAGCAGATGGCCCCGGCACAGGGCGCGCGCGCCGTGCAGCTGGACGGCGGTGTCGACGACGTACTGGGCGGTCTCGGTGGCCAGCAGCTTCGCCATCGCGGAGCGCCGTGGCACGTCCGGCGCGCCCTCGTCGTACGCGGTGGCCGCCGCGTAGACCATCAGGCGGGCCGCCTCCGTGCGGACGGACATCTCGGCGACCTGGTGGGCGACGGCCTGGAGGTCCTGGAGCCGGCCGCCGAACGCGCCGCGCCGTGCGGTGTGCGCGACGGTCGCGTCCAGCGCGGCCTGCGCCATGCCGACGGCGAAGGCGCCGACGCTGGGCCGGAACAGGTTGAGGGTGTCCATGGCGACCCGGAAGCCCGCGTCGGGCTCGCCGAGGACGTCGGCGGCGGTGACGGGGACGCCGTCGAAGCTGAGGGATCCGATGGCGTGCGGGGCGAGCATGTCGAGGCGGCTGCCGGTGAGGCCGGGCCGGTCGGCGGGCACCAGGAAGGCGGTGACGCCGCGCGCGCCGGCGCCGGGGGTGGTGCGGGCGAAGACGGTGTAGAGGTCGGCGTCGGGGGCGTTGGAGATCCAGCACTTCTCGCCGGTGAGCCGCCACCCGTCCGGGCCGTCGCGCTCCGCGCCCAGGGAGAGCGCCGCCGCGTCGGAGCCGGCGCCCGGTTCGGACAGGGCGAAGGCGGCGACCGCCGTGCCGTCACTCACCCGGGGGAGCCAGCGGTCCCGCTGTTCGGGGGTGCCGTGGGCGTGCACGGGGTGGGCGCCGAGGCCCTGGAGGGCGAGGGCGGTCTCCGCCTCGGTGCACTCCCGGGCGAGCGACTCGCGCATCAGGCACAGCTCCAGGGCACCGGCGGTGAACAGCCGGGACAGCAGCCCTAGGGCGCCCAACTCGGCGACGAGGGCCCGGTTGACGCGGCCCGGCTCGCCCTTCTCGGCGAGGGGCCGGAGCCGTTCGGCGGCCAGGGTGCGCAGCTCGGCGCACCGGGCGAGCTGTGCCTCGTCGAGCGAGAATGCGGTCATCGCCGGTCCCTTCCCTCGCCGCTGGGCCACCCCCGAGGTTATCGCGAACCGTTGACTGCCGTCACCAACACGATACGCTCCAGGGGCGAGCCCACCACGCCAAGGGGGCGAATCGACATGAATCCCCGGCCCACCGCGCACGTCGACACCTTCGCCCGCGACCATCTCCCGCCACCGGACGAGTGGCCCGAGCTGCGTTTCGACCTGCCGGAGCTGCGCTACCCCGAGCGGCTGAACTGCGCCGCCGAACTGCTCAGCGGCCAGGACGACGGCCGCCCGGCGTTCCGTACGCCCGACGGCGGCGTCTGGACGTACGGGGAGCTGCGCGCCCGCGTCGACCGGCTTGCCCATCTGCTCACCGGGGACCTCGGGGTGGTGCCCGGCAACCGGGTGCTGCTGCGCGGACCCACCACGCCCTGGCTGGCCGCCTGCTGGCTGGCGGTGCTGAAGGCGGGCGCGGTCGCCGTCACCGTGCTGGCCCAGCAGCGGCCGCACGAGCTGGCCACCATCTGCGCGCTCGCCGAGGTGCGGCACGCCCTGTGCGACGTGCGCTCCCTCGACGACCTCGTCAAGGCCGAGGTCCCGGACCTGCGGATCGCCGCGTTCGGCGGCGACTCCCGCGACGACCTGCTGCACCGCCCGGCGCCCGACGGCCCGTACGAGGCGGTGCCGACCGCCGCCGACGACGTCGCGCTGATCGCCTTCACCTCCGGCACCACCGGGAAGCCCAAGGGCTGCATGCACTTCCACCGGGACGTGCTGGCGATCGCGGACACCTTCTCCCGGCACGTCCTCAAGCCGGTCGCCGACGACGTGTTCGCCGGCAGTCCCCCGCTGGGCTTCACCTTCGGGCTGGGCGGCCTGGTGGTGTTCCCGCTGCGCGCGGGCGCGAGCGCGCTGCTGCTCGAACAGGCCCACCCTTCCCAGCTGCTGCCGGCGATCGCCGAGCACCGGGTGTCGGTGCTGTTCACCGCGCCCACCGCCTACCGGGCGATGCACGCGGAGGCGGACGGCCACGACCTGACCAGCCTGCGCCGCTGCGTCTCGGCCGGCGAGAACCTGCCGGCCGCGACCTGGCAGGCCTGGCACGACCTCACCGGCCTGCGCATCATCAACGGCATCGGCGCCACCGAGCTGCTGCACATCTTCATCTCCGCCGCGGACGACGCCGTCCGCCCCGGCGCCACCGGCGTCCCGGTGCCCGGCTGGCAGGCGCGCGTGCAGGACGCGGACGGCGTCCCCGTGCCCGACGGCCGGCCCGGGCTGCTCGCGGTGCGCGGCCCCGTCGGCTGCCGCTACCTGGCCGACCCGCGTCAGCGGGACTACGTGCGGGACGGCTGGAACGTCACCGGCGACACCTACGTCCGCGACCCCGACGGGTACTTCCGGTACGTGGCCCGCGCCGACGACATGATCATCTCGGCGGGGTACAACATCGCCGGGCCCGAGGTCGAGGACGCCCTGCTGCGCCATCCGGACGTGGTGGAGGCGGCGGTGGTCGGCCGGCCCGACGCGGCGCGGGGTCAGGTCGTGGTGGCGTACACGGTCCTCAAGGAGGGCGCGGAGCGTGACGCGGAGGCGCTGCGGGCCTTCGTGAAGACGGAGCTGGCGCCCTACAAGTGCCCGCGGGAGATCGTCTTCCTGGACGCGCTGCCCCGCACGGCCACCGGCAAGCTCCAGCGGTTCCGGCTGCGCACCTCCGCCGACACCGGCGCCGGGAACGACCAGGGATGACGCCGGGGATACGGGCCCGCTGACACGACCTAAGATGATCAACGTGTCCGACCAGCATGCTCCACGGTCTCTCATCGTCACGCTCTACGGCGCCTACGGCCGGTTCGTGCCGGGCCCGGTGCCCGTCGCGGAGTTGATCCGGCTGCTGGCCGCCGTCGGCGTGGACGCGCCGTCCGTGCGTTCCTCGGTGTCCCGGCTCAAGCGCCGCGGACTGCTGCTCCCGGCCCGCACCGCCCAGGGCGCGGCCGGTTACGAACTGTCCCCCGAGGCACGTCAGTTGCTGGAGGACGGCGACCGGCGCATCTACGCCGGCGCGCCGCCCGCCGACGAGGGCTGGGTGCTCGCGGTGTTCTCGGTGCCGGAGTCCGAGCGGCAGAAGCGGCACGTGCTGCGCAGCCGGCTGGCCGGTCTGGGCTTCGGCACGGCCGCGCCCGGCGTGTGGATCGCCCCGGCCCGGCTGTACGAGGAGACCCGGCACAGCCTCGAGCGGCTGCGGCTGGACCGGTACGTCGACCTGTTCCGCGGCGAGCACCTCGGGTTCGCGGCCACGGCGGAGGCGGTGGCCCGCTGGTGGGACCTGAAGGCGATCGCGGAGCGGCACGAGGCGTTCCTGGAGCGGCACGCGCCGGTGCTGCGGGCCTGGGAGCAACGCACGGACGCCCCGCCCGAGGAGGCCTACCGCGACTACCTCCTCGCCCTGGACTCCTGGCGCCACCTGCCGTACACCGACCCGGGCCTGCCCGCCGGTCTGCTGCCGGCGGACTGGCCCGGCACCCGCTCGGCGTCCGTCTTCCTGGCGCTGCACGAGCGACTGCGGGACGCGGGGGCCGCGTTCGCGAACCCGGCTTCCGATTCCGCGGCGGACTGACGCGGTCCTACGGCTTCACACCCCGGGTGCCTGGGCGAGCGGCGGGTCGGACAGGGTGAGCCGCGGCCTGGGTGCGTCGGTGCGGCCGGTGCGGGGCGGACGGCTGCCCGCGCGGTACTGGGGAGGCCAGAGGACGCCCGGTCCCTCGTAGCCCTGCTCGGCGGCGGCGTGCAGCGTCCAGTGCGGGTCGTACAGATGCGGTCGGGCCAGCGCGCACAGGTCGGTACGACCGGCCAGGATGAGGGAGTTGACGTCGTCCCAGGAGGAGATCGCGCCGACCGCGATCACCGGGACGCGGGCCTCGTTGCGCACCCGGTCGGCGAACGGCGTCTGGTAGGAGCGGCCGAACTCCGGCTCCTCGTCGGCCACGACCTGACCGGTGGACACGTCGATCGCGTCGGCCCCGTGGTCGGCGAAGGCGCGGGCGATCGCCACCGCGTCCTCCGCCGTGGTGCCGCCCTCCGCCCAGTCGGTCGCGGAGATCCGCACGGTCATCGGCCGGTCCTCCGGCCACACCGCCCGTACCGCGTCGAACACCTCCAGCGGGAAGCGCAGCCGCTTCTCCGGCGAGCCGCCGTAGGCGTCGGTGCGGTGGTTGGTCAGCGGCGACAGGAAGCCGGAGAGCAGATAGCCGTGCGCGCAGTGCAGTTCGAGCAGGTCGAACCCGGCCCGCGCGGCCCGCACCGCGGCGGCCGTGAACTGTTCGCGCAGGTCGGTCAGTTGCGCGCGGGACAGCTCGCGGGGGGTCTGGGACCCCGGCTTGTACGGCAGCGGGGACGCGGCGACCAGGGGCCAGTTGCCCTCGTCGAGCGGCTCGTCCATGCCCTCCCACATCAGCCGGGTCGAGCCCTTGCGCCCGCTGTGGCCGAGCTGCACGCCGATCGCCGTGCCCGGCGCGCGGGTGTGCACGAAGTCGGTGATCCGCCGCCACGCCTCCGCCTGCCGCCCGCTCCACAGGCCCGCGCAGCCCGGGGTGATCCGGCCCTCCGGGCTGACGCACACCATCTCCGTCATCACCAGGCCCGCGCCGCCCAGCGCGCGGGCGCCGAGGTGGACGAGGTGGAAGTCGCCGGGCAGACCGTCGGCCGCCGAGTACATGTCCATCGGCGAGACCACGACCCGGTTGCGCAGGGTGAGTCCGCGCAGCCGGAACGGCGTGAACATCGGGGGCGTGCCGGGCGGGCAGCCGAAGCCGCGCTCCACCGCCTCGGTGAACCGGGCGTCGCGCAGCCGCAGGTTGTCGTGGGTGACCCGGCGGCTGCGGGTGAGCAGGTTGAACGCGAACTGGCGCGGCGGCTGGCGCAGATACAGGGCCAGGTTCTCGAACCACTCCAGGCTGGCGCGGGCCGCGCGCTGGGTGGAGGCGACGACGGGCCGCCGCTCCGCCTCGTAGGCGTGCAGGGCGTCGGTGATCGTGGGCTGTTCGCTCAGGCAGGCGGCGAGGGCGAGGGCGTCCTCCACGGCGAGCTTGGTGCCGGAGCCGATGGAGAAGTGGGCGGTGTGGGCGGCGTCCCCGAGCAGCACGACGTTCCCGTGCGACCAGCGCTCGTTGACGACCGTACGGAAGGTGGTCCAGGCGCTGTTGTTGGAGCGCAGGGGGCGGCCGCCGAGCGCGTCGGCGAAGATCTTGGCGCAGCGCTCGACGGACTCGGTCTCGTCGGCCTCGTCGAAGCCGGCGGCCCGCCACACCTCTTCGCGCATCTCCACGATGACGGTGGAGGCGTCGGCGGAGAACGGGTAGCCGTGCAGCTGCATCACGCCGTGCTCGGTCTCGGCGATCTCGAAGCGGAACGCGTCGAAGGGGAAGTCGGCGGCCAGCCAGATGTAGCGGCAGCGGTGCGCGGTGATGTGGGGGCGGAAGACGTCCGCGAAGGCGGCGCGGGTGGTGCTGTGGACGCCGTCGGCGGCGATCACGAGGTCGTGGGTCTCCGCGAGGCGGGCGGGGTCCGGGACCTCCGTCCGGAAGCGGAGGTCCACGCCGAGGGAGCGGCAGCGCTGGTGAAGGATCTCCAGGAGACGGCGGCGGCCGAGGGCGGCGAAGCCGTGTCCTCCGGAGGTGTGGCGGGTGCCGCGGTGGACGATGTCGATGTCGTCCCAGCGGACGAACTCGGTCGTGAGGGCGGAGTAGACCTCCGGGTCGGCGTGTTCGATGCCGCCGAGGGTTTCGTCACTGAGGACCACGCCGAAGCCGAAGGTGTCGTGGGGGGCGTTGCGTTCGTGGACCGTGATGTCTCTGGTGGGGTCCAGGCGTTTGAGGAGGGCGGCGGCGTAGAGGCCGCCTGGGCCTCCGCCGATGATCGCCACGCGCAGGTGCGGCGCCGTGGGGGCTGGTCGCGCGGTTCCCCGCGCCCCTGACCGGGTCATCGTCCCCTCCATTTCGGGGCGCGCTTCTCCGTGAAGGCCGCGTGGAATTCCGCGTAGTCCTCGCCGGTCATCAGGAGGGCCTGGGTGGCGGCGTCCAGTTCGACCGCTGCCGCGAGCGGCATGTCCAGTTCGGCCGTGAGCAGGGCCTTCGTCTGGGCGTGGGCCAGGGCGGGTCCTTCGGCGAGGCGGCGGGCCAGCTCGCGGGCCGCCGTGTCCGCGCCGCCCTCGTCGGTGAGCGCGCTGATCAGGCCGATCCGCTCGGCCTCCGGGGCGTGCACCGGCTCGCCCAGCATCAGCAGCCGGGTGGCGTGGCCCAGCCCGACGACCCGGGGCAGCAGGTAGGCGGCGCCCATGTCGCCGCCGGACAGACCGACCCGGGTGAACAGGAAGGCGAAGCGGGCGGTGGGGTCGGCGACCCGGAAGTCCGCGGCCAGGGCGAGGACCGCGCCTGCGCCCGCCGCGACCCCGTGCACCGCGGCGATCACCGGGAACGGGCACTCGCGTACCGCGCGGACGACCTGGCCCGTCATCCGGTTGAAGTCGAGGAGCTGCGCGGTGTCCAGGGAGAGGGTGGCGCCGATGATCTCGTCGACGTCGCCGCCGGAGCAGAAGCCGCGGCCCTCGCCGCCCAGCACGAGGGCGCGCACCGCCCGCTCCCGGGACAGCTCGGCGAGCAGGTCGCGCAGGTCGGCGTAGGCGCCGAAGGTGAGCGCGTTCAGCTTCTCGGGGCGGGCGAGGGTGACATGGGCGACGCCGTCGGCGAGCTCGACGCGCAGATGCTCCCAGCGCGCGGTGCGGGCGGCGGAGCCGGTGAAGGGACTCATGAGGGCGGCCTCCTCGGGCGGGCACTGCGCGGCTCAGTGAGGTCTGCCCCTCGAAGTTATCACCGGTTGGTGACTGTCGTCACGAGTACGCGATACGCCGTTCGGGCGCCGTCACGCACGTCACGGATCATCGACTGCTCGGTAACGGTGCGGGCGTGCGTGCGAGGCGGGGTCGCCGGGCGGGTAGGCCGCGGATGCCGGGGCGCAGCGCTCCGGACGGCGCGCCCGGCAGGGCTCCGGTGCCACCCGATCCCGGGGGCGGGACCGGGTGAGGCGGGCCGTACCATGGGCACTCGATCACGGGAGCGCCCGCTCCATGAACGGAACCGCTGTGTACGAACCCCCCGCCATCCCCACTTCCTGGCGCGTCGCGCTGCCGCACACGACCGCGGCCGTGCCCGTCGCGCGTGCCCTGGTGCGCACGGCGCTCGCCGAGCGGGAGCACTCCGCCGACTGCGACACGGCGGAGCTGCTGACGGCGGAGCTGGTGGCGAACGCCGTGGAGCACACCTCCGGCGCCACCCCGATCGAGCTGGTCCTGCGGCTGCTGCCGGCCGGTTTCCAGGTGGAGGTGCACGACGCCGACCCGGAGCCGCCCCGCGACCTCACCCGGCCCAACCTCGGCCTGCCCGACCCGTGGCAGGAGCACGGGCGCGGGCTGCTGCTGATCCGCTCGCTCAGCTCGTCGTGCGGACACCGCCCCACCGAGTCCGGCAAGGTGGTGTGGTTCCGGCTGCCGGGTCAGCGGCGTCCGGTCTGAGGCGTCCCGTCAGCCGGGGGGCGGTGGCCCCTCAGCCGAGGGTCGCGGCGTTCCCACGGCCGGGGGTGGCGGCGTTCCCTCAGCCGAGGGTGGCGACCAGCACCGCCTTGATGGTGTGCATACGGTTCTCCGCCTCGTCGAAGACCAGCGAGTGCGCCGACTCGAACACCTCGTCGGTGACCTCCAGCGACTCCAGGCCGTGCGCCTCGTACACGTCCCGCCCTACCGCGGTGCCCAGGTCGTGGAAGGCCGGCAGGCAGTGCAGGAACCCGACGTCCGGGTTGCCGGTGGCGCGCAGCACGTCCATGGTCACCGCGTACGGCGCGAGGGCGGCGATCCGCTCCCCCCACACCTCCTTCGGCTCCCCCATGGACACCCAGACGTCGGTGGCGACGAAGTCGGCGCCCGCCACGCCCTCGGCGATCTCCTCGGTGAGCGTGATGCGGGCCCCGCTCGCCGTGGCCAGCTCGCGGGCGCGGTCGACCACCTCCTGGGCGGGCCAGTACGTCTTCGGGGCGACGATGCGCACGTCCATGCCCAGCAGGGCCGCGGTGACCAGGTAGGAGTTGCCCATGTTGAAGCGGGCGTCGCCGAGGTACGCGAAGGCGATCCCGGTGAGCGGCTTCGCGCTGTGCTCGGTCATGGTGAGCACGTCGGCGAGCATCTGGGTGGGGTGCCAGTCGTCGGTGAGCCCGTTGTAGACGGGCACGCCCGCGAAGGCGGCCAGCTCCTCGACCTTGGCCTGACTGTCGCCCCGGTACTCGATCCCGTCGTACATCCGGCCGAGCACCCGCGCGGTGTCCTTCACGGACTCCTTGTGGCCGATCTGCGAGCCGGACGGGTCGAGGTAGGTGGTGGAGGCGCCCTGGTCGGCGGCGGCGACCTCGAAGGCGCAGCGGGTGCGCGTCGAGGTCTTCTCGAAGATCAGCGCGATGTTCCTCCCGCGCAGGTACGGCGTCTCGGTCCCGGCCCGCTTGGCGGCCTTCAGCTCCGCGGCCAGCTCCAGCAGGCCGCGGAACTCCTCCGCGGTGAAGTCGGCCTCCTTGAGGAAGTGACGGCCGGCGAGGGGGGTCGGGACTGTCGCCATGGGGGCGCTCCAGGACTGGGGGACACGAATCCGTGGAAGTCTATACGACGATCCGCAATTCTATACAGCGTGTTCACGCTCCGCGCGCTACACCGGGTCCCGCTCGACCGGACAGCTCATGCAGCGCGGCCCGCCCCGGCCCCGGCCCAGCTCGCTGCCCGGGATCTCTATCACCTCGATGCCCTGTTTCCGCAGGTGCGTGTTGGTGGTGACGTTGCGTTCGTAGGCGACGACCACGCCCGGCTCGACGGCCAGCACGTTGCAGCCGTCGTCCCACTGCTCCCGCTCGGCCGCGTGCACGTCCTGGGTGGCGGTCAGCACCCGGATCTCGCTCAGGCCGAGCGCGGCGGCGATCGCCCGGTGCATGTGCTCCGGCGGATGGTCGGTGACCTTCAGCTCCGCCTCGTCCGCACCCGGCTCGATCGTGTACGAGCGGAGCATGGGCAGGCCCGCGTACTGGGTGAAGGTGTCGCCGTCGACCATGGTCATCACGGTGTCGAGATGCATCAGGGCGCGGCTCTTCGGCATGTCGAGGGCGACGATGGTGCGCGCCGAGCCGGCCGCGAACAGCTTGTGCGCGAGCATCTCCACGGCCTGCGGGGTGGTGCGCTCGCTCATCCCGATCAGCACCGCGCCGTTGCCGATCACCAGGACGTCCCCGCCCTCGATGGTGGACGGGTAGTCGGCCTGCCCCTCGGACCACAGGCGGAAGGACGCGTCCCGGAACATCGGGTGGTGCCGGTAGATCGCCTCGAAGTGCACGGTCTCGCGCTGCCGGGCCGGCCACCGCATGGCGTTGATGGCGACTCCGTCGTAGATCCAGGCGGAGGTGTCGCGGGTGAAGAGGTGGTTGGGCAGCGGGCGGAGCAGGAAGTCGTCCAGCTCCATCACATGGAAGCGCACGGAGACCGGCTCGTGGTGGGAGTCGAGGAACTCCCGCTTCGTCATGCCGCCGATCAGCGCCTCGGCCAGCTCCCACGCGGGCAGCGTCTCGAACGCGGCGCGCAGATGGTCGGTGGCCAGCGGGCCGTACTCCTTCTCGTCGAAGACCCGGTCCAGCACGAGCGCGCGCGCCTCGGGCAGCTCCAGCGTCTCCGTGAGCAGGTCGCCGAACAGGTGGACGGTGACGCCGCGGTCGCGCAGCACGTCCGCGAACCCGTCGTGCTCGGCGCGCGCCCGGCGCACCCAGAGCACGTCGTCGAAGAGCAGCGCGTCCTTGTTGCTCGGGGTGAGCCTTTTGAGCTCGAGATCGGGCCGGTGCAGGATGACGCGGCGCAGCCGCCCGGCCTCGGAGTCGACGTGGTAGGTCATGACTCCATCCTGACCGCCACGGCCCGGGTTCACCCCTGCCCTCGCCGAATCCCGTCCGCCCCACGCCGAAGGCGGACGGGGCGCGGAGGAACGGGTCCTCCGCGCCCCCCGCACCCGCGCGCGCGTCACAGGCGCGGGTCGACCGGCTCCGACTCCAGGGCGAGCACCGCGAACACCGGCTCGTGGACCCGCCACAGCGGCTCCCCGTCGGCGAGGCGGTCCAGGGCCTCCAGGCCGAGGGCGTACTCGCGCAGGGCGAGGGACTGCTTGTGGCCGAGGAAGCGGGACCGCAGCCGCGCCAGGTTCTCCGGCCGGGTGTACTCGGGGCCGTAGATGATCCGCAGGTACTCCCGGCCACGGCACTTGATGCCCGGCTGCACCAGGCGTCCGGCGCCGTCGCGGGCCAGGGCGTCGACCGGCTTGACGACCATGCCCTCGCCGCCGCGCCCGGTCATCTCCAGCCACCAGTCCACGCCGGCCCGCACCGACTCGGGGTCGGCGGTGTCGACGAAGAGCCGGCGGGTGGTCTGCAACAGGCCGGTGGCGTCGTGCTCGACCATGCGGTCGATCAGGGCGAGCTGCCGGTCGTGCGGCAGCGCGGCCAGGCTGCGGCCCTGCACGGCGAGGATCTGGAACGGCGCGAGACGCACGCCGTCCAGCCCGTCGGTGGTCCAGCAGTAGCGGCGGTACGCGTCGGTGAAACCGGCCGCCGCACCGGCCCGCTCGCGCTGCCGGGTCAGCAGCTCCCCCACGTCGACGCCGCGGGCCGCGGCCCCCTCCAGCGCCGTGAGGGCGGACGGGAAGACCGCGCCGGCCGCGGCGCCGACCGCCGCGTACTGGGAGCGCAGCAGCCCGGACGCCTTCAGCGACCACGGCATCAGCTCGGCGTCCAGCAGCAGCCAGTCGGTGGCCAGTTCCTCCCACAGCCCGGCCTCGGTGACCGCCGTGCGCAGCCGGCCGAGGACCTCCTCGGTCATCTCCGCGTCGTCGAAGAACGGCCGGCCGGTACGGGTGTACAGCGACCCGGTCTCGCCCCCGGCCGCGCCGAACCGGCGGGCCGCCACGCCCGCGTCACGGCACACCAGGGCCACCGCGCGCGACCCCATGTGCTTCTCCTCGCACACCACCCGGGCCACACCGTCCTGCGCGTAGCGGGCGAACGCCTCCTCGGGGTGCTCCAGGTAGCCGTCGCGCTGCGAGGTGGCGGTGGGCGCCATGGTCGGCGGCAGGTACGGCAGCAGCCGCGGGTCGAGCGCGAACCGGCTCATCACCTCCAGCGCTGCCGCCGCGTTCTCCTCCCGTACGCCCACCCGGCCCATGTGCCGGGTCTCCACCACGCGCCGGCCGTGCACGTCCGCCAGGTCCAGCGGACGTCCCTCGTGCCCGCCTGGCGCCTCGGTGCGCAGCGGCCGCACCGGCTCGTACCAGACCCGCTCGGCCGGTACGTCGACCAGCTCGCGCTCCGGCCAGCGCAGCGCGGTGAGCTTGCCGCCGAACACCGCGCCGGTGTCCAGGCAGATGGTGTTGTTCAGCCAGGTCGCCTCGGGGACGGGGGTGTGGCCGTAGACGACGGCGGCCCGGCCGCGGTAGTCCTCGGCCCACGGGTAGCGCACGGGCAGCCCGAACTCGTCGGTCTCGCCGGTGGTGTCGCCGTAGAGGGCGTGGCTGCGGACCCGGCCGGAGGTGCGGCCGTGGTACTTCTCGGGCAGACCGGCGTGGCAGACCACCAGCCTGCCGCCGTCGAGGACGTAGTGGCTGACCAGTCCCTCGACGAACCGGCGCACCTCGGCGCGGAACTCCTCGCTCTCGCCCTCCATCTGCGCGATCGTCTCGGCGAGTCCGTGGGTGTGCTGAACTTTGCGGCCCTTGAGGTGACGGCCGAACTTGTTCTCGTGGTTGCCGGGCACGCACAGGGCGTTGCCCGACTTCACCATCGCCATCACCCGGCGCAGCACGCCCGGGCTGTCGGGGCCGCGGTCGACCAGGTCGCCGACGAACACGGCGGTGCGGCCCTCGGGGTGGACGCCGTCGACGTAGCCGAGCTTGCCGAGCAGCGCCTCCAGCTCCGAGGCGCAGCCGTGGATGTCGCCGACGATGTCGAACGGGCCGGTCAGGTGGGTGAGGTCGTTGAACCGCTTCTCCGTGACGACGGTGGCGTGCTCGACCTCCTCCACGCCGCGCAGCACGTGCACCTTGCGGAACCCCTCGCGCTCCAGGTGGCGCAGGGAGCGGCGGAGTTCGCGGGTGTGGCGGCGGACGACCCGGCGGGGCAGGTCGGCGCGGTCGGCACGGGCCGCGTTGCGATCGGCGCACACCTCCTCGGGCACGTCGAGCACGATGGCGATCGGAAGCACGTCGTGCTGCCTGGCCAGGTCGATCAGCTGGCGCCGGGCGTCCTGCTGGACGCTGGTGGCGTCGACGACGGTGCGGCGGCCGGCCGCGAGGCGCTTGCCCGCGATGTAGTGCAGCACGTCGAAGGCGTCACGGGAGGCGCTCTGGTCGTTCTCGTCGTCGGCGACCAGACCCCGGCAGAAGTCGGAGGAGATGACCTCGGTCGGCTTGAAGTGACGGCGCGCGAAGGTGGACTTGCCCGAGCCGGAGGCGCCGATCAGCACGACCAGGGACAGGTCGGTGACCGGCAGGGCACGGCCGCGCGCGGCGGCGGTGGTGTCGGTGGTGGTGGTCATGCGGCCTTCGCCTCCTTCGGGGTGACGGGTTTCGGGGCGTCGGACGTCGAGGTGACGGACTTCGACCTGTCGGGCTTCGGGGTGTCGAGCCGGAACACGGCCATCTGCGTGGGCGGGCCGACCTCGGGGTCGTCCGGCCCGACGGGCAGGAACTCCACGGCGTAGCCGTGCCGTTCGGCGACGGTGCGGGCCCAGCCGCGGAACTCCTCGCGGGTCCACTCGAAGCGGTGGTCGCCGTGCCGGACCTTGCCGGCCGGCAGGTTCTCCCAGCGCACGTTGTACTCGACGTTGGGGGTGGTGACGCACACCGTCCGGGGGCGGGCGGCGCCGAACACCGCGTACTCCAGTGCGGGCAGCCGCGGCAGGTCCAGGTGCTCGATCACCTCGCAGAGCACGGCCGCGTCGTAGCCCTTGAGACGCTTGTCGGTGTAGGCGAGGGAGCCCTGGAGAAGCGTGACGCGGGACGCCTGCCGCTCCCCCATGCGGTCCAGCTTCAGCCGCCGGGAGGCGATGGTCAGCGCCCGCATCGACACGTCCACGCCGACGATCTCGGTGAACGCCGGGTCCTTCAGCAGCGCCTGCACCAACTGGCCCTGACCGCAGCCGAGATCGAGCACCCGGGCAGCGCCGGACGCGCGCAGCACGGCCAGGATCGCCTCCCGCCGCTGCACGCCGAGCGGGGTCGGCCTCTCCTCGTCCTCGGTCTCCGGCTCGACGGCGTTGTCGAGATCCTCGACCTCGCTGTCGTCCGCCTCGGCCAGCCGGACCAGCTCCAGGCGCTCCTGCGCCCGCCGGGTCAGCGACCAGCGGTGGGAGAGGTAGCGCCGGGTGATCAGCTCGCGCTCGGGGTGTCCGGCCAGCCAGCCGTCGCCGACGCGCAGCAGCTTGTCGACCTCGTCCGGGGCGACCCAGTAGTGCTTGGCGTCGTCCAGGACGGGGAGCAGTACGTAGAGATGGCGCAGCGCCTCGGCGAGGGTGAGGGCGGCGGACTCCAGGGTCAGGCGTATGTGGCGCGAGTCGCCCCAGTCGGGGAACTCGGTGTCCAGCGGCACCGGTTCGGCGGTCACCGTCCAGCCGAGCGGCTCGAAGAGGCGGCGGACCAGGGCGGCGCCGCCGCGCGCGGGCAGCGCGGGCACCTCGACGCGCAGCGGCAGCGGGACGCCCGGCAGCTCGGGACGGGCCGCGCAGACGCCGCGCATGGCGGTGGAGAAGACGGAGCCGAGGGCGACGGCGAGCAGCGAGGAGGCCGCGTACGGGCGGTCGTTGACGTACTGGGCGAGGGCCGCGTCGGGCGCGCCGCCGCGGCCCTTGCCCTTGGAGCGCCGGACCAGTGCCACCGCGTCCACCTCCAGCAGCAGCGCCGCCGTGCAGCGTTCGGCGTCCGCCTCGGGGTAGAGGACGTGCGCCGTGCCGTACGACGTGGAGAACGCCTGCGCCTTCTCGGGATGCTTGTGGAGCAGAAAACCGAGGTCGGTCGCCGGGCGCTGCGCGGAGCCGGTGGTACTGATCGTCAGGAACACGGAGTCACACCTCGAGACACCTTCTGAGCTGCGGGAACACACCGGGATTCCGGTGTCCGCCCAACGTACAGCGAAGGGGTCGCGGGGGTCCGGGCATTTTTCGCCCGGTACGTGAGCGGGGGCCGCCCCCGGTGGGGACGGCCCCGCTGTGGTGCCGTGGGTCAGGACAGCTGGGACTGGACCTGGGAGGAGATCAGCTCCAGGTGGTCCAGGTCGGACAGGTCGAGCACCTGGAGGTAGATGCGCCGGGAGCCGGCCTCGGCGTAGCGGCCGATCTTGTCGACCACCTCGGCGGGGGAGCCCGCCAGGCCGTTCGTCTTCAGCTCGTCGACCTCGCGGCCGATGGCGGCGGCGCGGCGCGCCACCTCCTGGTCGTCCCGGCCGACGCAGACGACGAGGGCGTTGGAGAAGACGATCTCGCCGGGGTCGCGGCCGATCTCACGGGCGGCGTCCCGGACCCGCTCGAACTTGGCGGCGGAGTCCTCGGCGGCGGCGAACGGGAGGTTGAACTCGTCCGCGAACCGGGCCGCCAGGCTCGGGGTCCGCTTGGCGCCGTGGCCGCCGATCAGCACGGGCACCTTGGACTGGGCCGGCTTGGGCAGCGCGGGCGACTTGGTGAGGTCGTAGTAGGTGCCGTGGAAGTCGAAGGTCTTGCCGGCCTCGGTGGCCCACAGACCGGTGACGATCTCCAGCTGCTCCTCGAGACGGGCGATCTTCTCCTTGGGGAAGGGGATGCCGTACGCCTTGTGCTCCTCCTCGAACCAGCCCGCGCCCAGGCCGAGTTCGACGCGGCCGCCGGACATCTGGTCGACCTGTGCGACCTGGATGGCGAGCACGCCGGGGAGGCGGAAGGTGCCGGCCGTCATCAGTGTGCCGAGGCGGATGCGCCTGGTCTCGCGGGCGAGTCCGGCGAGGGTGATCCAGGCGTCGGTGGGACCGGGCAGGCCGTCCCCGGATCCCATGCTCAGGTAGTGGTCGGAACGGAAGAAGGCGTCGAAGCCGAGGTCCTCGGTGGCCTTGGCGACGGTGAGCAAGGTGTCGTAGGTGGCCCCCTGCTGGGGCTCGGTGAAGATGCGAAGATCCATGACTCCATCCTGCACGCTTCCTGGCGCGGGGGCGCGCGAGCAGGGTCGGCGTGCCTCGTCGCACGCCGGTGGTGCGACGGGGAGTGACCGGGGGTGGGGAAGATCGTTGGGCTCGTTCGGAGCCGGAGCGTCCGGCGCCCGCGCCGGCCCTGTGGACGCCGGGGTGTCACCGTGTCGGCCCCGGTCGGGGCCAGGGGCCGAGGGGGCCGTCATGTCGGAGGAGCAGAGCAGTGTGCCGCGGGTGGCGCAGGGGCGGCAGGGGCCACAGGGGGCGCAGGTGCCGCCGGGGGGTGGGGTGGCCGGGGGGCCGCCGGTGGGGCTGCTGGCGCAGATGGATCTGCTGATGGCGGCGCTGAACGCGGATCTGTCCGCGTTGGACGCGGAACTTCAGGGGGCGGGGCCTCAGGGGGTGGGTGCCGCACCGGAGCGGGGGCCGGGAGAGGACGGCTCGGCGGAGGAGAGCGGAGGTCGCTGAACGGAGGTCGCTGAGCGGCCGGCGGGCGGACGGTGTGGCGGGAGGGCGGTCAGCCCGCCTCCCGCCGGGGTAACGCCGCCTCCCGCTCCGCCAGCTTGCGCAGCATGTCCCGGACGCGGTCCCGTGCCTCGTCGGCGGCGTCGATGGCCTCGACGCAACTCCAGTACGTCGCCTCGTCGTCGGCGGCGCAGGCGATGCCGACCAGGGCGATGCCGACGTCGCCGAGCAGGCCGCCGAGGTGCATCAGGCACGCGTGGGTCTCCCCCAGCTCGGTGAGCCGGGCCGCGCGCGGTCCGTCGGGGCCGAGCGGCGGCGGGTCGAGGACGCCGCAGCCCCGGTCGGCCAGATCGGCCAACATGATCGCCTCGTTGCGCAGTTGGGGCGGGCCCACCAGGGCCAGGCGGCTCCCTATCGCCTGGGCCAGTGCCTGCGCCTGCCACACCTCGGCCATCAGCTCCGGCACTCCGCCGCCGGCGGCCAGGGCCCTCCTGCTTGTCACGATGAGCCGCACAGCGTCCATGCGCTGCCCCCGTCTGTCCGACGCGCTGCCCACGCGTCCGCATCCGTTGAACTCCCTTGTTCACTACCCAGAGTGAAGCTTGGTGAGACAAAAGGCCAGAGGAAGTCCGAAATCTGTGGACACCACTTGGCGCCGAGGCGTGTTTTCGACCACGGAGCGTGAGAACGGAACGCATGGCTCCTAGGCGCGCGGCGGAGTGTCGGACCGCTCAGGACCCGACTCCGGCTCCGGCACCGGGAACCTGTGCTCGTTCCGGTCGATCTTCTCGGCCAGGGCGGCGAGCGGGTCGATGCCGAGGACCTCGCAGAACTGGAGGAGGTAGGCGAGCACGTCGGCCACCTCGTCGGTGACGCGGTGCGCGGTGTCCGGGTCGTCCATCACGCGGGCGGACTCCTCCGGCGTCAGCCACTGGAAGATTTCCTGCAGTTCGGCGGCCTCGACGCCGAGCGCGGCGACGAGGTTCTTGGGCGTGTGGTACGGCTGCCAGTTCCGCGCGGCGGCGAAGTCGGCGAGGCGGCGCCGGAGCGCGGGCAGGTCGGCGGGCCGGGACGCGTCGTCGTGCGGGTCAGTCACGCCTCAGGTGTACCACGGTCGCCCCGGGCACCCCGGCGGCCCAGGTGGCGTCGCTCACCGCGCCGACCAGGCGGATGTGCCCGCGCTCGCACATCCGCGCCGCCAGCGCCAGCAGGGCCGCGCGCTGGGCCGGGTCGAGCGCCCGGTCCAGGCCGTCGGCCAGGACGGTGAGGCACTGGAGGGCGGCCGGCACCTCGCCGGGCACGTCGGCCTCCAGCACCCCGGGTCCGGTGAGCAGCACCAGCGCGAGGGCGGTGTAGCGCAGTTCCCCGTCGCCGAGCCGGCGCAGCGTGGTGCGGGCGCCGTCGCCGCGGTCCAGCACGGCGCGCACCAGGCGGCCCCCGGCGAACGGCTCGGCGAGCAGGTCGGCGACGGGTCCTGCGCAGCCGACGCGCATCGCGTCCACGAGGAGCGCGTGGCGGCGGGTGCACTCGGCGCGGGTGCGCCACAGCACGTCGGCGAGGTTCTCGCAGCCGGGGAGCAGCCGACCGCCGCCGGCCGGGACGGGTTCGCGCATCCGCTCGGGGCGGGGGTCGCAGGGGAAGACGGAGCGCAGCGCCACCAGCATCTGCTCGGCCGCCGCCAGCACCCGGAGCTGTCCGGCGGTCGTGCCGGCCACGCGCAGCGGCAGCAGTGCGGTGCCGAGGCGGTCGTCGGGGAGGGGCGCGCGCGTGACGGCGGTGGCGCCCGCCGTGTGCCAGGCGGCCTGCACGGCGCGGCGGCTGGGGTCGCGCAGCGCGGTCTCCAGCAGGACCAGGCCGTCGGCGGACAACCGCTCCCCCACGATGCGCAGTTCGGGCTCCGCCTGGACGGCGATCTCCAGGCGGACCGGGCCCTCCGGGCCGTCGGCGGTGCAGCCGATACGGAAGCCGCGGCGGCGCTGGGCGTCGGGCCGGGCCCGCTCCGGGACGCAGGCCGACGGGTCCGGGAACACCTCGCCCAGCTCGGCCCCGCCGCCGAGCCGGGCGAGCGCCTCGTACGCGCGCAGCGCGGTGGTCTTGCCCGTGCCGCTGGGACCGGCGAGGAGGGTGAGCTCGCCCAGGCGGAACGTGGTGCCGCGGTGCCCGGCGAAGGCGGAGAGCAGGAGCTCGGTGACGCGCGGCAGGCCGGGCCGCCGCGCCCGGCCGGTGTCGGTGGGGGCGTGCGTAAGGGGTTCGGCGACGGGCCGTGGGGGTGCGGCGGGCCGCGGGGGTGCGGCGGACGGCGAGGTCATGCGCGGGACGCTAAACGCTTTCCCCGCCGCCGAATCGTTCCGTCAGAGGCCTTTCCTACGAACGGACGGCGCGCCCGCGTCGGGCACGGACGCGCCCGTGCGCCGCGCGCGGCGCGCGCCGCGCGGCGCGTGAGGCCTCATGCGCCCGGCGCCCCGACGCCCTCCATCAGACCCGTGACCTCCATGCCCTCCGGCGTCAGCAGGAAGACGTTGCGGTCGACGCGGTGCATTCCGCTGGCGAGGCCGAACACGACCCCCGTGCTGAAGTCGAGGACGCGCTTGGCGACGTCCGGCTCCGCGCCCGTCAGGTCGAGGAGGACGGGTATGCCGGACATCAGGGTCTCGGCGACCTCGCGGGCGTCCGCGAAGACGTTCACACGGAGCACGACGAAGCGGCGCCGCGCCGCCTCCGTGCGGGCCTCCGGACTGGCGCGGTGGCCGACCGAGGACGGCCACGCGTCGCGGCCCCGCAGCGGCACGACCTGGGCGAGCCCCTCCCACTGTTCGTCGGTGACATCGTGGCTGCTCACCGGCATGCTCCGTCCCCTGTCGCGCTGGCTGTCTGCATCGGCCAATTCTTACCCATGGTCACCCGTTCGGCCCAATAACGACACGCTCCGCCATCGTTGGCCGCGCAACACCCCGATGGGGGGCGGCCGTTGACCTGGCCGTCGGACACGGCTTGCATGGGCGCATGGCTGGTGGGACGGGTGGTACGACAGGGCCGACTAGGCCGACAGGGCCGACAGGGCCGGTGCTGGGTTTTGACACCCAGGAGGAGTTCGAGGCGTGGCTGGAGGAGCATCAGGGGGACGCCGAGGGGCTGTGGCTGAAGATTCCGCGGAAGGGGTCCGGGCTGGGCGGCGTCGACTACGCCACCGCGCTGGAGTCCGCGCTGTGCTTCGGGTGGATCGACGGGCACAAGAGGAGTCTGGACGAGACGCACTGGGTGCAGCGGTTCACCCCGCGCCGGGCGCGGAGCCGGTGGTCCGCGGTCAACCGGCAGAAGGCGATCGAGCTGATCGAGCGGGGGCGGATGCGGCCGGGCGGGCTGCGGGAGGTGGAGAAGGCGAAGGCGGACGGGCGGTGGGAGGCCGCGTACGCGAGTCAGCGGACGGCTGTCGTGCCGGAGGATCTGCGGGCGGCGTTGGATGCGGCGCCTGTGGCGGCGCGGGAGTTCTTCGAGGGGCTGGACAGCCGGAATCGGTACGCGATTCTGCATCGCGTCGAGGAGGCGAAGCGGGCGGGGACGCGGGCGGCGCGGATCGAGAAGTTCGTGGCCATGCTGGCCAGGGGCGAGAAGCTGTATCCGTGAGGGTTCGGGGCGCAGAGGGTGTTCGCCCCCGCCGCCCCTTCCCGTCCCGACCCCGGGGCTCCGCCCCGGACCCCGCTCCTCAAACGCCGGAGGGGCTACATATAGCCCGTCCGGCGTTTGAGGACGAGGCCCGTCAGGGCCGACAAGGGGGGTGTGGGGGCGCAGCCCCCACGAAGGATCCGCGGGTTCAGCCCGCCAAAACCGCCTCCGCCGCGGCCACGCCGCACACCCTCGCCGCCCCGTGCGTGGCAATGTGCAGCGCCCCCCGCGGCGCCGACTGCGGGACCCCCATCTCCACCACCACCGTGTCCGGCCCCGCCGCGATCAGCGTGTCCAGGGCCGCGCCCATCCACGGGTGACGGTGTTCGTCGCGGACCACCGCGACGACCCGGCGGCCGTTCGCCGCGCGCAGCGCCTCCGTGCCGGCGGAGGGGCCGGTGAAGTGGCCGGTGGTGGTGCCGGGGAGGAGTCGTTCCAGCTCCGCGCCGACGCCCCACGGCGTCTCGTCGCCGACGGCGATGTTGGGGGCGGGGCTGAACGTGGCGACGTACACGGGGTCCGTGACCGGCGCGGGACCGGCCGCGCGGGTGACGGTCACGGCGCGGCGCGCGGCGGTCAGGCCGATCTCCGGCGCGGGGTCGTCGGCGGCGGAGGGCGAGCGCCGGGTGCCGGTCGTCCACGCGGCCAGGGACCTGACCCGCGCGGCGGCGTCGGCGAGCCGTTCCTCGGGCAGTTCGCCGGAGCGTACGGCGGCGACCAGGGCCTCCTGGAGCCGCAGCACCGTGTCCTCGTCGGCGAGTCCGCCGCCCACGCAGATCGCGTCGGCGCCGGCCGCGATGGCGAGCACGACACCGTGTTCGAGACCGTACGTGCCGGCGACGGCGCCCATCTCCATGCCGTCGGTGACGATGAGACCGTCGTAGCCGAGCTCGCCGCGCAGCAGGCCGGTGAGGATGCGCGGGGAGAGGGTGGCGGGGCGGTCCGGGTCGAGCACGGGCACCCGGATGTGGGCGGTCATGACGGCGCGGGTGCCGGCCTCGATGGCGGCGCGGAAGGGCCGCAGTTCGCGCTCGTGCAGCGTGGTGGCGTCGACGTCGATCTGCGGGAGCGCGTGGTGGGAGTCGACGCTGGTGTCGCCGTGGCCGGGGAAGTGCTTGGTGCAGGCGGCGACGCCGTTGGACTGGAGGCCCTCGACGTAGGCGGCGGTGTGCCGGGCGACCAGGTCCGGGTCGCGGCCGAAGGAGCGTACGCCGATCACCGGGTTGTCGGGGTTGGCGTTGACGTCGGCCGAGGGCGCCCAGTTGAGGTTGACGCCGCACGCGGCGAGCCGGCGGCCCAGTTCGCGGGCCACCCGCCGGGTGAGGGCGGGGTCGTCGACGGCGCCGAGGGCGTGGTTGCCGGGGAACGAGGAGCCGGTGCGGACCTCGAGGCGGGTGACGTCGCCTGCCTCCTCGTCGATGGCGACCAGCAGGTCGTCCCGTTCGGCGCGCAGCTGGGCGGTGAGGGCGGTGACCTGCTCGGGGTCGGCGACGTTGCGGCCGAACAGGGCGACGGAGACCAGGCCCTCGGCCAGGGCGCGCCGCACCCAGTCGGGTGCGGTGGTGCCGGTGAACCCCGGCTGGAGCACGGCGAGCGCGTCGCGGGTGACGGTGCCGGCGCCGGTGGTGAATGTCGTCATCGGGTGGCGTTATCCCTTCACGGCGCCTGCGGTGAGGCCGCTGACGGCCCGGCGCTGCAGGAAGACGAAGAGGATCAGGATCGGCACGGCGAACAGGGAGGAGGCGGCCATGGTCGCGCCCCAGTCGTCGCCGAACTGGGTCTGGAAGCTGGACAGCCACAGCGGCAGGGTCTGCGCTCCGCCGGACTCCTTGCTGAGCACCAGGACGAGGGGGAACTCGTTCCAGGCGGTGATGAAGCCGAACATGGAGGTCGACATCAGGCCGGGCGCGAGCAGCGGCAGGATGACGCGGCGGAAGGCCTGGACGCGGGTGCAGCCGTCGACCATCGCGGACTCCTCCAGCTCCTTCGGCACGGCGGCGACGAAGCCGCGCAGCGTCAGGATGGTGAAGGGCAGGATCATCATCATGTAGAACGCGGTCAGCGGCACCAGGCTGTTCAGCAGGGAGGCGTCGCGGACGATCATGTAGATCGCGATGACCATGACCTCCCAGGGCGCCATCTGGGCCAGCATGAACCCGATGACGAAGCCGCGCCGCCCCTTGAACCGCATGCGGGCCAGGGCGAAGGCGCCGGCCAGCGCGATGATCAGGGAGAACACGACGGCCAGGCAGGTGACGACGAGCGAGTTGCGGACGAACGTCCAGAAGTGCTCGGCGTCGACAGCGGTGCCGAAGTGTTCGAACGTCATGTTCGTCGGGAACCAGACCGGGTCCTCGGCGATGATGTCGCCGGTCGGCTTCAGCGCCGTGGCGAACATCCAGTACACGGGGAAGATGCACGCGACGAACACGACGAGGGCGGTGGCGTTGGGCCAGACGCGGCCGAAGAGCGAGCGCTTCACGACTCGTCCTCCTCTTGCTTGAGCACGATCCTGAGGTAGTACGCGGTCAGGCCGAGCATGATCAGGATGGTCAGCACCGCGATCGCCGCGCCCATGCCGTAGTGCTGGTTGCCGACGCCCTCGATGTAGGCGTAGACGGGCAGGATCTCGGTGAGCCGGTCGGGGCCGCCGCCGTTGAAGGTGAAGACCTGGACGAACGCCTTGAAGATCCAGATGATCTCCAGGAACGTCGTGGCGTAGAGGAACGGCCGCAGGAACGGCAGGGTGACGGTGGTGAAGCTGCGCCAGGCGCCGGCGCCGTCGAGCGCGGCCGCCTCGTACAGCTCGCCGGGGATGGTGGTGGTCGCCGCGTAGAGGTTGATCGCGACGAACGGCACGGACATCCAGACGATGAGCACGGTGACGACGAAGAACGTCGACATCTGGCTGCCGGTCCAGCTGTAGTCGGCCATGGAGTGCCAGCCGAGCTTGTCGAGGACCCAGTTGACGACGCCGAAGCGCTGCGCGAACAGCCACTGGTAGACGGTGGTGGCGGCGACCACGGGCATCGCCCAGGCCAGCACCAGGCCGATCATCAGGGTGAGCCGCATGCGCCGGCCGAGGCGGGCGAGCAGCAGACCGGTCAGGGCGCCCAGCAGCATGGTGAGGGCGACGTTGACGGCCGTGAACAGGATGGAGCGGAGGGTGACCCGCCAGAAGTCCTCCCCGGTGAGGGCCTCCTTGTAGTTGTCGACGCCGTTCCACTCGGTGACGTGCTGGATCAGCTGCGCCATGTTGAGGTTCTGGAACGACAGCAGCAGGTCCTTCAGCAGCGGCCAGCCGAGCAGCAGCACGGTGGCCGCGACGGCGGGCAGCAGCAGGAGGTACGGGGCGAGCGCGCCGGCCCGCGACGCGGCTCTGGGTCGGGGCCCGGCGGAGGGGGAGTCGCCCGACTTGCGGACGTCCGCCGGTGAGGAGGGCGGCCGTTCGGTCTGCACGGTCATGCTCGCGATCTCTCTTCTCGGCGTGCTCAACGCGGGCGGGGACCGTCCCGTCGGCCGGTCCCCGCTCCGGTCGGAGCGCGTGCGCTGTTACTGCTGCTGCGCCAGGCGCTTGTTGAACTCGCCCTCGACCTGCTTCGCGGCGGCGGCCGGGGACTTGCCGTTCAGGACGGCGGTCAGGTACGTCTTGATCGGGTTGGGGGCGTTCTCGACGGCGGCCCACTCGGGGATCAGCGGGGTGGTGCCGCCGACGGCGGCGGCCGGCGCGGCGGCCTCGGCGGGCGCGTTGCCCTTGAGGTTGGTCTGCAGCGCTTCCTTGTTGGGGATGACGCCGTTGAGCTTGGCGAGCTGGCCCTCGTACTTGTCGGAGAGGGCGAGCTTCAGGAACTCCTTGGCGAGGTCCTGCTTCTGGCTGCCCGCGGCGACGGCGAGGTTGGAGCCGCCGAGGAAGACGCCCTCGGGCTTGGCGGCGGTGGCGCCGGGGATGGTGAAGTAGCCGATCTGCTTCTCGATGGCCGGGTTGGCCTCGATCGCGATGCCGGCCTCCCAGCCCATGCCGATGAAGGCGCCGACGTTGCCCTTGGCGAAGACCTCGCCCTGCTGCGGGGTGGCCTCGTCCTTGTCCTTGGGGGCCTTGGACAGGGCCTGGAACTTCTTGTAGGTCTCGGCGGCCGCGGCGACCTTCGGGTCGTCGAGGTTGGAGACGTACTTGTCGCCGTCCTTCTTGACGAGTTCGCCGCCCTCGCCGATGACCAGGCCGACGAAGTGGTACCAGTTCTGGCCGGGGAGGTAGATCGGCTCGGCGTCGGTCTTCTCACCGATGGTCTTGAGCGCGGCGTAGAACTCGTCGCGGGTCTTGGGGGTGCCCTTGAGGCCGGCGTCGGCCCAGACCTTCTTGTTGTAGAGGACGACGCGGTTGGCGAAGTACCAGGGGGCGGCGTACTGCTTGCCCTCGAAGACGGAGGACTCGTTGAGGGACTCGGTCCAGTCGGCGCCGATCTCCTCCTTGAGGTCCGCGAGGTCGGCGAGGCCGCCGGTCTTGGCGTAGGCGGGGGTCTGGGTGTTGCCGATCTCGAAGACGTCCGGGGGGTTCTCCTCGGACAGGGCGGTGGTCAGCTTCTGCTGGATGCCGTTCCACTGCTGGACCTCGAAGGTGACCTTCGCCTTGGTCTTCTTCTCGAACTCGGCGGCGAGGTCCTTCTGCCACTGGTCCGGTGAGGAGCCGTCCATGACCCACACGGTGAGCGTCTGCCCGGCGTAGCCGTCCGCGCCGGCCTTCTTGCCGCTGTCACCGCCGTCGTCGCCCCCGCACGCAGCGACCGAGAACAACATGCCCGCGACCCCGATCGCGGCTATCAGCTTGCGCTTCACGCGCCACCCCTCCTCAGGAATGCCTTGCACACCCACGCCCTCGCGGTGACCCTGACAACGGCGCAACAGCTCGGCGGGCTGGGACCCGGCTTCCGCTAAATGGTTTAGACCAGCAAGGGGAGCTTGGCCTAGACCTATGGTCATGTCAAGGGTTGCCGGACTCACGGCTGGGTAACGGCAACGAGCCCTGTACGGGGTGGAGATGTCCGCCCAAACGGGGACGGGATCCAGGGTTGGACTAGACCAAAGCAAGAGCACGCCGTTATAACGGGATCGCCGAGCGTGCGGCGCCGATCACTGGCGGTCCGCCGACGTGCACCGCGGCCGGCCCCCTGCCGTCCGCGCGCCGGACACCGCAGCCGGAAGGCAGGACATGAGCACGGACGTCAGCAGCGCCCAGCCCGGCACGGGGGCGCCGGGCCGCCGGGACCGCGTGCCGAAGTACTACCGCATCAAGCAGCGGCTGCTGGAGATGACCGACGAGCGCGCCCCGGGCTCCCCGATGCCGGCCGAGCGGCTGCTCGCCGTCGAGTTCGGCACGTCCCGCACCACGGTCCGCAAGGCGCTGCTGGAGCTGGTGAGCGAGGGGCGGCTGGACCGCATCCAGGGCAAGGGCACGTTCGTGGCCCGCCCGAAGGTGTACCGGACGCTGCAACTCACCTCCTACACGGAGGACATGAGGGCGCAGGGCCTCAACCCCGCCTCCCGGGTCCTGGACATCGGCTACGTCCACGCCGACGCGGAGCTGGCGGCGCTGCTCGAGGTGGCGCCGGAGGACAAGGTGCTGCGCATCGAGCGGCTGCGGCTGGCCGGGGGTGAGCCGATGGCCATCGAGGCGACCCACCTCTCCGCCCGCCGCTTCCCCGGCCTGCGCCGCAACCTGTCCCGCTACACCTCCCTCTACACCACGCTCGCCGAGGTGTACGGGGTCCGCCCCGCCGAGGCCGACGAGACCATCGAGACCTCCCCGGCGACCCCCCGCGAGGCCGGCCTGCTCGGCACGGACGTGGGCCTGCCGATGCTGCTGCTCTCCCGCCACTCGCGGGACGAGACCGGAACCCCGGTGGAGTGGGTACGTTCGGTGTACCGCGGCTCCCGCTACAAGTTCACAGCCGTCCTCACCCGCCCGGCGCCGTGACATCGGTGTCGGTCGCCGCAAGGACCGCGACGCGCGTACGCGAAGGGTCGAGTACTGCGAAACCAAGGTCGGCGGTGTCGTGGTGGAACCACGGGGTGGAAGCGAGGAAGCGCACCCACCGGTGATCGGGGGTTGTGCGCACGGCGTCGAGGAACGGTACGTCGGCGGGTAGTCCCATGAGGGCGTACAGACTCTCCCACGCGAAGAGCCGCGCATACGCACCGCCCTGCCCTTGCCCACCGACCCCGCCGTAGAGGGCGGCGGAGAACAGCTCGTTGAGCACGTCATCGGGCGTCGTGGCACAGGCGACCGCGCTCCCGCCCCCTTGCAGGCAGGCCAAGGGAAGCCGTTCCAGAAGGGACGTGCCGAAGTCGCCGGGATCGAGCGGCGCGGGCAGCGCGAAGAATCGCACCTCGGGGGTGCGCGCCCATCCCCCGGCGGTGAACGGCCGCGCGACCGCCCGCGCCCGCGCGTCGTCGTCCCCGCCGACGGCACCCCGCCCGGCCGCCGCGCCGACGTCGCTCGGCGGCAACTCCGGGAAGCGAGACCGAAGTTGTTGCAAGGTCTTGACCGACCCCAGTCCTCGCACGCGGACACCGAACCGGTGCTCGACGTCCAGCCGCGTCTCGGGCAGCCGCGCCAGAGGATGCCCCAACTCCCGCAGCCTCCCGGCATACGCGTCCATCCGCTCCCGTCCGGCCCGCGCCCCCAGCAACGCGAGCTCCCCACCAGCGCGCCGGCGAAGTCCGCCGCCGCGTCGTTGTCGAAGGGTCCGGTGCCCCAGGTGCCCATGTCGCTCTCCTCGTGTGCCGTCGGCGGCATCCTCGCAGCAGGCGCTGACACTCTCCGCGGGGCTTCGCACGGACCGCGGAACCGGTGGTTCAGCGGTTGGATCTCGGACATCCGTGGACGGTGCACGCATGCGTTCGAACGGGGGTGGAGGGGCGGGTTCCGGGGGTCGGGCGGGGGTGGCGCCGCGGGGATCCGGGGGTGTCTGCGGTGCGGCGGGGGCAGAGGGGCCGTACGGCTGTCAAGTGGGCCGGGACCTCGGCCGTCGCCGCCGGCAGGGGTGCGCGGGGCCGGCGCCGCGGGGTCGTCGGCGGGGGTCGTACGTGTCATCACGCAGTCGTACGACGGGAGTTGAGACGCTGGTGCGAGGGGCACGAGGACGGGTTCCGGACGGCGTATTCAGCCACGTTGCCTGAACACAATTTCCCCACACCCTCTCTTCTTACAGGCCCTGATGGTCTAGATTGACCCTGCTTCGGCTGTTCGGGCACGAGGCGACCGATTAGTTGATCTTTAAGTCCGGCGCCTGGGGAGGGGTTCGTCCGCGGCGCCAGGCGTGGGGGTGATCACACCGCTGGGCCCCGGGGGGGCTCGGGTGCGGGGGCGCACCCGGGGGACCGGTCAGGTCCGCTCGGCTCCATGTAACGGCGCGGCCGTGTGTGTGCCGCTGCCGCCGCGACAAGTTGTTCACGTTGTTCTTTGTCCGTCCGCTGCCGGCATGCCGGCGCGGGAGGCGGGGGCCTCCCGTGGCGAGGAACAGCGCGGTTCGGGGGGTGGGGTCCCCCCGGCAGAAACAGTGTCAGGCGAACACGTCGCATTACTGGGGACCTGGGGGGTTCTGTGCGGCAAGGGGGATTGGTCGGCCCGTTCCCGTCGGAACGGGATCTGGCGGACGGGGCGTTTCACAGAGGTACGGCCGACTGGGAGCACCGGTACCGCCGTACCGTGATCACGAGCGACACCGTGGCGACCGCCGTCGTGGTCGCCGGGATCGGCAACTTCTTCGGCGTGCGGGACGCCGCCGACTGGCACGAGAAGTGGGGCATCCTCGCCTTCGGCACCTGGCTGCTGGTGCTGGGCGCGCTGGCGGTGAGCCGGTCGTGGTCGCCGACCGTGCTCGGCCAGGGCGCCGAGGAGTTCCGGCGGCTGGGCCGCTCGCTGTTCATGGCGACCGTCGTGCTCGCGCTCGGCGGGATCGCCCTGACCTCGCGCAACATAAAACTCTGGATCTTCGTCGCGGTACCCGCGATCGCGCTCGTCACCATGACGATGCGCTACCTGCTGCGCCTGCGGCTGCACCGCCGGCGCAAGGAGGGCCGCTGTCTGCGGCCGGTGCTCGCGGCCGGGAGCCCGGACACGGTGCGCGACCTGATCGCCCGCACCCGCAAGTACCCGCACCTGGGCTGGCGCGTGGACGCCGTGTGCACCACCGACGGCCCCGGGATCGACGGCGACCGGCTGGACGGGGTGCCGGTGGTGGGCCGGCTGGCGGACGTCGCCGACCACGTCCGCCGGGACGGCTACCGCGTCGTCGCCGTCACCCCCGACGCGCACTGGTCCCCGGACCGGCTCCAGCGGCTGTCGTGGAACCTGGAGGGCTCCGACGCCGAGATGGTCGTCGCCCCGGTGCTGATGGAGGTGGCCGGGCCCCGGCTGCACGTCGACGCGGTCCTCGGCATCCCGCTCCTGCGGGTCAGCATGCCGGCGTTCACCGGCGGCCGTCGCGCGGTCAAGGGCGTCGTCGACCGGCTCGGCGCGCTGATCCTGCTGCTGGTGCTCGCGCCGCTGATGCTGCTGGTCGCGCTGCTCGTGGCGACGGACAGCCGGGGCGGGGTGTTCTACCGGCAGCGCAGGGTCGGCAAGGACGGCCGCGAGTTCACCATCCTGAAGTTCCGCACGATGATCCCCGACGCGGACCGCGTCCGCGCCGCGCTCGCCGGCCTCAACGAGGGCGCCGGGCCGCTGTTCAAGATGCGCCGCGACCCGCGGGTGACCCGGATCGGGGCGGTGCTGCGCCGCTACTCGCTGGACGAGCTGCCGCAGCTGTTCAACGTGCTCACCGGGTCGATGTCGCTGGTCGGTCCGCGCCCCCCGCTGCCGGAGGAGTGCGCCGCCTACGGCCCGGACATCCGCCGGCGGCTGAAGGTCAAGCCGGGGCTCACCGGGCTGTGGCAGATCAGCGGACGCAGCGACCTGTCGTGGGAGGAGGCGGTCCGGCTGGACCTGCGGTACGTGGAGGACTGGTCGCTCGCCCTCGACACGGTGATCTTGTGGAAGACGCTGCGCGCCGTGGTGCAGGGACAGGGGGCGTACTGATGCGCGGCGGCCGTGGGGCGGCCGGGGTGCGGAGCGCAGGCCGCAAGGGCCTGCCCGGGGGGAGGAACGGGTCATGAGAGTCAGCGTGTTCGGGCTCGGCTACGTGGGCTGCGTGTCGGCCGCATGCCTGGCCAGTATGGGTCACGAGGTCATCGGGGTGGACGTCAACCCGGTGAAGGTGGACCTGGTCAACGACGGCAAGGCGCCCGTCGTCGAGGAACGGATCGGCGAGGTCGTCGCCGAGGTCGTGGGCAGCGGGGCGCTGCGCGCGACGACCGACGTGCGGGAGGCGATCGAGGGCAGCGAGGTGTCCCTGGTCTGCGTGGGCACCCCGTCGGAGCCCAACGGCAGCCTGTGCACGACGTACTTGGAGCGGGTCACCGAGGAGATCGGCGCGGCGCTGGCCGAGCGGGGCGGGCGGCACACGGTGGTGTTCCGCTCCACGATGCTGCCGGGCACCTGCCTGGGCCTGCTGGTGCCGATCCTGGAGAAGCACGTCGGCGGCACCGCCGGGGTCGACCTCGGGGTCGCGGTCAACCCGGAGTTCCTGCGCGAGGGCACCAGCGTGCGGGACTTCTTCGACCCGCCGAAGACCGTCATCGGCGAGCTCGACACGGCGAGCGGCGACGTCGTCGCGGCGCTGTACGCGGACCTGCCCGGCGAGGTGTTCCGGGTGCCGGTGCCGACGGCCGAGGCGATCAAGTACGCGGACAACGCCTTCCACGGGCTGAAGATCGGCTTCGCCAACGAACTGGGCGCGGTGTGCCGGGCGCTCGGGGTGGACTCGCACCAGGTGATGGACGTGTTCCTCGCCGACCGCAAGCTCAACATCAGCCCCGCCTACCTGCGTCCGGGCTTCGCCTTCGGCGGCTCGTGCCTGCCGAAGGACCTGCGCAGCCTGGTGCACGCCGCGCACCGGGCCGACGTGTCGGTGCCGATCCTGTCCCATGTGCTGCCGTCCAACGAGGAGCACCTCCAGCGCGCGGTGGAGCTGGTGGAGCGCACCGGGAGGCGCAAGGTCGGCCTGTTCGGGCTGTCGTTCAAGCCGGGCACCGACGACCTGCGTGAGAGCCCGCTGGTGGAACTGGCGGAGCGGCTCTTCGGCAAGGGGTACGACCTGAAGATCCACGACGCCAACGTCAGCCTGTCCCGGCTGCTGGGCGCCAACCGCGAGTACATCGAGACCCGGCTGCCGCATCTCGCGCAGCTGCTCGCCGACTCCGTCGAGGACGTGCTGGACCACGCCGAGGTCGTCCTGGTCGGCACGAAGGACCCGGCCGTGCTGGCGGCGCTGCCGCACGGCGACGGCCCCGTGATCGTCGATCTCGTCCGCCTCCCCGACGCCGACGCGCGCCGGGCCGAACCCGGGTACGTGGGCCTTGCTTGGTGAGCCGAAGGGCGTGCGGGGCCGCCGCGCGCTGATCCTCGTGGAGAACCTGTCGGTGCCGTTCGACCGGCGGGTGTGGCAGGAGTGCCGGACGCTGCGCGACGCGGGCTGGGAGGTCGATGTCATCTGCCCGCAGGGCACGAAGCGGGACACGGAGCCGGAGGCCGTGATCGAGGGGGTGCGGATCCACCGCTACCCGCTGCGCGCGGCCACCGGAGGACCGGCCGGCTACCTGAAGGAGTACGGCGCCGCGCTGTGGCACACCGCCCGGCTGGCCCGCAAGGTCGGCCCGGTCGACGTGGTGCACGCCTGCAACCCGCCGGACCTGCTGTTCCTGCCCGCGCTGCGGCTGAAGCGGCAGGGGGCGAGATTCGTCTTCGACCAGCACGACCTGGTGCCGGAGCTGTACCTGTCCCGGTTCGGCCGGGGCAAGGACCTGCTCCACCGGGGGGTGTGCGCGCTGGAGCGGATGACGTACCGGGCGGCGGACGTGGTGCTCGCCACCAACGAGAGCTACAAGGACGTCGCCGTGCGCCGGGGCGGGCGGCGGCCCGAGGACGTGTTCGTGGTGCGCAGCGCGCCGGACACCGAGCGGTTCCGCCCGGTGGAGCCGGAGCCGGAACTGAGGCGCGGCAAGCCCCATCTGCTGTGCTACCTGGGCGTGATGGGCCCGCAGGACGGCGTCGACTACGCGCTGCGGGCGCTGGCGAAGCTGCGCGACGAGCTGGGCCGCACCGACTGGCACGCGGTGTTCGTCGGCGCGGGCGACACCTTCGACGCGATGGTGGAGCTCTCCCGGGAGCTGGGGCTCGCGGACCAGGTGGAGTTCACCGGACGCGTCCCGGACGCCGACCTGGTGCGCTGGCTGTCCTCCGCTGACGTGTGCCTCTCCCCCGACCCGTGCAACCCGCTCAACGACGTGTCGACCATGAACAAGGTCCTGGAGTACATGGTCATGGGCCGGCCGATCGTCTCCTTCGACCTGAAGGAGGCGCGGGTCTCCGCCGGCGAGGCCGCCGTGTACGCGGCGGGCGACGACGAGCTCGAGTTCGCCCGGCTCGTCGCCCAGTTGCTGGACGACCCCGAACAGCGTGCCCGGATGGGGAAGTTCGGGCAGGAACGGATCAACGGCCCGCTGGCCTGGCGCAATTCGCAGGCGGCGCTGCTGGCCGCCTACGAGGCCGCCGTCGGGGGCGGCGCGGACGCGGCGGCGGCCCGGAGCGGGCGGGAAGAAGGCACGTCCCTTGAGCGATGACGCGATACGCCTGGTCACCATCGGGCGGATGCTCCGCAGGCGCGGCAGGCTGCTGACGGTCCTCGTCGTGCTGGGGGCGCTGGCCGGCTTCGGCGTCTCCCTGGTGTTCCCGCCGCGCTTCACCACGTCGGCGTCGGTGCTGCTGCCGGGCGCCTGGGAGGAGCGTGTGCTGCTGACCCAGGCGGAGATCGCCACCAGCACGGTGGTGACCGACCGCACGGCCGCCGAGCTCCGCTGGGCCGGGGTCGACGGCGAGGAGCTGCGCGAGCGGGTGCGCGCCCAGGTCACCGACGGCAACATCATCAAGATCTCCGGCACCGCCGAGAGCCCCGCGAAGGCCCGGCGGCTCGCCGACGAACTGGCGCGGCAGTTCGTGGCGTTCTCCGCGCGGATCGTCGACGACACCGCCGACCCGACGGCGGCGGCCGGCCCCGACCAGCTGCGGCAGATGGTGCTCACCACCAGCCGCCGCATCACCGAGCTGGCCGACTCCGCCGACCCCGGCCGGACCGTGGAGAGCGTGCAGACCCGCACCGAGCTGGCGAAGCTGCGCACCGCGCTCCAGGAGGCGATCGGCAAGCTGGACCAGGCCGGTTCGAACGCGGCCGGCTCCCGGCTGGTCGTCATGGGTCCGGCGGCCGAGCCGTCCGGCGAGGCCCCGCCCACCCGGGTGCAGCTGATCGCCGCCGGGGCGGTGTTGTTCTTCCTGCTGGCGGTCGTCGGGCATCTCACCTCGGCGCGGGTGAACCGCCGACTGCGCTCCGAGCGGGAGATCGCCGCCGCGCTCGGGTCCGGGCTGCTGGGCGGCGTCGACGTGGCCGCGCGGCGGGGCGCGCTGCGGCCGGAGGGCGGCGGGGCGCGGCAGCGGGTCCGCCGGCTGCTGGGCGTCGACACGCCCTGGAACGCGCCGTCCCCGCCCACCGCCGGGGACGAGGCGAGCCTGGGCATCCGGTACCGGCGGGTGGTCGGCCGGATCCGCGAGCTGGCGCCGGGCGCGCGGCGGCTGCTGCTCGTCGTGGCCGACGACGACGCCGTCGCCCTGCGGGCCGCCGAACGGCTGGCGGAGGAGGCCGGGGGCGACCCGCTGCTGCGAGTGACGGAGGTCTCCGCCGAGGCGCCGCTGGTGCCCGACCGTGAGGAGGAGTCCGGGGTCCTGGTCGTACTGGGCGCGGGCACCCGCACCGCCGCCGAACTGGCCGGTGTCGCCGAGGCGTGCGCGGACGCGGGCCACGACGTCGTCGGCATCGTCCTGGCCGACGCGGTCCGGACCCGTCCGGCGCGGTCCGCCGGCCCGCCGCGGGAGGCCGCCGCCCCGGCGCTCGCCCTCGGCGACGGCGCGCGGGGAGGTGCGCGATGACGAGTACGACAGCGGAGCCGGTGGCCGCCGCTCCCCTGCTGGATCTCCAGGCCCTGGTGGTGTCGGTGCGCAGACGCCGCCGCCTGTGGAGCTGCCTGGCGCTGCTGGGGCTGCTGATCGGGGTGGCGGTGGCGGTGCTGCTGCCCCCGCCGCCGACCGCCGTGACCAAGGTGCTGGTCGCGCACCAGGACGACCAGCCGAACGACCCCGGCACGCTGATCCGCACCGACGTGGCGCTGCTGCACACCACGCGGATCGCCGACGCGGCGCTGGAGTCCCTCGGCTCCTCGGAGAGCGCCGAGGACTTCATGGAGGACTACGAGGGCGCGGGACTGACCAACAACCTGCTGGAGATCAAGGCCACGGGCGAGACCGGCGAGGAGGCGGTGGCACGCGCCGACGCGGTGGCCGAGGCGTTCGTCGCGGACCACGTGCGGCGGATCAAGCAGGCCGCGGCCGCCGACGCCTCGACGCTGCTCGCGCAGCGCGACCGCATGCAGAAGGAACTCGACGAGGTGAACAAGGCGATCGGCGACGGGCCGCCGGAGGGCAGCCCGGAGGAGTCCGCGAACCTGGAGACGCTGTTCGCCCGCCGCGCCGAACTCAGCTCCCGGATCAGCGACTTCTCGCAGCGGGCCGCGGAGGCCCGGGTGGGCACGCCCCGGCTGATCGCGGGCACGCAGATCGTGGACGCCCCGCACACCGTGAAGCACTCGCTGCCCCGGGCCGTCGCCACCAACGGCGGCATCGGGCTGGTCCTCGGCCTGGTGCTGGGCCTCGTGGTCGCCGCGGTCGCCTCGGTGGTGGGCGACCGCCCTGTGCTGCGCCGGGACATCGCGCGGCACCTGGGCGCCTCGGTCACCGCCGAGCTGCCGCGGTCCGCGCTGCGGCGCGGCCTGCCGGGGCGGCGCAGGCGCAGGCGCGCGGCGCGGACCCGGCTCACCTCGTCCCTGGCCCGTACGGTGCGCGGCTCCTCGGAGCCGCTGGCGCTGCTGGAGCTGGGCTGTGCGCGCGGGGCGGGCGTGATCGCCCTGGACCTGGCGCGGACGCTGGGGGCGGACGAGCCGGTGGTCGTGGTGGACGCCCTGCCCCGGCACGGCCCGGCCGGACGCCGGGCGAAGCCGGGCGACCCGGAGGTGGTCGGGGTGGAGCGGGCGGCGGCCCTGCCGTCCGACCGGCGCCGGATCGGCGTGGCCTCGGTGGCGCCCGGCGCGGCCTGGTCCGACCTCGCCGACCTGGCAGGCCGGGCGGTGCTGGTGGTGTCCGCCGGGCACGGCACCACGGCGTGGCTGCACACCGTGGCGCGGCAGCTCGCCGACCGGCGTGTGGAGGTGGCGGGCGTGGTGCTGGTCGACCCGGATCCGCGGGACCGGACGGACGGGACGCTGTGGGACGGGCCGTTCCCGGTGCCGCGGGTCCGCGAGGGACGGCCGGCCCGGCAGAACGGCGGGAGCGGATCGCACGCCGTGCAGGCCGTGGCCGACACGCCGCGGCGCACGGAACGGCTGCCGATGTGGGCGGCGCGGGTCCCGGACAGCGACCAGGAGGCGCGGTAGCTCATGTGCGGCATCGCAGGCACGTACCGGTGGCCGGACGGCAAGGCGGTCACCGACCGGCTCACCGAGACCCTCGCCCACCGCGGCCCGGACGGGTCCGGGACGTACGCCCACTCGCTGGGCGACGGCGAGGTGCACCTCGGGCACCGCAGGCTGGCCATCCTCGACCTGTCCGGCACCGGCGCCCAGCCGATGGTGTCGGACGGTCTGGCCCTGACGTACAACGGCGAGCTGTACAACGCGCCGGAGCTGCGGGCCGAACTGGAGGGCGCAGGGGTGCGGTTCCGGGGCACCTCGGACACCGAGGTGCTGCTTCAGGCGTGGCGGCGCTGGGGCACGGACTGTCTGCCCCGGCTGCGCGGCATGTTCGCGTTCGGGATCTTCGACGAGCGGACCGGTGAACTGGTGCTGGCACGCGACCAGTTGGGCATCAAGCCGCTGTTCCTGCTGCGGCGCGGCGAGGGGCTGGTATTCGCCTCGGAGCTGAAGGCGCTCGCGGCGGTGACCGGCGGGTCGCTGGAGGTGGACCCGGCGGCGCTGGTCGCCTCGCTGCTGTACTACTGGGTGCCGGACTCGCGGTGCGCGTTCCGGGGGGCGGAGAAGCTGCCGCCGGGGACCTGGCTGTCGTGCCGCCCGGACGGCTCGGTGCGGCGCGGGCGGTTCTGGGATCTGCGGGAGGTCGCCGCCGAGGGGCAGGAGCGGGCGCGGTCCGGGGACGTGCCGGACCTGGCGGCCGTGGTGGAGGAGTCGACGCGGCGCCATCTGCTGTCCGACGTGCCGGTGGCGACGTTCCTGTCCGGCGGTCTGGACTCCAGCTATCTGACCGCGCTGGCGGCCCGCGACCGGCCCGGCGTCCCCGCGTACACGATCGGGTTCCGGGCCGAGGACGCGCGGTTCGAGGCGATGCCGGACGACCTGCGCTACGCCCGCCGGGTGGCGGAGCGGTTCGGGGTGAATCTGCGGGAGATCGAGATCGCCCCGGACGTGCAGGAGCTGCTGCCGCGGATGACGTACCACCTGGACGAGCCGGTCGGCGACCCGGCGGCGATCAACACTTTCCTGATCTGCTCGGCCGCCCGGGAGGCCGGGGTGAAGGTGATGCTGTCGGGGATGGGCGCCGACGAGCTGTTCGCCGGGTACCGCAAGCACCTGGCGAACCTGATCGCGGTGCGCTACCGGCGGGTGCCGGGGCCGGTGCGGCACTCGGTGGCCGCGGCCGTGGACCGGCTGCCGGTCGCCACCCGCCGGCGCGGGCTGCGCTCGGTGCGGTTCGCCAAGCGGTTCCTGACCTTCGCCGGCCTGCCGGAGGAGACCGCGTTCCGCCGCAGCTACACCCTGTACGACCGGGAGGAGCTGATCGGGCTGCTCGACCCGGACCTGGCCCCGGCGGTGGACGACGTGCTGACCGAGCACGCGGACGTCTACCACGACAACGCCCTCGACGACTTCGTGAACCGCATGTGCCTGGCGGACGCCCGGATGTTCCTGCCGGGCCTCAACCTCGCCTACACCGACCGGTCGAGCATGGCCGCGTCGACGGAGGTGCGGGTGCCGTACGTGGACGTCGAGGTGGTCAGGGCGGCGTTCGCGGTGCCCGGCGCGCGGAAGATCGCGGGGCGGCAGGGCAAGGCGGTGCTGAAGGAGGCCGCCACGACGGTGCTGCCGAAGGAGATCGTGTACCGGCCCAAGGGCCTGTTCAGCGCCCCGCTGCGGGCCTGGATGAGCCGGGATCTCGCACCCCTGGTGCGGGAGGTGGTGGACGACGGGCTGCTGGTCCGCTCCGGCTTCCTGCGCCGGGAGGCGCTGGCGCGCATGGTCGCCGAGGACGCGGCCGGGCAGCGGGACCACTCCAAGCATCTCTGGCACGTGCTGACCCTCGAGCACTGGTACCGCGACGCGACCTCCAGGGCCGGCCACGACTCCCCCACCTCGACGGCGTAGAGACAAGAGGAACTTTCGTGAAGCAGGTAGTGCAGAACTACAAGAGCGGTGAGCTGGCGCTGCTCGACGTGCCGGTGCCGGGCTGCAAGCCGGGCGGGGTGCTGGTGCGCAGCGCCTTCTCGCTGATCTCCACCGGCACCGAGCTGATGAAGGTGTCCGAGGCCGGCATGTCGATGCTGGGCAAGGCGCGGTCGCGTCCCGACCAGGTGGCGAAGGTCGTGCAGAGCGTCGCCACCAACGGGGTGCCCGCCACGTACCGCAAGGTGATGGGCAAGCTCGACTCGTACACGCCGCTGGGCTATTCGCTGTGCGGGGTGGTGGAGCAGGTCGGCGCCGGGATCGACGACGTGAAGGTGGGCGACCTGGTGGCGTGCGCGGGCAACGAGCACGCGCTGCACGCCGAGTTGAACTGGGTGCCGAAGAACCTGTACGTCCCGGTACCGGACGGGGTCGCGGCGCGGCACGCGGCGTTCGGCACGGTCGGGTCGATCGCGTTGCAGGGTGTGCGGCAGGGCGAGTCGCGGCTCGGCGAGGTGGCCCTGGTGATCGGGCTGGGCCTGATCGGGCAGTTGGTGACGCAGCTGCTGAACGCTTCCGGGGTGCGGGTGGTCGGGGTGGATCCGGACCCGGCGCGCTGCGAGCTGGCGGAGCGGCTGGGCGCGGTGGCCTGCGGCGACCCGGGCTCGGCGAGTGTGGAGAGCGCGGTCGCCGAACTCACCGGCGGCATGGGCGTGGACCAGGTGTATCTGGCGGCCGGCGGGAGCAGCAACCAGCCGGTGGAGCTGGCCGCGCGGCTGTGCCGGGACCGCGGCCGGGTGATCGACATCGGCAAGTGCCGGCTCGACCTGCCGTGGAACGCGTACTACGAGAAGGAACTCGACGTCCGCTTCTCCCGCAGCTACGGGCCCGGGCGCTACGACCCGGAGTACGAACTCCAGGGCCGGGACTACCCGATCGGCTACGTCCGCTGGACCGAGCGCCGCAACCTGGCGTGCTTCCTCGACCTGATCGCCCGGGGGAGCGTCGACGTGGAGCCGCTGGTGTCGCACGTCGCCGGCTTCGAGGACGCCGTGGAGACCTACCGGCGGCTGGAGGAGGGCGAACTCAAGGCGGTGGCGGTGCTGTTCCGGTACGCGCCTGCGCCCGACAACGACGCGCCCGTCGTCGAGGCGCCGGAGGTGACGGTGCCCCGCGTGCCCGAGGTACCGCGGCCGTCCGGCCGGACGGCTCCCGCGCGGCGCTCCGGCCCGGTGCGGCTGGCGTTCGTCGGCGCGGGGAACTACGCGTCGTCGATGCTGCTGCCGCATCTGACCGGGCGCGACGGCGTGGAGCTGTCCACGGTGGTCACCACCACGGCGCTGTCCGCGGCCAACGCCCAGCGCAAGTTCGGCTTCGGCAAGGCCACCACCGACCTGGACGCGGTGCTCGGCGACCCGGCCGTGGACGCGGTGTTCGTGGTGACCCGGCACAGCTCGCACGCCGAGCTGACCCGCCGGGCGCTGCTCGCGGGCAAGGCGGTGTTCGTGGAGAAGCCGCTGGCGCTCACCGAGGAGGAGCTGGCCGGGGTGCTGGCGGCGGTGGAGGAGTCCGGCAACGACCGGATCCAGGTGGGCTTCAACCGCCGGTTCGCGCCGCTGCTGCGGGAGGCCAAGGAGCGGTTCGGCGTCCGCGGCGGCCCGGCGAGCCTGCGCTACCTGGTCAACGCGGGCCGGCTGGAGCACGGCAGCTGGTATCTGCGCCAGGACACCGAGGGGTCGCGGTTCGCCGGGGAGGGCGGGCACTTCGTCGACACCGCGAGCTGGCTCCTGGACGCCGACCCGGTGTCGGTGTACGCGGCCGCCCCGGCCGGCGGCGAGGACCTCCAGATCGTGCTGGGCTACCCGGACGGGTCCACGGCCACGATCAGCTACGTCACCTCGGGTCCGGCGTCCTTCCCGAAGGAGACGCTGGACCTCATCGCGGACAACAAGGTGCTGCGCCTCGACGACTTCGTGCGGGCCGCCGTGCACGACGGGCGGCGCCGGCAGTGGGTCGGCTCGCGGCTGCCGAAGGCGCGGGACAAGGGGCAGAACGCCGAGCTGGCGGCGTTCGTGAAGGCCGTGCGGACCGGCGGGCCGATGCCGGTGCCGCTGGAGTCGCTGGCCGCGACGACGACGGCCACGCTCGCCGTGCGCACGGCGCTGGCGAGCGGTGTCCCGGTCACCCTGGCGGGGGCGCGATGAGCATGGGCGCAGGGTGGTACCTGCGGCGGCTGTCCCGGATGGGGCCGCGGGAGGCCGGCGGCCGGGCGGCCGACGCGGTGCGCCGCCGGCGCTGGCGGTCGGCGCCGCCGGAGCGGCCGCCGGTGACGGGCGTCCGGTTCACGGCCGTGCTGCCCGAGGGCGCGCTCGCCGCGGTGGCGCCGGACGCGGTGAAGCGTCTGGTGGCCGAGGCGGACCGGCTGATGGCGGGGCGGGCCGAGTTCTTCGGGGTGGTCCGCGACGACATGGCGGACCCGGACTGGCAGTGGGACCCGAGGACCGGGCGCCGCGCCCCGCTGGACCACGCCTTCGACGTGCCGTACCGGGACGAGGATGCGGTCGGCGACATCAAGCAGATCTGGGAGCCGTCCCGGCACCAGTACCTGACCGTGCTGGCCGCCGCGTACGCGCTCACCGGGAACGACCGGTACGCGGAGCGGGCGGCCGCGCATCTGCGGTCGTGGTGGGAGGCCAACCCGCCGCTGCGGGGCGCGCACTGGGTGAGCGGCATCGAGCTGGGCATCCGGCTGCTGTCGTGGGTGTGGGTCCGGCGGCTGCTGGACGGCTGGGCGGGCGCGCCCGCGTTGTTCGAGGAGAACCCTGCGGCGCTGGACCAGATCTGGCACCACCAGCGCTGGCTGGCCGCGTTCCCCAGCCGGGGGTCGTCGGCGAACAACCACGCGGTCGCCGAGGCCGCCGGGCAGCTCGCCGCGTCCTGCGCGTTCGGCTGGTTCCCGTACTCGCCGCGGTGGCGGGCGGACGCGCTGCGCGACCTGGACCGGCACTTGCGCGCCAACACCTTCCTGTCGGGGATCAACCGGGAGCTGGCGAGCGAGTACCACGGGCTGGTGCTGGAGCTGGGCCTGGCCGCGCTCGCCGAGGCGGACGCCGCGGGCCTGTCCGTCCCGCCGACGACGCGGCTGGTGCTGCTGCGGATGACGGACGCGCTCGCGGCCGTCGTCGACAACCGGCTGCGCCCGCCGCGTCAGGGGGACGCGGACGACGGGTACGGGCTGGTGCTGGACGGCCCGGACACCGACCGCTGGGGGTCGCTGCTGGCCACCGGGGAGGCGGTGTTCGGCCGGCGCGCCTGGTGGCCCGAGGTGCCGGGCGCCGACGTCCGCACCCCGCTGCTCGCGTCGCTGGTCACGCCGTACGGCGCGGGCGTGGCCCGTCCGGAGAGCCGGCCCGCGCACTTCGCGGACGCGGGGCTCACCGTGCTGCGGGGGCCCGGGGAGATCTGGTGCCGCTGCGACGGCGGACCGCACGGCTTCCTGTCGATCGCCGCGCACGCCCACGCGGACGCGCTGTCCGTGGAGGTGCGGCACGACGGGGTGGACGTGCTGGCCGACCCCGGCACGTACTGCTACCACGGCCGGCCGGAGTGGCGGAGCTACTTCCGGTCCACGCTCGGCCACAACACGCTCGAGGCGGGCGGCCGGGACCAGTCGGTGTCCGGCGGCCCGTTCCTGTGGACGCGGCACGCCGTGACGCGGGTGCTGGCGGTGGACGCCGGCGGGGAGAAGGCGGCGCGCTGGGTCGCCGAACACGACGGCTACCGCCCGCTGACCCACCGGCGGCAGGTGGAGGTCGCCAGGGACAGGGGCGAGGTGCGGGTGGTCGACTCGGTGAGCGGCGACCGCCGGGAGGTGCGGCTGGCGTTCCATCTCGGTCCGTCGGTGACGGCGGAGCTGGCGGGGAACCGGGCGCGGCTCACCTGGACGCGGGACGGTGAGGACCGCTCGGCGGTGCTCGACCTGCCGGCCGGGCTCACCTGGCGGGCGCACCGCGGGGAGACGGGGCCGCCGCTGGGCTGGTACTCCCCCGGGTTCGGGCGCAAGGTGCCGAGCACCACGCTGGTCGGCAGCGGATCCGTCGACGGGACGGCCGAGTTCACCACCGTTCTCGGGTTCGACGGCTAGGGGGCTGCGATGGGTCTGCGTGGAGGAGGACGCGTGCGCCGGTGGCGGCGCTGGGCGTCCGCGGCCGGGCTGGTGCTGGCGCTGGTGGCGACCGCCGGCTGCGAGAGCGATCCCGAGCCGGCGGACACGCCGGACGGGCGGTCGCGGCCGGACGCCCGGACGCAGCCGGAGGACACCGGCGGGGCGCCGCGGGCCGTGGCCCGGGTGTGCGAGAAGCCCGAGCCGGGACCGGCGAAGGCGCCGTCCGGCGCGGTGACCGTGGACCCGTCCGTGCCCGGCGACCTCTCCGCGAAGACCGACTCCCACCCGGCCGGCACCACGTTCTGGCTGAAGCCCGGCAGGCACCGGCTGGCCGACGACCGGTACGCCCAGGTGGAGCCCAAGGACGGCGACACCTACATCGGCGCGCCCGGCGCGGTGCTCGACGGCCGGCGGACGAACCAGTACGCCTTCGGCGGCGGCGCGAGCGACGTGACCGTCCGGCACCTGACCGTGCAGGGGTTCGTCGCGCCGCACGACGAGGGCGTGGTCAACCACGACTCGGCCGACGGCTGGGTCGTCGAGCACTCCCGGATCCAGTACAACTCCGGCGCCGGACTGATGGCCGGGTCGGGCCAGCAGGTGCGGGCGAGCTGCCTGCGCGGCAACGGCCAGTACGGCATGAACGCCTACAAGGGGTCGGGGCCGCTGCGCGACCTGGTGCTGGAGGGCAACGAGATCACCGGCAACAACCGGCACGACTGGGAGCGGAAGCGGCCGGGCTGCGGCTGCACCGGGGGCGTCAAGTTCTGGGCCGTCGACGGCGCGGACGTGCGCGGCAACTGGGTGCACGACAACCGGGGCACCGGCCTGTGGGCGGACACCAACAACAACGACTTCCTGATCGAGGGCAACGTCCTGGAGGACAACGACGGCGCCGCCCTGATGTACGAGACCAGTTACAACGCGGTGATCCGCGACAACACGATCCGGCGGAACAACTGGGTCGAGGGCAGGCGGTACGCCGAGCGCGGCGACACCTTCCCGTTCGCCACCGTCTACATCTCGGAGTCCGGCGGCGAGCCCCGCGTGAAGGCCCGCACCGACACGCTGGAGATCTCCGGGAACCTCTTCGAGGACAACTGGAACGCGATCACCCTGTGGGAGAACGCCGACCGGTTCTGCAACAGCCCCGCCAACACCTCCTCGGCCGACTGCACGCTGCTCGTCGAGGACATCGACCGCTGTGCCCGGCCGGGCATCGCCTCCGCGCCGCTGTACGCCGACTGCCGGTGGCGGACCCAGCGGGTGGACATCCACGACAACCGGTTCCTGCTGGACAAGTCGGCGATGGACTGCACGTCGATGTGCGACCGCATGGCGGTGCTCGCCAACTACGGCACCTATCCGGACTGGTCGCCGTACATGGGCGAGAAGGTCGCCGACGCGATCACGCTGAAGCAGCACAACCGCTGGCGGGACAACGTCTACGAGGGGCCGTGGACGTTCGTCGCGCACGACCCGAGCGGGGAGCTGGACTTCCAGGAGTGGCGGGGCGCGCCGTACCGGCAGGACGCGGGCAGCACCTACCGCGCCGGGGACGGTGGTTGACGTGCGGGTGGAGCACACGCCGAGGACGGTCCAGGCGGTGTGGGGGCTGCTGGTCCTCAACACCCTCGGCTCCACGGGCGCGGAGACGATCGTGCCGCTGCCCCGGTCGCTGATCCAGATGGTCACGATGGGCGCGCTGGTCGCCGCGTTCGTGCTGGCGCTCGCCGTCAACCTGCGGCTGCGGGTGCGGGCGAGCGCGTTCCTGCTGCTGCTCAGCCTGCTGCTGGTGCCGAGCCTGATCTCCAGCGTGGATCTGAGCGCCGGGTTCGGGGCGCTGTTCCGGTGCGGCAGGTTCGCGGTGTTCGTCACCACGCTGTGGCTGGTCAGCCGCTGGTGGGACGGCTCCACCACGTTCGTGCGGTACCACATCCGCTGGTACTTCCTGGTGCTGTGCTCGGTGGCCGCCGGTCTGCTGCTGTCGCCGGGGGCCGCCCTGCCCGACCTCTACGGCGGCCGGCTCGTGGGCGCGCTGTGGCCGCTGACGCCGCCGCAGATCGGGCAGTACGCGGCGGTGGTCGTGGGGCTCGCCGTGCTGCTGGTGCTGGGCCGCCGCACCGACCGCAGGAGCGCCGCGCTGGTGATCGTGCCGTCGCTGGGGCTGCTCGCCCTCACGCACACCCGGACGGCGACCGTCGGGCTGCTCGCCGGTCTGGTGGTGGCGATCGGCTCGATGGTGCTGACCAGCGCCGCCGCCCGCCGCTGGTTCGGCTGGGCGATGGCGATCGCGGCGGTCGCGGCGGTCGCGTTCGGGTCGCTGCTCCAGGCGTGGTTCCTGCGCGGGCAGACCGAGGAGAACTTCTCCACCCTCACCGGCCGCGCCAAGGTGTGGGAGGCGCTGCTGGACGCGCCCCGTACGGGCGCGGAGCGGCTGTTCGGGGTGGGGCTGGGCGACAAGTCGTTCGACGGGCTGCCCATCGACAACAGCTGGCTGGCCGTCTACCACGAGCAGGGCCTGCTGGGCGTGGGGCTGGTGGCCGCCTTCGTGCTCGTGCTGGGCGCGGTCGCGCTGCTGCGTCCGCCGTCGCTCGCGCGGGCCTGCGCGATGTTCCTGATCACCTACTGCGGGCTCGCCTCGTACACCGAGGCCGGCCTGGGCGACGCCTCGCCCTATCTGCTGCACCTGGCCCTGGCGGCCTCGCTGCTGGCGGCGCCCGCCGACCCGCCCGCGCCCGGGGCCGGTCCGCCGGCGCCGGAACCCGTCCGGCGGACCGTCGCGCGGCCGGTCCGCGGCAAGGAGGTGGCGTGAATGCACGTCATGGTGGTGCACAACCGCTACGCGTCGGCGCAGCCGAGCGGGGAGAACAAGGTCGTCGACCAGGAGGTGGCGCTGCTGCGGGAGGCCGGCCACCGGGTCGGGGTGTTCGAGCGGCGCAGCGACGACATCGCCGCCCGCTCGCTGCCTGCGAAGGCGGCGATCCCGCTGCTGGTGCCGTGGAACCCGGCGGTGCGCACCCGGCTGGCCGAGCGGCTGCGCGCCGAACGGCCGGACGTGGTGCACCTGCACAACGTCTTCCCGCTGCTGTCGCCCGCGGTGATCGCCGCCTGCGCGGACGCGGGGGTGCCGGCCGTCGCCACGCTGCACAACTACACCCAGGTGTGCCCGCCGGGCACCCTGCACCGGGACGGCTCGCCGTGCACCGCGTGCGTGGGCCGGGCGCCGCTGCCCGCGGTCCGGCACGGCTGCTACCGCGGCTCCCGGCTCGCGACGGTGCCGCTCGCGGTGAGCCTGTCGGTCAACCGGCGGCGCTGGTGGTCGGGCGTGGAGCGGTTCTTCTGCATCTCGGCGGCGCAGCGCGACGTGCTGGCGGGCGCCGGGATGCCGGCCGGACGGCTCGTGGTGAAGCACAACTTCGTGCCCGAGACGGACGTGCGCCGCACCGGCCCCGGTGAGCACCTGCTGTATCTGGGCCGGCTCGCCGAGGTGAAGGGCGTGCGGCTGCTGATGGCCGCGTGGGACGCGCTCGCCGCCGCCGGCGGGGTGGGCGTGCCGCTGGTGGTCGCCGGCACCGGGCCGCTGGAGGCGGAGGTGGCGGCCTGGGCGGCGGGCCGGGACGACGTGCGCTACGTCGGCCTGTACGACCGGGCGCGGTGCCGTGAGGCCGTCGCGCGGGCGGTGGCCGTGGTGGCCCCGTCGACGTGGAAGGAGGCGTTCGGCCTGGTCGTCGTGGAGGCGATGGCGGCGGGGGTGCCGGCCGTCGCCGCCGGGCACGGCGCCTTCACCGAGCTGGTGGAGGACGGGGTGACCGGGCTGCTGCACCGGCCGGACGACGCCGCGTCGCTGGCCGCCGCGCTGCGCCGGATCGGCACGGGGAGCGAGGAGAACCGGGAGATGGGGCGGGCCGCCCGGCTGCGGTACGAGCGGGGCTTCAGCCCCGAGGTCGGGCTGGCGCGCCTGGAGGAGGGGTACCGCGCGGCGATCGCGGGACACGGCGGGGCGGACCCGTCGCGAGGGGACACGCACACGGGCTCGCGCCGGGGGGACCTGCGCGAGCGGGATGGGGGAAGCAGATGACACGTTGCCGACTGTGCGGTTCGACGGCGCTGGAGAGCGTCGTCGACCTGGGGGCGACACCGCCGTGCGAGAGCTTTCTCGCCGCGGAGCAGCTGGACGCGCCCGAGCCGACGTACCCGCTGCATCTGCGGGTGTGCACCGACTGCTGGCTGGCGCAGCTCCCGCCGCTGATCACGCCGGAGGAGACGTTCAGCGAGTACGCGTACTTCTCGTCGTACTCCTCCTCCTGGGTGGAGCACGCGCGCGTCTTCGTCGAGGACGCGGCGGCGCGGCTGGCGCTCGGCTCCGACTCGTTCGTGGTGGAGGTGGCGAGCAACGACGGCTATCTGCTGCGGCACGTGGTGGAGCGGGGGGTGCGCTGCCTGGGCGTCGAGCCGTCGGTGAACGTCGGCGCGGCGGCGCGGGAGGCGGGCGTGCCCACGCTCACCGCGTTCCTGAGCCCGGAGACGGGTGCGGCGGTGCGCGCCGAGCACGGCCCCGCCGACCTGGTGGTCGCCAACAACGTGTACGCGCACATCCCCGACGTCATCGGCTTCACCAAGGGGCTGCGCGCCCTGGTCGCCGACGACGGCTGGGTCTCGATCGAGGTGCAGCACCTGCTCACCCTCATCGAGGAGAACCAGTACGACACGATCTACCACGAGCACTTCCAGTACTACACGGTCGCCTCCGCGATCCGGGCCCTGGCGAGCGGCGGGCTTGCCCTGGTGGACGTGGAGCTGCTGCCCACGCACGGCGGTTCGCTGCGGCTGTGGGCCCGGCCCGAGGAGGCGGCCGGCGAGCCGAGCCGGCGGGTGGCGGACGTGCTGGCCCGGGAGAAGGCCGCCGGGCTCCAGGAGCTGTCCGGGTACACCGAGTTCTCCGCCCGGGTCGCCAAGGTGCGCCGGGACCTGCTGCGGTTCCTGGTCGACGCGGCCGAGCGCGGCGAGACGGTCGTCGGGTACGGCGCGCCGGGCAAGGGCAACACGCTGCTCAACCACTGCGGGATCCGGCCCGACCTGCTGCCGTACACGGTGGACCGCAACCCGTACAAGCACGGCCGGTACACGCCGGGCACGCGCATCCCGATCCTGCCGCCGGACCGGATCGCCGCCGACCGGCCGGACTACGTGCTGGTGCTGCCCTGGAACCTGCGCGCCGAGCTGGCCGAGCAGCTGGCGTACGTGCACGAGTGGGGCGGCCGGCTGGTCTTCCCCATCCCGGAACTGAGCATTGTCGAGGTCGAGCGATGAAGGTCGTACTGTTCTGCGGCGGTTACGGGCTGCGCATGCGCGCCGGGGCGAACGACGACATCCCCAAGCCCATGGCGATGGTCGGGCCGCGCCCGCTGATCTGGCACGTGATGCGCTACTACGCGCACTTCGGGCACAAGGAGTTCATCCTGTGCCTGGGTTACGGCGCCCACCACATCAAGAACTTCTTCCTCACCTACGAGGAGACCGTCTCCAACGACTTCGTGCTGCGCGGCGGCCGCACCGAGCTGCTGACCACCGACATCGCCGACTGGACCATCACCTTCGCGCAGACCGGCATCGAGTCGCCGATCGGGGAGCGGCTGCGCCGGGTGCGGCACCATCTGGACGGCGACGAGATGTTCCTCGCCAACTACGCGGACGTGCTCACCGACGCCCCGCTGCCGGAGATGATCGACCGGTTCTCCCGCCGGGACGCGGGCGCGTCGATGATGGTGGTGCCGCCGCAGTCGTCGTTCCACTGCGTGGAGCTGGGCCAGGACGGCCTGGTGGGCGGCATCACCCCGGTGAGCGACCTGCCGCTGTGGGAGAACGGCGGCTACTTCGTGCTGCGCCAGGAGATCTTCGACCACATCCCCGAGAACGGAGATCTCGTCGCCGACGGGTGTGCCCAACTGGCCAAGCGGGGAAGGCTCGTTGCGCACCGGCATCGCGGTTTCTGGAAGCCGACCGACACCGTGAAGGAACGCGCGGCGCTGGACGAGGCCTACGCCAGGGGGGACCGGCCGTGGGCGGTGTGGGAGCGGGAGCGTGCGGGGACGGGGGTGAGCGCGTGATCCGGCTGAGAACCGGGCGTCTGGAGCGGGTCGTCGCGGTGGGCGCGCACTGCGACGACATCGCCATCGGCGCCGGCGGGACCCTGCTGACCCTGTGCCGGGCCCACCCGGGCCTCAGGGTCGACGCGCTGGTGCTGTCCGGCGGCGGCACGGAACGCGAGCAGGAGGAGCAGGAGGCGCTCGCCGCCTTCTGCCCCGGTGCCGACGTGCGGCTGACCGTGGAAAAGCTGCCCGACGGGCGGCTGCCCGCGCACTGGGCGGAGGCCAAGGCCGCGGTCGAGGAGCTGCGTGCCCTCACCGAGCCCGACCTGGTGCTCGCCCCGCGCACCGAGGACGCGCACCAGGACCACCGGGGCGTGGCGAAGCTGATGACGACCGCGTTCCGCGACCATCTCGTGCTCGGCTACGAGATCGTCAAGTGGGACGGGGACCTGGGCCGTCCGGTGGTGTACCAGCCGCTGGCCCCGGACACGGCCGAGGACAAGGTGCGGCTGCTGCAGGAGCACTATCCCTCGCAGCGGCACCGGCCGTGGTACGACCGGGAGGCCTTCCTCGGGCTGGCCCGGATCCGCGGCATCGAGAGCAACGCCCGGTACGCCGAGGCGTTCGCCGTCACCAAACTGACTGTCGACCTGGGGGGTTGAAACCTTGCGCGTACTGCTCACCGGACACCAGGGCTATCTGGGCACCGTGATGGCCCCGGTGCTCACGGCCGCCGGACACGAGGTCGTCGGGCTGGACGCCGGCCTGTTCGCCGACTGCGTGCTGGGGCCGAGGCCCGCGGACCCTCCGGGGACGCGGGTGGACCTGCGGGACGTCACGGCCGACCACGTGGCCGGGGTGGACGCCGTGATCCACCTGGCCGCCCTGTCCAACGACCCGCTGGGGGCGCTGGCGCCGGAACTCACCTACGACATCAACCACCACGCGTCCGTGCGGCTGGCGAAGCTGGCCCAGGACGCGGGCGTGCGCCGCTTCCTGTACGCCTCGACCTGCTCGGTCTACGGCGCGGCGGGCGGCGACGACCTGGTGGCCGAGGACGCCCCGCTGCGCCCGGTGACGCCGTACGCCGAGTCCAAGGTGCGGGTCGAGGACGACCTGCACGAGCTGGCCGACGACGACTTCAGCCCGGTCTACATGCGCAACGCGACCGCCTTCGGGTACTCGCCGCGGCTGCGCGCCGACATCGTGCTGAACAACCTGGTGGGGCACGCCTTGCTGTCCGGCGAGGTGCTGGTGCTGTCCGACGGCACGCCGTGGCGCCCGCTGGTGCACGCCGCGGACATCGCGCGGGCGTTCACGGCCGCCCTTCAGGCGCCGCGTGAGGCGGTGCACGACCGGGCGTTCAACATCGGCAGCGAGACCAACAACGTCACGGTCGCGGAGATCGCCCAGCAGGTCGCGGACGCGGTGGACGGCTCCAAGGTGGTCATCACCGGGGAGACGGGGGCGGATCCGCGTTCCTACCGGGTGGACTTCTCCCGCTTCCGCGAGGCGGTCCCGGGCTTCGCGTGCGAGTGGTCGGTGAAGCGCGGCGCGCTGGAACTCGCCGACGCCTACCGGGCGCACGGCCTCACCCGGGAGGCTTTCGAGCAGCGGTTCACCCGGCTCGCCGTGCTGCGCGCCGCGTCCGAGGCGGGCGAGGTCGACGACACGCTGAGGCGGCGGTCGTGACCACGCCCGGCGAGGAGATGCACGCCCTGGTGGAGCGGATGTACCCGCTCCGCCGGAGCATCACCGGCGACGGGGTGCGCGCCACCCTGGACGTCGTCGGCGAGCTGCTGCCGCTCGAGGTGCACGAGGTGCCCACCGGCACGCAGGTGCTGGACTGGACGGTGCCGCAGGAGTGGAACGTCCGCGAGGCGTGGATCGCCGACCCGTCCGGGCGGCGGGTCGTCGACCTCGCCGACTCCAGCCTGCACGTGCTGGGCTACAGCGTGCCGGTGTCGGCGCGGATGCCGCTGTCCGAGCTGCGCCCCCATCTGCACACCCTGCCCGACCGCCCGACGTGGGTGCCGTACCGCACCAGTTACTACAAGCCGGACTGGGGGTTCTGTCTGACGCAGGAGACCCTGGACGCGCTGCCCGACGGCGAGTACGAGGTGCGGATCGACTCCACCCTGGCGGACGGGCATCTCACCTACGCCGAGCACGTGGTGCCGGGCCAGGTGCCCGACGAGGTGCTCGTCTCCAGTCACGTCTGCCATCCGGCGCTGGCCAACGACAACCTGGCCGGCATCGCGGTGGCGGCGTTCCTCGCCCGGTCGCTGGCCGGGTCCACGCCGTACTACACGTACCGCTTCCTGTTCGCGCCCGGCACCATCGGGGCGATCACCTGGCTGGCCCGCAACGCCGGACGGGTGGAGCGGGTGAAGCACGGGCTGGTGCTGGCCTGCGCGGGCGACCGCGGCTCGCTGACGTACAAGCGCAGCAGGCGCGGGGACGCGGAGATCGACCGGGTGATGCGGTACGTGCTGGAGACCTCCGGACGCCCGCACGAGATACGGGAGTTCACCCCGTACGGCTACGACGAGCGGCAGTTCTGCTCGCCGGGGTTCGACCTGGGCGTGGGGTCGCTCAGCCGGACCCCGTACGCCGGCTACCCGGAGTACCACACCTCGGCGGACGACCTGGACTTCGTGACGCCCGAGGCGATGGAGGACACCCTGGCCGTCTGCCGGGAGGCGTTCGCCGTGCTCGACCGAGACCGGCGGTACGTCAACCTCAGCCCGTACGGGGAGCCGCAGTTGGGGCGGCGCGGGCTGTACGCGGCGCTGGGCGGCCGCAGTGACGCGCAGGAGGCCCAGATGGCGATGCTGTGGGTGCTCAGCCTCTCCGACGGCGAGCACGGTCTGCTGGACGTGGCCGAGCGGGCCGGTCTGCCGTTCGACACCGTCGTCGCGGCGGCCGACGCCCTGCACGGCGCCGGGCTGGTCAAGGCGTGAGCCCGGTGGCCGCCGAGGGAGACAAGTCGCCGACTCCGCCGCCGACGACGGCGGCGGCGCCGGCGGCGCGCCCGGCCCGCACCGTCACGCGGGCCGTCGCGGGCAGGCTGTCGTGGGGGCTGGCCGACCAGGCGGCCTCCAGCCTGTCCAACTTCGCCGTGGGCGTGTACGTGGCACGCTCGCTGGGACTGACCGCGTTCGGCGTGTTCAGCCTGGCCTGGGTGACCTACGGCGTGGTGCTCAGCGTCTCCCGGGGTCTGGCCACCGACCCGCTCGTGGTGCGGTTCAGCGCCGTGTCCGAGGCGTCCTGGCGGCAGGCGGTGTCCCGCTCGACGGGCACCTCGCTGGGCGTCGGCGCGGTCATCGGCGTGCTGTGCCTGGCGTTGTGGCCGCTGCTCGGCGGCAGCGTGGGGGCCGCCTTCGCCTGCCTGGGCGTGGTGCTGCCCGGGCTGCTGCTCCAGGACGCCTGGCGGTACTCGTTCTTCGCGGCCGGCGTGGGCCGGAAGGCGTTCGTCAACGACGTGGTGTGGGGCGTGGCGCTGATCCCCGCCATGGTCGTGGCGGCGCAGGCGGGCACGGTGCCCGCGTTCGTGCTCGCCTGGGGCGGCTCGGCCGCGGTGGCCGCCGCGTACGGCTGGGCGCAGTCCGGCATCCGGCCGCGGCTCACCGGGGCCCGGCCCTGGATCCGCGACCACCGTGACCTCGGCTACCGGTACCTGGTCGAGAACACCTGCGTGAGCGGCGCCGGCCAGCTGCGCGCGTACGGGCTCGGCGCCATCGTCGGCGTCGGCGCGGTCGGCGTCGTCCGGGGCGCCGAACTGCTGCAAGGCCCGTTCCTGGCCGTGCTGATGGGGCTGACGCTGGTCACCGTGGCCGAGGCGGCGCGGATGCTGCGGCAGGCCCCGCACCGGCTCGGCCGGTTCTGTCTGTTCCTGGGCGGCGGCCAGGCGGTCGCCGCCCTGCTGTGGGGCGGCGTGCTGCTGCTGATGCCGGACCGGGCGGGGGAACTGGTCCTCGGCGACGTCTGGCCCGCCGCCAAGGAACTCATCGTTCCGGCCACCCTCAGTGTCGCGGGGGCCGGCGTCGGTACCGGAGCGGCCGCCGGGCTGCGCGCGCTCGGCGCGGCCCGGCTCAGTCTCCGGTGCCAGATCTTCGCGTCCGTCTGCTACGTGGGGCTCGGGATCGGCGGTGCGGCCCTCGGCGGCACCGTCGGCTCGGCCTGGGGGGCCGCCGCCGCGTCCGTGTGCGGTTCGGCCGCGTGGTGGCTGCACCTGAGGATCGCCCTGCGCGAGCACCACCGAGATCTCTCATCCGTGAAGTGAGGACGTCATGACCGCGCAACCCCGGCTGAGCATCGGCCTTCCCGTGTACAACGGCGAGGAGTACCTCGCCGAGTCGCTGGAGGCCCTGCTCGGCCAGACGTACGAGGACTTCGAGTTGGTCATCACCGACAACGCCTCGACCGACGCGACCCAGGACATCTGCCGCCGCTACGAGAAGCGGGACTCCCGGATCCGGTACATCCGGCTGGCCCGGAACATCGGCGCCGCGCCGAACCACAACTACGTCTTCACCCAGTGCCGCGGCGAGCTGTTCAAATGGGCCTCGCACGACGACCTGTACGCCCGTGACCTGCTCAAGCGCTGCGTGGAGGCGCTCGACGAGCGCCCCGACGTGATCCTCGCGCACAGCGACCAGGCCGTCATCGACGAGGACGGCAAGGTCAAGGTGCCCTACGCGTACACGCTGAACACCTCCTCGCCGCACGCCCCGGAGCGGTTCCGCAGCCTGCTGTTCGAGCCCGGCGGCGACGACTTCTACGGTGTGATGCGCGCCGACGTGCTGCGCCGGGTCAAGCCGCACGACAGCTACCACCACGCCGACCGCACCTTCGTCGCCGAGCTCACCCTGCACGGCCCCTTCCACCAGGTGCCGGAGCTGCTGTACTTCCGGCGCGACCACCCCACCCGCGCCGAGCGGGCCAACCCCTCCAAGCGCGCCCGCTGCGTCAACCTGGACCCGCGCCGCGCGGGCCCGCTGCACCCGACACCCCGGCTGCTCGCCGAGTACGTGTGGGGGTTCGTCTCGGCGGTGCGGCGGGCGCCCCTGTCCCCCGCCGACCGGCGCGCCTGCTACCGGCATCTGGCCGCGTGGGCGACCAGCCGGGTCCGGCCGGGCGCCGGCGAGCGGGTCGAGGACCGTGCCCCGGTGGACCCGGCGGCGCTCGACGTCTCCGTGGACGCCCTGGTCGCCGGCCGTGAAAGGGGTGCCGCGTGACGTCTTCCCGGGTGGGCCTCTTCGGTCTGTTCGGCTCCGGGAACGTCGGCAACGACGGTTCACTGGTCGCCGTGCTGGACCATCTGCGCGCCGATCGTCCGGGTGCGGAGGTGGACGCCCTGTGCGGCGGACCCGAGACCGTCACGGCCCGGTACGGCATACCGGCGTCGCGGCTGCACTGGTTCCGCGGCGAGTACCGCACGGCGGCACGCCCCGCCGACATCGCGGGCAAGGGCCTGGGCAAGCTCGTGGACGCCTTCCGCATCGCCGCGTGGGTGCGCCGGCACGACGTGGTGATCGTCCCCGGCACCGGCATCCTGGAGAGCACGCTGCCGCTGCGGCCGTGGGGCATGCCGTACTCGCTGTTCCTGGTGTGCGCGGCCGGGCGGCTGCTGCGCACCCCGGTCGCGCTGGTCGGCGTCGGGGCGTCCGGGACCCGCAGCCGGCCGGTGCGGGCGCTCACCCGCTGGGCGGCGCGGCTGGCCGCCTACCGCTCGTACCGGGACACGCTGTCCCGGGACGCGCTCCGCGAGATGGGCGTGGACACCCGGCGCGACGAGGTCTACGCGGACCTGGTGTTCGCGCTGGCGACTCCCCCGTCGGGGAGCGACTCGGGGCCGCCCGGACCGGTGTGCGTCGGGGTCATGGACTTCGGCGGCAGCAACGACGAGCGGGACCGGGCGGACGAACTGCGCCGCCGCTACCTGGACGGCATGACGCGCTTCGTGCGCGGGCTGGCCGCGGACGGCAGGCCGGTGCGGCTGCTCACCGGCGACGACGTGGACCGGACGGTGGCCGAGGCGATCCTCGAGGCAGTGGACTCGCCGCTGGTCGTCGCCGCGGCCACGGCGTCGCTGGGCGACCTGATGAAGGAGATGGCGGTCGCGGACACCGTGGTGGCGACCCGCTACCACAACCTGGTGTGCGCGCTGAAGGTCGGCACCCCCGCCCTCGCCGTGAGCTACGCGGCCAAGAGCGACCGGCTGATGGCCGACATGGGGCTGGGCGAGCACTGCCACCCGGCGCGGGAGATCGACCCGGACCGGCTGCTGGAGCAGTTCCGCGCGCTGGAGCGGGACCGGGCGCGGGTCCGGCGGACCCTCGCCGAACGCAACCCGGTGCTGGCCGAGCGCGTCCGCCGGCAGTTCGAGGCGCTGAACGCTCTTTTACCGGCGTCCGGCGGCGCACCCGACCTCGCACGACAGGAGACCCCATGAAGGTGACCGAGGTCCCGGCGATCGCCGGGGCATTTCTGTTCGAGCCGACGCCGTTCACGGACGAACGCGGCTTCTTCTGCCGCACGTTCGACGCCGACGTGGCGCGTTCCGTGGGGATCGACCCGGACGCGTTCGTCCAGGACAGCCTGTCCCGTTCGGTGCGGGGCGTGGTGCGCGGCATGCATCTGCGGTCCGGCGAGGGCGAGGCCAAGCTGGTCCGCTGCTCGTGGGGCCGGATCTTCGACGTGGTGGTGGACCTGCGGCCCGGCTCGCCGACGTACCTGGGCCGGGCCGCGGTCGAGCTGTCCGGCGACACGCAGGCCACGCTGTACGTGCCGGCGGGCTGCGCGCACGGCTTCCAGGCGCTGACGGAGACCGCCGACACGTCGTACCGGATCGACCGCGAGCACGACCCCGCCGAGGACGTGACGATCGCCTTCGACGACCCCGAACTGGCCGTCCCGTGGCCGCTGCCGGTCACCGTGACGTCCGAACGGGACCGCAAGGCGCCCGGTCTGGCCGAGGTGTTGAGAACGCTGGAGGTGAAGGCACCATGAGCGGCCAGGAGTTGGAGCTGCCCCGGTCGCGAGCGGTGAACGAGCGGCTGCACGCGGCGGTTCCGGGCGGCGCGCACACGTACGCCAAGGGCGACGACCAGTACCCGCAGGACCTGGCGCCGGTCATCAGTCACGGGCGCGGCGCCCATGTGTGGGACGTCGACGGCAACGAGTACATCGAGTACGGCTCGGGGCTGCGGTCGGTGAGCCTCGGCCACGCGCATCCCCGGGTGCTGGAGGCGGTGCGGCGGGAGCTGGAACGGGGCAGCAACTTCGTGCGCCCCTCGGTGGTGGAGGCGGAGGCGGCGGAGCGGTTCCTCGCCACGGTGCCGACCGCCGAGATGGTGAAGTTCGCGAAGAACGGCTCCGACGCGACCACGGCGGCCGTGCGGCTGGCGCGCGCCGTCACCGGGCGCACCCGGGTGGCGCTCTGCGCCGACCACCCGTTCTTCTCGGTCGACGACTGGTTCATCGGCACGACGCCGATGTCGGCGGGCATCCCGGCGGCGACCACCGAGCTGACCGTCCGGTTCCGCTACGGCGACCTGGCCGCCGTCGAGGCGCTGTTCGACCGGTACCCGGACGAGATCGCCTGCCTCGTCCTGGAGCCCGCCACCCAGACGGAGCCGCCGCCCGGCTATCTCGCCGGACTGCGCGACCTCGCCCACCGGCACGGCAGCGTGCTGGTCTTCGACGAGATGATCACCGGCTTCCGCTGGTCGGAGGCGGGCGCGCAGGGCCTGTACGGGGTGACCCCCGACCTGTCCACCTTCGGCAAGGCGCTGGGCAACGGCTTCGCGGTGTCCGCGCTGGCCGGGCGCCGCGAGCTGATGGAGCGGGGCGGGCTGCGGCACGACGCCGACCGGGTGTTCCTGCTGTCCACCACGCACGGCGCGGAGACGCACGCCCTGGCGGCGGCGATGGCCGTGCAGACCACGTACACGGAGGAGGGCGTCACCGCCCGGCTGCACGCGCTGGGCGAGCGGCTGGCCGCGGGGGTCCGGGACGCGGCGGCGGCGATGGGGGTCGCGGACCATGTGCTCGTCCGGGGCCGCGCCAGCAACCTGGTCTTCGCGACGCTGGACGCGCAGGGGAAGCCGTCGCAGGAGTACCGGACGCTGTTCCTGCGCCGCCTGCTGCTGGGCGGGGTCCTGGCCCCGTCGTTCGTGGTGAGCGGCGCGCTGGAGGAGACCGACATCGACCGCACGGTGGACGTGGTCGGCCAGGCGTGCGCGGTGTACCGCAAGGCGCTGGACGCGGGCGATCCGACGCCGTGGCTGGGGGGCAGGCCGGTACGGCCGGTGTTCCGGCGGAGGGCGTGAGGGGGCTGCGGCTGTCGTCGGAGACTTCCGTCAACTGAGGCGGGGGCGCTGGGAATCGGCCGTACGGTCGATCACCCACGCCGCCGCCGGTACGACCGCGAGGGCGGTGCACCAGCCGCCCACCGTGTCGGTCGGGTAGTGCGCCCCGGTCGCGACCTGGGCCCAGCCCATGAGGGCGCCGGCGGCGGAGGCGGTGCCCAGCGCCAGGGCGGTGCCGGACACCGGACCGAGCCCGAACCGCCCCGCCGCGAGCAGCGCCAGGGCGAGGGCGAACGCGGTGAGGAAGGCGGTGTGGCCGCTCGGGAAGGCGAGATTGTCGTCGCCGTTGATGGTGCGGGCGGCGAGCGGCTTGAGCAGCCGGGTCGCACCGACGGCCAGCCCGGGTCCGGCGAGCAGCAGCACGGCGGCGCGGGGCCACCGGGCCCTCAGGCAGCCGACGACACCGGCCGTGAGCAGCAGCAGCGCGCCCGCCGGGTCGCCCAGGAAGTCCGTGGCGGAGGCGATGTGCCACCAGGGCGCCCCGACCCCGTACGCGGCCTGTCCGATCCGGGCGTCCGCCCGCCCGGGCCCGGCGTCACCGGCGTACCGCACGCCGAGCATGACGACCACGAGCGCGGCGAGCACGGCGACGACAGCGAGGCAGCCGCGCAGCTTCACCGGCAGCACCGCCGCAGCGGTCACCTTGCCGTCCGTCACCGTCACCGTGCCGCCCACCCCCGTGCGATGCCCCCTTGTCAGGTTAACCGACGGGGATGTGCGGAGTTGCCGTCCACAGGCGTGGGGCGCGCTCACGTCGCCCTCGCGTACCGGCTCGCCGGGCGCGGCAGGCGCAGGTGGCCGCGGAGGGTGGTGGTGTCGTAGGCGGTGCGGAAGGCGCCGCGGCGCTGGAGTTCGGGGACCAGGCCGCGGGTGACCGCCGTGAGGTCGTGCGGCAGGGCGGCGGGGCGGAGCCGGAAGCCGTCCAGGCCTGCGGTGCGCCAGTCGAGCAGCAGGTCGGCGAGTTCGGCGGGCGTGCCGGTGAAGATCTCGGCGTCCGACCGGAGTGCGGCTCCGGCCCGCTCGTCGAGGCGGGCCAGGCGGCGGGCGGCGGCGCCGGGCTGCTCGTCGAGGACGACGAGGAGGTCGGCGAGGACCCTCAGCGGGCGTTCGGCGAGGTCGCGTCCGGCCTCCGCCACCGCCGCGTCCACCTGGCCGAGGATCGCCGCGGCGCCGTCCCGGTCGTGCGGGGTGACGGTGACGACGTCGGAGGCGGCGGCCGCGAAGGCGTACGGGACGGAGGCGTGGGCGAGGCTGACCACGGGCGGCTGTCCCTGCGGGCCGCGCGGGGTGATCGAGGGGCCCTTCACGCTGAACCACTGGCCCTGGAAGTCGATGTGGTGGACCTTGTCACGGTCGAGGAAGCGGCCGGTGGCCGCGTCGCGTATCTCGGCGTCGTCCTCCCAGCTGTCCCACAGCCGCCGCACCGCCTCCACCACGTCGGCGGCCTCGTCGAACAGGTCGCGCAGCCGGGCGGCGATCCGCTCCGGGTCGGTGACGTCCTCGTCGGTCAGCTGGGGTGTGGTGCGGCGGCCGAAGAGCGTGGCGTCGGCGGCGCGGGAGGCGATCTGCGGGCGCCAGCCGGCCCGTCCCAGGGACGCGTGGTCGAGGGTGGCGGTGCCGATGGCGACGTGGAACGGCTCGGTGTGGGTGACGTTGGTGGTGGGGACCAGGCCGACGTGGGTGGTGAGCGGGGCCAGGTAGGAGGCGAGCAGGACGGCGTCGAACGAGCCCCTGACCTGGTCGGTGCGGTCGTCGGGCCGGTGGAAGGCGGCGGACTGGAGGCCGAGGGCGTCCTCGAAGGTGACGAAGTCCAGCAGTCCGCGTTCGGCCTCCGCGACCAGCGAGGCCCAGTGGCGGGCGGTGAGCAGGTCGCCAGGTCGGGCGCCGTCCGGGCGCCAGGCCGCCGGATGCCAGCCGGCGCCGTCCAGGGCGACGGCGAGGTGCAGCGGGCCGCCGGTCGTGACGGGCATACGGCCGGTCATACGGAGGTCTCCTTCAGCTCGAGGGCGCCCCGGCCGCCGCCCCAGGACGCCGGGCGGGGCGCGGAGGTGAGGCCGAGGTGGTCGCGGAGGGTGGTGCCGGTGTAGTCGGCGCGGTGCACGCCCTTCTCCTGGAGCAGCGGCACCACCCGGTCGACGAAGTCGTCCAGGCCGCCCGGCGTGAGATACGGGACGAGGACGAACCCGTCGGCGCCGTCGGTCTGGACGAAGTGGTCGACGGCGTCGGCGACCGTGCGGGGACTGCCCACGAAGGTGGGGCGGCCGCCGATCTCGACGACCAGTTCCCGGATGGACAGGCCGCGTTCGCGGGCGAGTTCGCGCCAGGCGCGGGCGGTCGCGGCGCGGTCCTTGCGGAAGACGGAGTGGCCCTTGAGGAAGTGCGCGTCGTCCTCGGGTTCGATGTCGGGCAGCGGGCCGTCGGGGTCGTAGCCGCTGAGGTCGCGGCCCCAGACCGCCTCCAGGTGGGCGATCGCGGTCTGGGGGCTGACGAGGTCCCGGCTGATCTCGTCGGCGAGGGCCGCGGCCTCCGCGTCGGTGTCGGCGACGACCACGTTGGCGGTGGGGAGGATCAGCAGGTCTTCGGGGCGGCGGCCGTGGCGCGGCAGGCGGCGTTTGACGTCCCGGTAGAAGGCGCGGGCGGCGTCGAGCCGGTTGTGCTTGCTGAAGATCACCTCGGCGTCGGACGCGGCGAACTCCCGCCCCGCGGCGGATTCGCCCGCCTGGATCACCACCGGGTGGCCCTGCGGCCCGGGCGGGGTGCTGAAGCGGCCGGAGATGTCGAAGTGCCGCCCGTGGTGGGAGAACCGGCCCGCCCCGGCCCGCGCGTACTCCCCCGTCACCGGGTCGGCACGCAGGTCGCCGTCGGCCCAGCTGTCCCACAACGCGCGTGCCACAGACAGGAATTCGGCGGCCCGGGTGTACCGGTCGGCCTCGGCGAGGAAGCCGCCCCGGCGGAAGTTCTCGCCGGTGAAGGCGTCGTGACTGGTGACCACGTTCCACGCGGCCCGCCCGCCGCTGAGCCGGTCCAGGGTGGCGAGGCGACGCGCCACCTCGTAGGGCTCGTTGAAGGTGGTGTTGACGGTGGCGGCGAGGCCCAGGTGGGTGGTGACGGCGGCCAGGGCGCTGAGCACGGTCAGGTTCTCGGGGCGGCCCGCGATGTCCAGGTCGTAGACCTGGCCCTTGTGCTCGCGCAGCCTGAGCCCCTCGGCGAGGAAGAAGAAGTCGAACCGGCCGCGCTCGGCGGTCCGCGCGAGCCGCACGAACGAGTCGAGGGCGATCTGGCTCCCGGAGCGCGGGTCCGACCACACGGTCACGTTGTGAATGCCGGGCAGCTGGGCCGCGAGGTGCACCTGCTTCCGACGGGTTGGGGACACGACGCGTCTCCTCCTGTGAAGTCCGTTGTACATCAGCGGAGTTGGGGACTGGTCCGAGCGTGCACGGGCCGGCCGGTCGCCGCACAGACCGGCCGGCCACGCTTCACGAGGTGTTCATGCCCCCGCGACAGAAGACTCGGCGGCGGGGAGGGGAGCAGCCGCGGGGGTGGCGTACGGGGCCGGGGAGACGAAGCGCACCCGGTTGGCGAAGGCCACGCCGTGGCTCTTCACGTCGACGGCGATGCGGTCGCCGTCGGCGATCCGGAAGCCGTCGTGGAAGCTGGCCTCGTCGGCGCCCAGCAGGACGTAGTTGACCAGCCCCGGCCGCCGCACCGCGGGGTAGGTGAACAGGTGGTCGGCCATGTCCTGGACGCGGTGGTACAGGGCGTCGTCGCCGCAGTCGAAGGCGCCCTCCCAGGCGGTCGCGCCGTCCCGGACGATGGTGACCCGCCCGGTCACCGTCCGCGGCGGCGGTCCGAGGAACAGCCACGGGGCCAGCGCGGTGTCGCACAGCTTGCAGTACGGGTTGTAACCGGGGTCCTTGCGGTGCAGGCCGATGTCGCACAGGTCGTTGCCGAAGGTGTAGCCCGCGTAGTGCGGGGTGCCGTCGGCGTCGTTGACGTAGACGAGGGCGACCTCCGGCTCCTCGATGAGGGCGACCGGCCGGGCGGGCACGACGAGGTCCTCGCCGGGCAGCCGTACCCAGTCGCCGAAGCCCTTGAAGAACCACTTCGGCGGGGTGAACTCGGCGCCGTCAGGGGCCGTCCGCCCGCCCCACTTCTTCCTGTGCGTCCCCATGAAGCCGCTCAGCAGCGCCGCCCCGGACGCCCGCGGGAGCAGCGGCGGCAGCAGCCGCAGGCCCGGGTCGCCGGGCGGGACGACGACGGCGTCCGTGCCCTCGGTGAGGGCCGCGCGCAGGGCCTCCTCCGAGCCGTCGCCGGCGACGAAGGCGGCGGCCACCGCGCCGTCGCCGACCCGGTACAGGGTGTGCGGCACGCCGTCCTCGGGCCGGCCGAAGCCGACGTGCCGGGCTCCGTCGTACTCGGCCTCGAAGAGGACGGGGAGGTGCGGGCTGGGCATGGGTGACTCCTTCGTCTGGTGGGTGGGTCCGGGCGGTCAGGGATGCGGGGCGAGGGCCGCGGGCGTGCCGGCGCCCGTCACGGCGGTGAGGACCTCGCCGAGCCGGTCGACGTCGGCGCGGATCCAGGGCAGGGCGAGGGGGTCGTCGGCGGTCAGCGCGGCGGTGCGCCGCTCGTCGGTGTCGCCGTAGAGGCGGCTGGTCGCCAGCCGGATCCGCAGCGGGCGGCCCGGCTCCCCGAAGGCGCTCGCGGGCAGCACGCCCACCCCGTGCCGGTCCAGGAGCAGCGCGGCCAGGGCGTCGCCGTCGCGCACGCCGTGCAGGCGGGTCAGAGAGGCGCGGTGCGGCTCGAAGTCCGGGTAGAGGTAGCAGGTCGCGGTGACCGGCGCGGTGCGCGCGCCGACGGCGGCGAGGCGGTCGGCGACCGCGCGCACCACCCGCTCGTGCAACCGGCGGCTCGCCGCGATCCGCTCCAGCACCTCCGGCGGTTCGGTGAACGCGTACGCGGCGGCCGCCTGCACCGGCGCCGGGGGGCTGGACCAGATCTGACTGGCGACGGCGACGAGCCTGGTGTGCAGGCCGCGCCCCGGCTCGCCGTCGGGCAGCCGGGCCACGCCGGTGCGCCAGCCGCCGAGCGCCAGGTTCTTGGTCAGGCCGGTGGTGACGACGGTCCGCTCGGGCGCGTGCACCGCCGGGGAGACAGCCGGTGCGGCGGTGTCGTACACGAGGTCGCCGTAGATCTCGTCGGAGACGATGACGAGGTCCAGGTCGCGGGCGGCCCGGGCCAGCCGCCGCAGGGTGGTGTCCGACGCGACGGTGCCGGTCGGGTTGTCGGGCACGGTGACGACGACGACGCGGGGGGCGTGCCCGGCGGCGCGGGCGTCGGCGACCGCCTCCCGCAGCCGGTCCGGGTCGGGCACGCCGCCCTCGCCCGGCACGATCGGCACGGGCAGCGGGCGTGCCCCGGCGAGCCGGGCCTGGGCGGCGTAGCTGACCCAGCCGGGGACCGGTACGACCACGTCGCCGCCGACGGCGAGGAGCAGGGCGAACAGCAGCGCCTTGGAACCGGGGCCCGCGACCACCTGGTCGGGGTCGGTGACCAGCCCGCGCCGCGTCCAGTACCCGGCGGCCGCGCCGCGCAGGGCGGGACTTCCGTCGACGGGGCCGTAGGCGTTCTCCCCTGCGGCGGCGCCGAGCCGCGCCGCCAGACCCGGCAGCACCGGCAGCCCGATCTCGCCGCTCGTCAGCGTCAGCACGCGCTCGCCCGCGGCCCGGCGCCGCGCCAGCACGGCGTCGGCGGCCAGGGTGGCCGACATGGGGACCGGTGGTGGGTGGGACATGACTGCTCCTCGCGTGGGGTCGGCGGCGGTCAGCCGGTGGGCGCCTGGACGGGGGCGAACCGGGAGCGCAGTTCGGCCTTGCGGACCTTGCCGGTGAGGGTCTTGGGCAGGGCGGGGACCGCCTCGAGGCGGTCGGGGAGGAAGCGCGTGTCGTGGCCGGCCGCGGTGATGCGGGCGCGGACGTCCTCGAGGGTGGGGAGCCGCCCGTCGCGCCCGGCCACGACGGCGATGATCCCGCCGGGCCCCACGGAGCCGTCGGGCCCCACGGAGCCGTCGGGACCGTCGGGGCCGCCGCCCTGCGGTCCGACGCCGACCAGGGCCGCCTCGACGGCGTCGGGATGGCTGCCGACGAGCGCCTCCAACTCGGCCACGGGGGCCACCCGCCCGTCCCGCACGATCGCGTCCCGGGCCCGCCCCAGGACGCGGATGCCGCCGCGCCCGTCGTCGCGGGCCAGGTCGCCGGTGTCGAACCAGCCGTCGGCGTCGAGTTCGGCGGTGAACGCCTCCGGCCGCCCCAGGTAGCCGAGCGCCAGCGACGCCCCGCGCACCTTCAGCCGCCCCACGCCGTCGTCCCCCAGGGCGCCGGACGTCTCGACGCGGACCTCCATGGCGTCGACCGGGCGGCCGTTGCTGCGGGAGGCCCAGCCGTCCGGGTCCTCGGGCCGGGTGGTGGTCACGGGGCCGTTCTCGGACATGCCCCACAGCGAGTGGGCGCGGGCGCCCAGCGTCGCCGCCACCGCGTCGGCCAGCTCCGGCAGCACCGGGGCGGAGCCGATCACCACGTGGCGCAGGGTGCGGGTGTCGCGGTGCCGGGTCCGTTGCGAGGCGACGACGTCCGCGAGGGTCGCGGGCGGCCCGTACAGCAGGGTGGCGCCGTACCGTTCCACGAGGTCGAGCAGCGCGTCGTCGCGGCGTACGTCCTGGAAGGCGACGGTGCCGCCGAGCAGGACCGAGCCGAGGACGCCCTGCGCGAACCCGGAGTAGTGCACCAGCGGCGTCGAGACGGCGGCCACCCAGTCGTCGCCGGCGCCGAACGCGTCGACATAACCGCGGACGGCCGAGTGCACGGTGTTCGGGCTGTGCACCACGCCCTTGGACAGGCCGGTGGTGCCGGAGGTGAACAGCACCACGAAGGGATCGTCGGGTCCGGTCGCCAGGCCGTCCAGCCGGGCCGCGGCGCCCTCCTCCCGCTCCCGCTCCACCCCCACGACGTGCTCATGGAAGCCGCGCGCGCCCTCGGGGACCGGGCCGTCCACCACCAGAACGTGGGCGAGCGCGGGCAGTTCCCGACGGAGCCGTACCGCGGTCTCCGCCGCGTCCGGCACGGTGACGTACACCCGTGCCCCGGTGAGTGCGAGGCGGTGGCGCAGCTCCTCCCCCTCGCAGAGCGGGGAGACGGGGACGACGACCGCGCCGGTGCGCAGCGCGGCGAAGACCAACGGCACCCACTCCCAGCGGTTGGGGAGCTGCACGGCGACGAAGTCATTCCGGCGGACGCCGAGTTCGAGGAGGGCGAGCGCGAAGCGGTCGGTGAGGCGGTTCAGTTCGGCGTAGTCGAGGGTGTCGGTGCGGGACTCGGTGATCCGCCGGGCGGCGACGGCCGTGCGGTGCGGGTGGGTCCGGGCGTGGCGGTGCAGGTCGTCGAGGAAGGTCTCGTCCCGCCACCAGCCGTGCGCGCGGTACGCGGCGGCGCGCTCGTCCGGCACCCGGTACGCGGCCGCCTGTGGTGCGGCCGTCGGACGTTGTTCGGCGGTGGCGCTCATCGCAGATCCCCGCGGCGGGCGGCGAGCAGTTCGGGCAGCGGGTCGCCGGCCCGGGCGGAGGCGATCTCCAGCAGGTCTCGGGTGTTGTGCCGGACCCGGTCGCCGACCCAGTCGAACACCCATGCCTTGCGGGCCTCGGCCGGCAGGTCGAAGGGGACGACGCGGGTGACGGCGAGGGCGGCGGAGGCGGCGCCGCCGATGTTGGCGATGACACCCGGCACCAGGGCGGCACCGGAGGCGGCGACCTTCTCCTTGGCGGCGGCGCTGGAGGCGAGGTTGGCGCCCTCGACGACCAGCCCGGCCCGCAGCCGGTGGGTGTTCTCCGCGGTCAGCGCGTGCTTCTGCGCGGCCAGCACGAGGATGTCGGCGTCGACGTCCAGCCATGCCTCGGGCTCCGCGGACAGGGTGACGCCGTCCGGCAGGCGGCTGCGGTCGATGCGCCCGAACCGGTCGGTCACCGAGGCGAGTTCGGCCACGGGGAGGCGGTCGGCGCTGATGGTGCCGTCGATGTCGGCGACGGCGACGACGGTGTGTCCGCGGTCCTCCAGGAAGCGGGACACCGCGCGGCCCACCGCGCCGAAGCCCTGTACGACGACGCGCGCCGGGCCGGTGTGGCCGCTCGCCTCCAGCGCGGTGACGGCGGCGACGCCGACGCCGTACCCGGTGACGTCGATCAGGGGCTCGTAGTAGGTGCGCCAGTCGACGGGCATGTCGGGAGCGCCGAGCCGGTAGCGCGGGTCGTAGCCGGCGGCGTCGAAGAAGACGGCCCGGTCGGCGGGGGTGACGCCCATGTCGATGCCGAGGTGGATGCCGCCGTGCAGCAGCGGCTTCACGGTGCGGCCGAAGGTGCGGAAGGTGGTCTCGCGGTCCGTGCCGTCCGAGACGATGCCGGCCTTGGCGCCGCCGATGCGCAGCCCGGCCAGGGTGAACTTCTCGGTCATGTCGCGGGCCAGTCCGGCGACCTCCTCCTCGGTGACGCCGGGGGTCATCCGGGTGCCGCCCATGGCCAGTCCGTCGACCAGCGTGTCGACGACCACCCAGCCGGTGATGTCGCCGCCGCTGCCGTTCAGGTGGACGGTGAAGGCGGGGTCCTGCGGGTCTTCCGGTGCGCTCATGGCGTTCTCCTCACGTGCGGGAAGGGGCGGGTCGGGGGCGGGCGGTCTCACCGGTACAGGTCGGTGAAGCCGCGGAGGATCTCCAGGCCGTCCTTGCGGAACTCCAGGTGGGCCTGGGCGCCGAGGACGCGGCCGTCGTCGGAGCGCAGGAACTCCACCGGCGCCTGCGCGGAGCGCCCGATGACGCGGTAGCCCGGCGGCGCCTGCTGGAGGTAGAGGGTGTGCCGGTGGAACACGGTGACGGTCGGCTTGACGTGACTGAACAGCGGTTCCGCGGTGTCGACTTGTGCCTCGTGGCCGCCGACCCGCTGCGGGCCCTCGGCGAGCCGGCCGCCGGCGGCGACGGCGAGGAGCTGCATGCCGCCGCAGATGCCGAGGACGGGTACGGCGGCGTGCGTGACGAGGTCGATCAGCGGGCGGTAGTACGCCTGGTCCCAGGCGCGCACCTTGGTGCCGCTGAGCACGATCGCCTGGTGGCGTCCGGTCAGCCGGGTGGGTACGGACGCGGCCTTGACGGTCTCGGTGAGGGAGCCGAGCTGCTCGAGGCGGCGGCACAGCTGGGGCAGGGACAGGGTGCCGTTGTCGACGACCAGGACTCGGGGCTGGGTCATGCGCGCGCTCCTGAGGAGGGGGCCGGGGCGGGCGAGGCGGTGAGGTGCGTGCCGGTGCGTCCGGCGAGCAGTTCGGTGACGGGCGCGCTGCCGATGACGACGCGGGCCACTCCCCCGTCCAGGGCCTCGCCGGCGGCCCGCAGCTTCTTGCGCATGCCGCCCCGGGCGCCGCCGTCGCGGAACGCGGCCGCCTCCCGGGCGCCGATCCGGTGCACGGGCCGGCCGTCGATGAGCAGATGGGTGACGTCGGTGACCAGCACGAGGGCGGTGGCGCCGACGGCTGCGGCGAGTGCGGCGGCGGCCCGGTCGGCGTCGGTGTTGACCTCCTGTCCCGCCGCGTTGCGGGCGAGTGGGGTGACCAGACGGGCGTGTCCGGGCCGTAGGTCCCGCAACGGCGCGGGGTCGACGCCGGTGATGGGGCCGACGAGGTTCTCCAGTTCGACGAGCTGCTTGTCCCGCCACCACCAGCGCTCGCCCTCGCCGGCGCGCACCAGGCCGTCGCTGCCGAGGAGGCGTGCCCCGGTGACGCCGCGGTCGGCGAGCCGCCGCAGGACGGTCCCGGCAAGCTCGGCGCTGACGGTCTTGATGTCCTCGACGACCTCGGGCGTGGTCCAGCGGCTCTGGTTGCCGTAGCGGTCGCGCAGGACCGCGGAGGGTTCGCCGTACTCGGGGCGCAGCCGCCGCAGCGGCCTGGACCAGCCGTGGACGAGGATCAGGGGGTGCTCGTGCCCGTGCCGGGCGAGGTCGTCCCACCAGCCGCCGTCCAGGTCTGCGAGGCAGCTGCCGCCGAGTTTCACCACCGTGGGGAGGGTGCCGTGCGCGCTCATGCCGGCACCACGGGCTGCTGGGTCAGCCCGGTCTCCTCGGGCAGGCCGAAGCGCAGGTTGGCGGCCTGCACGGCCTGTCCGGCGGCGCCCTTGACGAGGTTGTCGAGGGCGGCGAGCACCACGACGCGGCCGCCGTCCTCGTCGTACAGGGCGGTGACGTCGGCGTAGTTGGAGCCGAGGACGGCCTGCGGGTCGGGCACCGGGATCAGCGTCTCCTCGTGCCGCCGCACCCGGACGAAGGGTTTGCCGCGGTAGAAGCGCAGGTAGGCGCGGGCCAGCTCGCGCGCGTCGACCGCCTCGTCGGTGAGGACGTAGGAGGAGGTGAGCAGGCCCCGGACGTGGGAGACGCCGTACGCGGACATGGACAGCCGGGTGACGGAGCCGGGGCGGGCGTGCTCCAGGAAGTCGGCGACCTCGGCGGCGTGCCGGTGCCCGGTGGGCGCGTACGGGGCGATGGCGCCGGAGCGGTAGGGGTGCAGGTCGGCGGTGCGCAGGTGCAGTCCGCCGCCGCTGGAGCCGCTCTTGCCGTCGACGACGACGGTGCCCAGGTCGAGCCCGAGGCCGAGGGTGAGCGGGGCCAGGCCGAGGGTGATGGCGGTGGCGTAGCAGCCGGGCAGCGAGATCAGCGGGGCGTCCTTCAGCCGGTCGCCGATCAGTTCCGGCACGCCGTACACGAAGCGTTCGGCGAGGTCGGGGCGGCGGCGCGCCTTCGGGTACCAGCGGTCGTGCAGGTCCGGGGTGCGGATGCGGAAGGCGCCGCTGAGGTCGACGAGTGCGGGGACGCGGTCGGCGAGCAGGGCGGCCAGTTCGGCGGAGACGGGCGCCGGGGTGGCGAGGAAGAGCACGTCGACCTCGTCGGCGGTCGCCTCGGTGACGGGCCGCACGGTCAGCTGGTGGCCGACGCGCAGCCCGGGGTGGAGTTCGGACGGACGCCTGCCGATGCTGGACGAGCCGCCGAGGAAGGTGAGTTCGAGGTCGGGGTGCTGGGTGATCAGCCGGACGAGTTCGCCGCCGGCCAGCCCGGAGGCGCCGACGACTCCTGCGCGGATCATGTGAGCAGCTCCTGCACGTAGCGGCCGACGGCCGAGGGGACGTCCGCTCCGGTGGCGGCGGCGACCGCGCGGAAGCCGGGGGCGTGGTTGACCTCGTTGACGACGGGGCCGTCGGGGGTGCGGAAGAGGTCGACGCCGTAGATGCCGGGCCCGAGCGCGTCGATCACGGCGTCGACGGTCTTGACGACGTCGGGGTCGTGGCCGGCGGCCCGGTGGGTGTTGCCGAGGGCGGCGTTGTTGCGCCAGTCGGAGCCGCCGCTGGTGAACTCGGCGGCGCCGACCAGTTCGCGGCCGACGACGAGGCAGCGTACGGACGCGCCGCCGAGGTACGGCTCGACCAGGCCGGCCTGTTCGAAGGCGTGGGCGAGGTCCTCGACGTAGTCGTAGACGGAGTGGGCGGTGTCGGCGTCCCGGATGAGGGTGACGCGCCGGCCCATGCCGCCGAAGACGGGCTTGAGCACGACGGGCGGGGGCAGTTCGGCGAGCGCCTTGTCGAAGTCCTTGCGGGAGAGCACCAGCCGGTGGTCGGGCACGGGCACGCCCGCGGTGCGCAGCAGGGCCCGCAGGGCGGCCTTGTTCTCGCAGGCGTGGATGGCGCGGGCGGTGTTGAGGGTGGGGATCCCGGCCGCTTCGGCGAGGGTGGCGATCAGTCCGCCGCGGGTGTAGCTGCGGCTGCGGATCAGCACGGTGTCGTAGCCGCGCAGGGCGGGGGCGTCGGGGTGGCCGAGGGCGAGGGACTCGTCGTTGACCCAGTCGAGGCGCAGTCCGAAGGCTGGGGCCGCCTCGATGAGCAGGCGCTCCTCCCAGGCGACGCGGTCCGCGACGAGGGCGGCGGTGCGCACGGCGGCCATGTCACTGTCCCCAGTCGCGGAGCTGGACCTCGACGGTCTCCAGCGTCAGCCGGCCGTCCTCGACGGACTCGACGCGCAGGGTGAGGACGCATTCGGGGCAGGAGAGGGTCTCGCCCGCGGTGACCGGGGGGACGGTGAGGTCGGTCTCGCACTCGGGGCAGACGCCGGTGAGGGGGGCGGTGGACATGGTTCAGCTCCGTGGGGTCGGTGGGGGTACGGCTTGATGCGGGTGAGAGGCCGGACGGCCCCGGGTCAGGCGGGGACCGGGCGGAAGGCGGCGGCTGCCTCGCGGATCGCGTCACGGTCGAGCGGCGGGCGGCCGTCGCGTTCCTGCCGCTCGGTCAGCCAGGCGGTGAAGGCCTCGAGGTCGACGTCGAGGCCCGAGCCGGCCAGCGCCCAGCCGACGAGGGCGGGCGTGAGACGGCTGCGGACCCGCAGCGCGCGCCGGTTGCCGACGAGTTCGGCGGGCAGCGTCTCGTACGCCTCGGGATGGTTCAGCTGGCCGGGCAGCTCGTAGGCGAAGGCGTGCGGGGTGGTGGGCCCGGACTGGAAGGCGTCGCCGAGTCCGGCGCCCCGGAGGGCGAGCCGGGACAGCTCGGTGAGGTGGGTCAGGTCGAAGCGGGTGTCGCCGTGGATGACGCGCAGTGTGGTGAGCAGTTCGGCGAGCGGTGCGTTGCCGCCGCGCTCGCCGATGCCGCCGACGGTCGCGGAGATCCAGCGGGCGCCGGCCCGGACGGCGGCCAGGGAGTTGGCGACGGCCATGCCGAGCATGTTGTGCGAGTGGATCTCGATCTCGGCGCCGTCGATCGCGGCGATGTCCCCGATCACCCGCTCCATCTGCCACGGCGAGAGGTACGCGACGGTCTCCGCGAGCCGGAACCGGTCGGCGCCCGCCGCGAACCCGGCCTCGACGTAGGGGACGAGCCGCTCCCTGGGGGTGCGGGCGCCGTCCTCGCCGCTGAACGTGACGTGGAAGCCGCGCTCCTTGGCCTGGGTGATGGCCGAACGCGCCAGCGCCTGGAGGAACTTGGGGCTGGGCGAGTCGAGCTTGAGCCGGGCGTGCTGCTCCGAGGTGGGGATGGAGTACATGATGTGCCGCACGCCCAGGCGTTCGGCCTCGTCGAGGGCGCTCGCGACCTGGCGGCGGTCGCGGACCACGAGGAGCGTCATGCTGCGCTCGGGCCCGACCGCCTCGTGGGCGGCCAGGACGAGGTCGGCGTCCTTGGAGCCCGGTCCCGAGACCATCCCCACCTCGACCAGCTCGACCCCGGTACGCACCAGCAGACCGGCGATGGCGGCCGCGTCCTCGGGGCCGAACTCGACGCCGGCCATGTGTGCGGAGTCCCGCAGGGTGGCGTCGGATATGCGGGGCGGCGTTTCCAGCGCCCCGGTTTCGCCTGCCAAGGCCATGTCCCTCACTCCTCGTCACTCACGCATTCGGTCATCGGAAAGGATCGGCAGCACGGTGGACCGCCTTTGCGGAATCCGGTGCCGATCACCGGTGTCCATCCTTCGTGGCCCGTCCGGGAATCACAACAGGGTCGGTGTCAATTCTGTGTGGCGCAGTGTCAGGGAATGTCAGAGGAGAAAGGCCGTGCAAGAAGTGTGTGGCGTGCCCGCGAATTCACGTGCGACCACTGGATCACGGTGGTGACGCGCGCCCTACGGTGCGGTCATGGACTACTTTTCGCTGCCCCGGCTGGGGGTTGTCGTGCCGCCCGAGAACCCGACGGCGGAACCGGAGCTGAACCGGCTGCTCGGCGCCGGCACGAACGTGTACACCGCCCGCTTCCCGGTGACGCCGGGTCTGGGGCTCAGGGCCATGCTGGAGACGTACAACGAGGTGCTGCCGGATGTGCTCGGCTCCTTCGGGGCGCTGCGGCTGGACGCGGCGGTGGTGGCGTGCAGCGCCTCGCACTATCTGCTGGGGCCGGACGGCGACCGGGAGTTCTGCGCGGAGCTGTCCCGGCGGACCGGGGCGCCGGTCGCCTCCTCGACACGGGCGACCCTCGCGGTCTGCGCGGCGCTCGGGGTGACCCGCCTGACGCTGGTCTCCCCCTACGAGCCGTGGCTGACCGACGCCTCCCGCGCCTTCTGGGAGGAGGCCGGCCTCGTGGTGGACGGGGTGGTGACGGTGCCGGCGGTGGACGAGGACGCCGAGGGCGGGCCGCTGTACGACCCGTACCGGGTGACCACCGACGCGATCCTGCGGCGGATACGCGGGCGTGAGCTGCCCGCCGGGTCGGCGCTGCTGTTCACCGGGACGGGCATGGGCACGCTCGCCGCGCTCACGGAGCTGGCCGCTCGGGAGCCGCGGCGGACGCTGCTGTCGTCGAACCTGGCGTCGGCCTGGTGGGCGCGGCACGCGGCGGGACAGGACGGCGCGGCCCCGCATCCGCTGCTGCGGCGGCTGGAGGGCGCGCCCGTGTGACGGGGGGACGGGGCGGGCGGCTCACGGGCCGCCCGCCCGCTCAGCCCGTGGAGGTCTCGGGCACCCGCCAGGCGTGCCCCATGCGGTAGCCCACGCCCCGGACGGTGATGATCCAGCCGGTGGAGCCGAGTTTCGCACGCAGGCTGCTGACATGGGTGTCGATGGTGCGACTGGTATGGCCCCAGTCACTGCCCCACACCCGCGCCATCAATTCTTTTCTGGTGACGACTTTCTCGGGCGTGGCGGCGAGTGTGTAGAGCAACTCGAATTCCTTCGAGGTGACCTCGACGGGCCGGTTTCCCACACACACTTCCCGGCGCCGCGGATCGATACGCAGCCCGTGCAGGGAAATCGTCTCGGGAAATACGTCCCGGGGGCGGGCGCGGCGCAGTACGGCCTCGATACGGGCGACCATTTCGCGGAATCCCCAGGTTCTCACCACGCAGTCGTCCGCGCCCGCGTGCAGGACGAGTACCCGTTCCAGTCCGTCGTCGGTCTCCGTCACGGCCATCAGCGCCGTGTCGCCCCTCTTCCGCAGGGACCGGCACAGTTCCAGCCCGTCCACGTCGGGCAGGTTCAGGGAGAACAGCACCAGATCGGCGTCCGCGCAGACGCGCAGCGCCTGCTCGCCGGTGCCCGCGGCGCGTGCGGTGAACCCCTGTCGCCGCAGGTCGCGCACCATGGCCGCGGCGGCGGCGCCGTCCGGCTCCACCACGAGGACCCGCCTCACGTGTCCCACCCTCCCCCTCGGTTCGCCGTCAGTTGCGTGCGCCGGTCAGTGCGCCCGGCGGGTCCGGTGCGCAGGACGGTGCGTCGGGGGGCGCGTGGGGCGGTTCGGGGACGACGGAGCCGGTGGAGCGGGTGAGCCGGCGGTAGACGTAGGCGGCCGAGGCCATGGTCATGTGGTGGTGCCAGCCGGGGAAGGAGCGGCCCTCGAAGTCGAGGACCCCGAAGCGGCCGAGCGCGGCCACGGCCGTGAGGGCCGCCGTGTGGCCGCGGGCGAGTCTCAGCACGTCCTCCACGCGGCGCCCGGTGAGCGTGGTGAGCCAGTAGCGGGCGGGCCGCCGCCCCTGCGGGTCGGGCCGCTCCAGGGCGCGGTACGCCCGGGCGCCGTCCACGCCGCCCGGGCCCGGCACCCGCACCGTGGCCGCGTAGGCGTGGACCGGCACCGCCCGCAGCACCTCCCGCCCGTCGGGGCCGTGGCGCAGCAGCACCTGCGTGTACCGGGCCCTTCGGACCTGCGTGAGCGCGCGCACGGTGGTCACGGCGGGCGAGTGCGGATCCGCCAGCACCGGCTGGTCGGGGGACACCTCGCACACCACGTCGACGCCGTGCCGGGCGAGCCCGGCCAGCACCCCGGCCGCGTCGTCGCACCGCGTCAGGTCCAGCACCCAGGGCAGGTCCGCCAGGCACGGCTGGGCGGCCACGCCGGCGGCGTACCCGACGACGTGGTCGGCGACCGTGCGGCCCGCCTCGGCGGCGGGGATGCGCGCCCGGCGCATGCGCTCCGGGTCGGCGTTCCAGCCGCCGCCCAGCACCAGGCTCCAGTCGACCGGGTAGCAGTGGCCGCCCGCGGCGAGTAAAAGACCCAGCGCCCGCTGGCAGTTGACGGTGCGTCCGGTGACCCGGTCGACGCGCCGGTGCACGCCCACCGAGTGCTCGCCGCGCTTAGGGATGAGAAGTTCGGCGACGGTCCAGGCGTACGGCGTGGCGGTCTCGGCCACCCGCCGCGCGAGGCGGTGGCGGACCGGGGCCCAGTCCCAGGGGCTCGCATTGATGAACTGGTGCAGGCCATGCGCGGCGGCCGGCGGTAACGACGTCGCCAGCGCCATGCTCCGCGGGGTCTTCTTGCCGGACGCGTGGAGCAGCGCCCACAGGTACGCCTGGGCCCAGCGGCGCTGTTCAGAGCGCTGGAACGCCTGGAACACCTCGTCCATGAAGCTCCGCAGTCCGGTGCCCTCGTCGGGCACCGCCGCGCTCACCTCACTCGACGACATGGGACGCTTCTCCCCCCTCGCTCCTCGCTGCCGCCCGCCTCCGGATGGCTGCATGGCACACACGTACGACGTGAACGTACCGTTCGGACCGCGGTTTGGCCGGTGCGCCCGCCCGATTTCACGAACTCGCGCCGTGACCTGCGACGACGCAGTGTCATCAGGTGTACGCGCAGCGCACGACAGGGCGGCCGGACGCCGTTTCACCAGTGGTGGAGGGGCACTCGGCGGGTCTCAGGGCGAAGTGTCAACAAATAATGAACATATGCCGGAGCAGCCTGGTGGCGGCGGTCAACACGGCGTCGCCGGAGGCGAGTTGACCCCGGAGGCCGGGTCGCGCTACCCGCCCTCCGGGGTTGTTCCGGCACCCCGGCGGGTCCTCCGGCGCCCCGCGGTGTCAGGCGGCCGGCTCCGGGGCGGGGCCCTCCGCCGTGGCTCCCGGCCGGCGGGCCGGGAAGCCCGCCTGACGGGCGTACAGGATCACCGCGATCACCGGCAGCAGGAGCAGCCCCACCGTCCAGGGGAACGAGTCGCTGCCCAGCGCGTCCAGCAGGACACCGCCGACGATGCCGCCGCCCGCCATGGCCGCGTTCCACAGGGTGACCAGCATGGCCTGCGCCGCGTCGGCGTGCTCGCCGCCCGCGTCGCCGACGGCCGTCTGGAGCAGCGTCGGCACACCGCCCCAGCCGAGGCCCCACAGCACCACCGCGACGTGGACGAGGGCGGTGCTGTCGGACAGGACGGCCAGCAGCGCGGCGGCCACGGCCACCAGCACGGCGCCGCCGACGGTCAGCAGCCGCAGCCGGCGGTTGATCTGCGCGCCGACGATCCAGATGCTCAGCAGCGATGCGGCGCCGAACACCAGGAGCACCAGGCCGGTGCTGCCGCCCATCCCGATGTCCTCGAGGAACGTGGCGATGTACGCGTACAGGATGGTGTGGGCGAGGACGAAGACGAGCGTGACGAACAGGACCGGGGTGACTCCCGGGACGCGCAGGGCGTGCAGCAGCCGGGGCCGTTCGCCGCGCGGCTGCCCGGGGAAGTCCGGCACGACCGCGAGGATCCACCCGAACAGCACCACCGTGAGCGCCGTCATCGACAGGAACGCCGCGCGCCAGCCGAGCCAGTCGCCGAGGAAGGTTCCGGCGGGCACGCCCAGGGAGAGGGCGACCGGGATGCCCGCCATCGCGATGGCCATCGCCTTGCCCTGGAGGTGCACGGGCGCCATGCGGCGCGCGTACCCGGCGAGCAGGGCCCAGGCCAGGCCGGCCGCCACACCGGCGACGAACCGCGCCACCATGGTCAGCCCGTACAGGGACGACACGGCTGTCACCGTGTTGGCGAGGGCGAAGCCGGCCACGGCGGTGAGCAGCAGCGTCTTGCGCCGCCAGGCGGAGGTGGCGGCGGTGAGCGGGATCGCGGTGAGCGCGGTGCCGACGGCGTACACGGTGACGGTCTGGCCGGCGGCGGACTCGCTCACCCCGAGGTCCCGGCTCATCGCGGGCAGCAGACCCGCCGGCAGGGTCTCGGTGAGGCTGGTGATGAAGACGGCGGTGGCGAGCGCCAGCAGGGCGAACAGCGGGAGTTTCTCCTCACTGTCGGGCGTGCCGCGCCCGGATCCGGAGCTGGGGCCGGGGTCGGGTGACGCCGCGGCGTCGTGTGCCGTGTCGGGTGCGGTGCTCATGGGGAATGTGCTCCAGGTTCGGATGGGATGTCGGGGAATGAGCGGGGCCCGTCGGTTCAGGGGGTGCCGAGACCGCCGTCGACGGGGAGGCGGGCGCCCGTGGTGAACGTCGCCTCGGTGGCGAGGAACAGCGCGGCGCGGGCCACCTCCTCGGCGGCGCCGAGCCGACCCAGCGGGGGCAGGGGTGCGGCACCGGAGCCCGGCGCCTCGATACAGCCCGGCGCCACGGCGTTGACGCGGATGCCGCGCCCCGCCAGCTCGGCGGCCAGCGCCCGTACGGTGTCGGGGCACGGCGTCGGCGAGGTCAGCACCAGCGCACCGCCGTCCCGGAGGTGACCCAGCAGGGGCCGTGCGTCCGGGACGGCGCCGGCGAAGAGCAGGTCGACGCCGTCGCCGGCGTGGGCGGCCAGGGCGGCCTCGACACCGGACGGGTCGAGGACCCGCGCGGCCGACCCCAGTTCGGCGACGGCGTGCGCGCGCTCTTCGGGGGTGCCGGCGGTCAGCGTGACCGTGGCTCCGCCCTCCACCAGACGTTTGGCGACGGCCAGACCGATGGCGCCGGACCGGCCCACGACGAGGGCCTCGGTGTGTGCGTACTTGGTCATGGGTGCCTCTGCCTCCGTCCACGGTGCCCGTTGCCGGCCGTGGGACGACTGTGCGCGCGGAGGGTTCGGGGGACGTTCGGAAAACCTTCGGGCCGTCGCCGCGCCCGGTGGCGTGGGGGCGGCGGGTACGGTGGCGCCCATGCGGTTCGGGGTACTCGGTCCACTGGTGGTGTGGGACGGCGAGGGTCGGGAGGTCAAGGTCCCCGAGGCCAAGGTTCGCGCGCTGCTCGCGGACCTGCTCGCGCACGACGGGGCGCCCGTCTCCGCCGACCGGCTCATCGACGACCTGTGGGGCGAAGTGCCGCCCGGCCGCCCGTCGGACGCCCTGCGCGCCAAGGTCTCCCAGCTGCGGCGCGTGATCGGCCGGGAGCGGGTGGTGCGGCAGCCGCCTGGCTACCGGTTGCGGCTCGACGACGGCGACGAGGTGGACGCCGAGCGCTTCGGCACGCTGGTGGCCGAGGCCCACGCTGCCGACGCCCCCCGCACCCGTGCCGCGCTGCTCACCGAGGCGCTGGACCTGTGGCGGGGGCCCGCCTACGCCGACTTCGGCGACGCCGCCTTCGCACAAGGGCCCGCGCTGCGGCTCACGGAACAGCGGTTGTCCGTGCTGGAGGCGCGGGCGGAGGCCCGGCTGGAGACGGGCGGGCACGCCCTCCTGGCCGGCGAACTGGCCGACCTGGTGGCCCGGTACCCGCTGCGGGAGCGGCTGCGTGCGCTCCAGATGCGGGCGCTCTACGCGGCGGGCCGGCAGAGCGAGGCCCTCGCCGCCTACGAGGACCTGCGCGGACGCCTCGCCGAGGAGCTGGGCGTCGACCCGAGCCCGGAACTCGCCGCCCTGCACGAGGCGGTGCTGCGGCAGGAGGTGGGGGCGGGGGTGACGGGCCCTGTGCGGGCCGTCCGGGGCGACGCCGCGAGGACGGACTCCGTGCGCTCTGGCAGCACAGCCGCGCCCTCCCGCCTGCCCGTCCCCCTCACCCCCCTCGTCGGACGGGACGACGCCCTCACCCTCCTCTCCCAACTCCTTGTCGTCTCACGGCTGGTGACCCTCACCGGCCCCGGCGGCGTCGGCAAGACGCGGCTGGCCGTCGCGGCTGCCGCCGCCGTCGAGCGGGACGGCACGGACGCCGTCCGCCTCGTGGAGTTCTCCGGCCTCCGTACCGGCACCGCCGCCGACCTCGCGCAGGTCGTCGCCGCCGCCCTGGGCGTCCGGGACGACGCCCCCGCCCCGTTGCCGGGCACCGGCTCCGCCACTGCGTCGCTGCCGCACCGCCTGGCCGCCGCGCTGAGCGACCGCCACGCCCTGCTCGTCCTGGACAACTGCGAGCACGTCGTCGACGCCGCCGCCGAACTCGCCGGGCTGCTGCTCGGTTCCGCCCCCGGCCTGCGCATCCTCGCCACCGGGCAGGAACCGCTCGGGCTGCCGGGCGAGGCGGTGTTCCTGGTCGAGCCGCTGTCGCCCGAGGACGCCGTACGGCTGTTCATGGAGCGGGCGGCCGCCGCGTCACCCGGCTTCCCGCGCGACCCCGACGCCCCGGACGAGCCCGACCGGCGGGCGATCGCCGAGATCTGCCGCCGTCTCGACGGCATCCCGCTCGCCCTGGAACTCGCCGCCACCCGCGTACGCGCGCTGGGCGTACGGGAGTTGGCGGCGCGGCTGCACGACCGGTTCCGCGTGCTGACGTCCGGGCGGCGCGGCGCCCCGGCACGCCAGCAGACGCTGCGGGCGGTGATCGACTGGAGCTGGGAGCTGCTCGGCGCACCCGAGCGCATCGTGCTGCGTCGGCTGGCCGCGCACCGCGACGGCTGCGACCTGGAAGCCGCCGAGGCGGTGTGCGCGGGCGACGGGGTCGCCCGGGAGGAGGTGGCCGGCCTCGTCACCCGGCTGGTGGACCGGTCGCTGGTGGTGGTCGCGGACGGTCCGACCGGGCCGCGGTACCGGCTGCTAGAGTCCGTCGCCGCGTACGCCGTCGAGCGGCTGCGGGAGATGGAGGACCTCGCCGCCGTACGGGACCGGCATCTACGGCACTACCGCGAACTGGCCGAACGCGCCGAGCCGTTGCTGCGGGGCGACGGGCAGCGGGCGTGGCTGGCACGGCTGGACGCGGAGGCGGGCAACCTGCGGGCGGCACTGGACGAGGCGGTGCGGCGCGCGGAGGCGGGCGAGCCGGAGGACGCGGTGCGGCTGGCCACGGCGCTGGCGTGGTGGTGGCTGTTGCGCGGCCGGCTCACCGAGGCCCGTCGCAGCCTGGCCGCGGTGACGGCGGTCTCCCCGGACGACCCGGCGTACGCCGAACTCGGCCTGCTGCACACGGCGTTCGCGCTGCTGACCGGCGACCGTACGGTGGTCGGCGGGACACCGGCGGCGGGCGGCTCCGGCGCGGGCGACCGGCTGGCGGCGGCCGGGGACGCCGTGCCCGACCCGGTGCGGCGGGCCCGGGCGCTGTGGCTGTGCGCGTACGGCCTGTTCAGCGCGGGCGACGCGGACGACGCCGAGAAGCTGAACGACCACGCCCTCGCCCTGTCCACCGACGCACGGGACGACTGGGGCACGGCCGCCGCCCTTGGATTGCGCGCCACGCTGGCGCTGGTCCGCGGGGACCTCGCCGGACTGGGCCGCGACGGTGGACGCAGCGCTCGTGTCTTCCGTGAACTGGGGGACCGCTGGGGTGAGTTGCAGACGGTGTCGCCGCTCGCCGCGCTCGCCGAGATCAAGGGCGAGTACGCGGACGCCGAGCGGCGTCAGCACGACGGGCTGCGCATGGCGCGGGAGTTGGGCCTGGAGGCCGAAGTGTCCGCGCGGCTGTCGGGGCTCGGCCGGCTGGCGCTGCTGGCCGGCGACTGGGACCGGGCCCGCGAGCTGCACGAGCGGGCGCGCCGCATCGCCGTCGAGCAGGGCTACAAGTACGGGGAGATCCACTCCGGGATGGGACTGGCGCTGGGCGCGCGACGCTCGGGCGACCTCGACGCGGCGGAGGCGCACCTGCTGCGGCTGCGGGACGCCTACTCTCATGTGTCGTCGGACTCGGGTGACCACCTGCTCCGCGCCGAGCTGGGCTTCGTCGCGGAACTGCGCGGCGACGCGGACATGGCGGTGGCGTACCACGAGGAGAGCCTGGAGATCGCCCGCACACTCGCCGAGCCGCGCGCCCTGGCGCTGTCCCTGGAGGGACTGGCGGGCGCGGCGGCCCTGTCCGGTACCGCGACGGGGGCGTCCGCGGCGGCGGTCCTGCTGGGCGCGGCCGCCGCGGCCCGCGCCGGGGCGGGGGCGCCTCTGCCACCCGCCGAACGCGGCGACGTCGACCGGATCACCGGGGCGGCCAGCGCGGTGCTGGGTTCGCCGGCGTTCTCGGAGGCGTACGCGCACGGTGGGACTCTGTCCCCGGAGGAGGCGGTCCGCCACGCCCGCACGACGGGGGCGCTGCCGGTGCGGGGCGCCCCGCAGCCGCCGTGACCTGACGCCCACGCGAGGGGCGCGCCGTCGTTCACGGCGCGCCCCTCGCGGTCAGCACTCCTCAGGCCGGATGATCCGGCTGCTGCTCCGGCGGCTTGCCGCCACCCCGTCCGCCGCCCTTGTTGCCGCGGTCGGTGCCGTGGTCGTGGCCGCCCGCGCCCCGGCCGGGCTGGGACGCCTTGCGAGCCTCACTGTCCTGCGGTGTGGCCGCACCCTTGTCGCTGCGCCGCAGCTCGGGCTGTTGCGGGTTCGACATCGGCTTCCTCCTTGAGACGCCTGCGGGTGTGCGGTTCACGGGTGACGCGTGCGGACACTCCAAAACACGCGGGATGCCCCTCCAGGGGCGCGGAGAACTGCGCGACCCCGTGGCCGTGGCGGGCGCGCCGAAACACACGGGGTGCGGCAGGCGCCTCCAGGGGCGCGGGGAACTGCGCGACCAGCCACGACCCGGCCCGCACCCGGCGTACGACAGTCCCCGGCACCCCGGTGGCCGTGGGGGGCGAGTTGCACAACCCGGCGCTCACGGGGTGCCGCCCCTAGCAGCACGACTGCCCGCAGTCGACAGGGGCGCGGGGAACTGCGCGACCAGCCACGACCCCGCCCGCACCCGGCGTGCGACAGTCCCCGCCACCCCGGTGGCCGTAGCAAACGGGTCGCGGGTCAGTCCCGCGCACCATCCCCCGTCCCCGGCTCCGCCAGCCGCCGATGCGCCGCCGCCTTGACGCCGTCGGGCAACACCTTCCCCGCCAGCCCCTGCGCCTTGGTCATCAGCGACCCGGTGACCGCCTTCTTCTCCCCCTTCACGATCGCCTCGAACGCCTGCTCGGCGACCTGAGCGGCCTCGTCCTTGTTCATGGTGCCGACGCGGGTGTCGTCCGCCATGTCCGCCCGGTCGAAGAACTCCGTCTCCGTCGGGCCCGGCATGAAGGCGGTGACCGTCACCCCGGTGTCCTTCACCTCCTCCGCCAGCGCCTGCGCGAAGGACTGCACGAACGACTTGGACGCGTTGTAGACCGGCTGGAAGGAGCCGGGCATCTGGGCGGCGACGGACGACGTGAAGGCGAGCCGTCCTTCCCCGCGCGCCACCATCGCCCGCAGCAGCGGCTTGGCCAGCCGTACGGTCGCGGTGACGTTGAGGTCGATGACCTCCTGGTCGTCGGTGAGGTCGGTGTCCACGAAGGCGCCGCCCTGGCCGACCCCGGCGTTGAGGGCGGCGACGTCGACGGTCAGGCCGTCGAGCGCGTCGAGGAGCAGGAAGCGTCCCTCGCCCGTCCGCAGGTCGGCGCGTACGGCGCGGACCTCGGTACCGGACTCGCGCAGCTGCCGGGCCGCGGCCTCCAGCTCCTCGTCCTCGGCGTTCACGACGAGGTCGTAGCCGTGCGACGCGAACTGCCGGGCCAGCTCGAGGCCGATGCCACTGGACGCGCCGGTGATCAGTGCGAGGGGCCGTGTGTCAGTCATGCCGGACGAGTAACCCCACCCGCCCAGGTCACGCACCCCGCCCGCGACGGGCGACGTTTACCGCGTACGTTTCCCGCGTACGTTTCCCGCGCACGTTTCCCACGCACCCGCTCGGGTTACTCGCGCCTCATGCGTCACTCCCGGCCGCGGACGTGAACGAGGTGGCACCGTGACCGTCTCCGTGGTCCTGTTCACCGCCGATCTGCGCCTGCGCGACCACCCACCCCTGCACGCCGCGCTGCGCTCCGCGGACGAGACAGTCCCCCTGTTCGTCCTGGACCCCGGCATCCGTGCGGCCGGCTTCGACGCGCCGAACCGGCGGGCGTTCCTCTTCGACTGCCTCCGTGACCTCGACGCCTCGCTGCGGCGTCGCGGCGGCCGGCTGGTGCTCCGCTCGGGGCCGGTCGAGCGGGAGGTCGGCGCGGTGGCCGCCGCGTGCGGGGCCGCCGAGGTCCACATGGCCGCGGGCGTCACCGCGTACGCGCACCGCCGTGAAGAGCGGCTGCGCCACGCACTCGGCGCCGCCGGCGTGGCACTGCGGGTGCACGAGGCGGTGATCACGGCCCTCGCCCCGGGTGCCGTGACCCCGGCCGGCTCGGACCACTACGGCGTGTTCACCCCGTACCTGCGCCGCTGGTCCCAGGAGACCCTGCGCACGCCGCTCGCGGCGCCCCGTGCCGTACGCGTCCCCGACGGGGTGCGCGGCGAGCCGCTGCCCGACCGCGCGGACGTGTCCGGCACCTCCCCCGGTCTCCCGCCCGGAGGGGAGACGGCCGGCCGGGACCGGCTCGCGCGGTGGTCGCGCTCCGGGGGCATGGCCGCCTACGCGGACCGGCACGACGACCTCGCGGGGGACGCCACGTCGCGGCTGTCGCCGTATCTCCACTTCGGGACGCTCTCCGCGGCGGAAGCGGTCCACCGGGCGCGCGGGCAGTCAGGTCCGGGCGCGGACGCTTTCGTGCGTCAACTGTGCTGGCGGGACTTCCACCACCAGGTGCTGGCGGCGCGCCCCGAGGTGTCCTGGCGGGACTACCGCACCCGCGACGACCGGTGGCGCGGCGAGGACGACGCCGCCGGGGACATCGCCGCGTGGCGGGAGGGGCGTACCGGCTATCCGATCGTCGACGCGGCCATGCGCCAGCTGCGTCACGAGGGCTGGATGCACAACCGGGCGCGCCTGCTGGCGGCGAGTTTCCTGACCAAGACGCTGTACGTCGACTGGCGGATCGGCGCCCGGCACTTCCTGGATCTGCTCGTGGACGGCGACGTCGTCAACAACCAGCTCAACTGGCAGTGGGCCGCCGGCACGGGCACCGACACCCGCCCCCACCGTGTCCTCAACCCCACGGTGCAGGCCCGGCGGTTCGATCCGGACGGCGCCTACGTACGCCGCTGGGTGCCCGAACTCGCGGACGTCGACGGCGCGCGGATCCACGAGCCGTGGCGTCTCCCGCCGGACCGGCGCGACGCCCTCGGCTACCCCGACCCGGTGGTCGATCTCGCCGAGGGACTCTCCCGCTTCCGCCACGCCCGCGGCCGGGACTGAGCGGATCGGCCCGTGCGGACGGCCGATACGCCACTCCCCGGCCGGCGCCTCGCTATGCGAGACCGCCGGCCGGGGAGTGCATCCGGGTCCGGGTCCGAGCCCTGGCCCGGTCCGAGCCCGGGTCCGGGTCCGAGCCCGGGTCCGGGTCCGGACCAGGCTCAGCCGGAGACGGTGATCGTGGAGCTGCCGCTGCTCTGGTAGCCCTCGGTCGCCATGATCATGTAGTACCTGAACTGTCCCAGGTTCATGCCCGCGCGCGCCCAGGCGTCGAAGTGGTTCCCGGTGGTGATGGTGCCGGACCCGCTGGTCACCTTCTGCTGCCGGACGCTCCAGTACTGGTCGAAGGTGCGGGTGCCCTCGACGGACGGGGCGTTGTACCGGGTCGTCTTGTAGATGTCGTACGTGCCGCCGTCGCTGTACACGGTGCCCCGGTACTCACCGGTGGGCCGGTAGCTGCCCCAGTTGTCGACGATGTAGTACTCGACGAGCGGGTTGGAGGTCCAGCCGTAGAGGCAGCCGTAGCCGTTGCCCGACGGGTTGAAGTAGCCGGTGTACCGGACGGTCCTGCGCCCGCCGTTGCCCCAGCCCTTGCCGGCCACGAAGTTGCCGCAGTTGGTCCACCGGGTGCTGTAGCTGCCGCCGCCGTTGAGCGTCATGGAGACGGAGCCGCCGCCGTCGGTCCAGAACGAGTAGTACATGCCGTCGTACCCGGTCTGGTTGGTGGTGATGGTGGTGGCGGCGTGCGCGGTGCCGGGCAGCAGCAGCCCGGACCCGGTGACGACCGCGGCGGCGCCGGCCCCGGCGCCGACGAGGAAACCGCGCCGGCTCAAGCCGCTGAAGGGGGCGGGGTTCTGCTCGTTCCCGTTCTCGAACCGCTTGCCGTCCTGGTTCATGCGTCCTCCCGATGAAGGCTGGTGGGGGGCCGGGTGGCTGCTGCCGCCCGCGGCCTTGCATGGCCGGCCACCGTCCCCGGGCGTGGGAGGCCGGGGACGGAGGTCGGCTGTCGTGCGGTGGCCACAGTGTTCGTAGAGCGACATGAGCGTGTCAACAGTTTCGGCAGCCTTTCGGAAACTTCTTCTCCGCGATCGAGACCCCACGCGCGCCATCGCCGCAGGCCAGGCACCATGTCCAGCGAGCACCTTCAGCGCAATGCGTGCACGCCGCAGTGATTGCGACGCAACCCTCTGCGCAAGCAACGAAAGTTTCGAAGGTCCACAACGACGCACCGCCCCGCCGAAACCTGCCCTCCGACGATTTGATCAAGAAATGCCACAGGCCGAAACACATCTTTACCCAGCGCACTACAACCGTTTCTCTACGTGACGCACATCACCGCGCGTAACCGTGGGTTAACCCTGTTTCCACCCCTTTTTCGCGTTGGACGGGCCGCCAAGATCCGGTTTCCATAAGGGCGTTGAACCGCGGGGGGTGGCGGGACGTCCCCTCGGAGCCGAGAAGGGGGTCTCGATGCCACAAGCACGGGAGATATTCAGCAGACGCCAGTCACTGGCCATCCTGGGCGGGATCGCGGCAGGTACCGCGATGCCCCTGGGGGTGTTCGGGTCGCTGCCCGCCTACGCGGCGGACCCGGTGCCCGCCGACGGTGGCGCGGGGCTGCCCGACACCGACCGCGCCAAGGTCGTGCGGGCGTACCGGACGGGCGGTCGCGCGGTGCGCACGGCCGCCGCGGCGGCGCTCGTGGGCAACGCGGACGCGATCGCCACGTTCCTCGGCGAGCGGCTGCCGGCGGCCACCGCCGAGGACAACCGGTTCACCCTCACCCAGGCCCTGGTCAGCGCCGGCAAGGCGACGCGGACGGGGATCGGACAGGCGCTGTCCGGCGGGGAGGCGGCGGTCGCCGCCTACCTGGCCGGCGGCTTCCAGTCGGCGGTGCACGAGGACCTGCGGGTGGCCGTCACCACCGTCAACGCGCACGGCGGCAAGGCCGTGAAGCGCGAGTCCTCCGAGGCGCTGACGGCCGGTACGGACTTCGCGCTGCGGTCGTTCCTCAGCACCGGACAGTACGACGCGCTCCACGAGGACCGGCGCGTCCAGGTCACCACCATCCTCGTCACCGCGTCGCCGCAGGTGCGGGAGTACGCCGAGCGGGCGCTCGACGACGGATCGCCGCGGGCGATCCAGTGGTTCCTGACGACGGGGCAGTACATCGCCCGGGCGCGGGACGAGGAGTCGGCCACGATCCAGCAGTTGGTCAAGATCGTGGAGTCGGAGGGCGCGCTCGCCGAGCGCAAGACCGACGAGGCGGTCGAGCTGTCGCAGCAGGCGGTCGAGGCCGCCGAGAAGGCCAAGGCGGCCGCGCTGGAGGCGAAGGCCGAGGCGCAGGCCGCCGAACAGGACGTGCAGCGCTCGGCGAAGGCGGCGAACAAGGCGGCGCGGGCCGCCCAGGGCGCCGCGGCCGCCGCGTCGACCGCGGTGTCCGCCTCGCGCACCGCGCAGGCCGCGGCCCGTCGTTCGGTGTCGGCCGCGAACGCCGCCGCCGCGGCTGCCGCCGCCGCGGGGCGGGCCGCGTCACGCGCCTACCACGCCGCGATCAGCGCGTCCAAGAACGCGGGCATGGCGGAGGCCGCCAACCAGGCGGCGCAGGCCGCGACGGCCATGGTCAACTGGGTCCGTACCGTGGCCGCGAAGGCCCGGCTCGCGGCCCTCGCCTCCGACGCCGCGGAGGCCGCGGGCAACGCCGCCGCGGGTGCGGCGGTCAACTCGGCCGCCGCCGCGCGCGCTTCCGCCGACGCCGCCGCCGCGTCCGGCGCCGCGCAGTCCGAGGCCGCCGAGGCGCAGCGCCAGGCCGCGATCGCGGAGGCCGCGGCCGGCCGGGCCACCGCGGCCGCGAGCCGGGCCTCGACGCTGTCCCGCAGGTCGGCGGCCGCCGCGCGTACCGCGGCCGACGCCGCCGACAGCGCGGCCGACCACGCGGACAAGGCGGCGGCCGCCGCCAGGGAGGCGGCCGCGAACGCGGGCAAGGCCGTGGACTACGCCAACCGCTCCACCGCCGCCGCGAACGCCGCCGTCGAGGCCGCGAACAAGGCCTACGACGCCGTCACCGAGGCCCGGGAGGTCGAGGAGGAGGCCCGGGAGGCCGAGATCGCCCGGCTGAACGAGGAGACCGAGGAAGCGATCGAGGTCGCCCGGCAGCAGCGGCGCGAGGAGACCGACCGTCTGGAACGCGCCAACCAGGAGCGCACGCAGCAGTCGCGCCTCTCCGAAGAACTCCTCGCGCTGATCACCGCGATGGACACGGCGTTCGCCGAGGGCCGCACCGGGGAGGCCGTGGACAAGGGGCGGCAGGCCGCCGTCCTGCTCCTCGACCGGTCAGGCACCTGGACCCGGGAGGCCGCCGAGTTCGCGCTGGCCGGCTCCGACGAGGACGTCCTGCGGTGGATCGAGGCCGACCGGCTGATCGCCCTGGAACAGGACAACGCGGAGAACGCCGCGGCCGTCGCCGCGATCTCCACCCGCAAGGTCGCCGAGGCCGCCGCCGCGGCGCTGGGCACCGAGGACGCCGCCACCGTCAGGACGTTCCTGGAGAAGGGCGCGGTCGAGGCGGCCCGGGACGACAACGAGGTGGAGGTCACCACGCTCCTCGCGGACCCCACCACCGGCACCGCCGTGCGGAGGGCCGCCGAGGCCGCCCTGGAGGACGGCTCCGCCGAGGCGCTGCACACCTTCCTGCACGTGGAGCGCGCCGCGGCCGTCCACGAGGACGACCGGGTGGCGGCCACCACGCTCCTGACGTCCGGCGGTCCCTACGTACGGGCCGCGGCGCAGGTCGCCCTCGAGGGTGACACGCACATGCTGCGCCAGTTCATCGGGACGACGCAGTACGAGTTCGCGCGCATCGACCACGATCACGCCACGCACATCAGCGCGATCCGCGCTGCCATCGCCCGGGCGGCCAAGGTGGCGCAGGACGCGCTCGAGGACGCGGCGTACGCGTCCGAGGCGGCGGCCGTCGCCCGTCAGGCCGGCGAGGACGCCACCAAGTGGGCCGACGCGGCCAAGGGCTGGGCGGAGGACGCCAAGGTCTCCGCCGAGGAGGCCCGCCGGAACGCGGAGGCCGCCGAAGCGTCCGCCGCCTCCGCCGCCCAGTCCGCGCAGACCGCGGCGAACGCGGCGGCGACGGCACGCCAGGCGAGCGCCGTGGCGCGGGACGCGTCCAACCGGGCCGTGCGCTCCGCGTCCACCGCCGCGGCGTTCGCCGCGGACGCGCAGGCCTCCGCGACGGCGGCCCGGCAGGCGGAGCTGGCGGCGGGCAAGTCGTACGCCCAGGCGGCGAAGGCCGCCACCGAGGCGCGGATCCTGGTGATCCAGGCCGCGATCCGGCAGGCGATGCAGGACGCCATCGACAACGCGAAGGTGCCGATCGACGGTGAGACCGGGCTGCCCGAGGGGGCGGAGAGCTGTCTGACGCCGTTCGGGGACCCGATCGAGCACAGCAACAGCAGCAACCCGTGGGAGCTGGGCTGGAGCTGGCTGACCGGCGACGGCCCCCGCTCGCAGTGCTTCGGCCCGAACGACGAGTTCACCCGTCTCTACCGCGAGCACGCGCACACCAGGGGCGTGATCGACTACTTCCTCCGCGAATGGCAGCGCACCGGGAAGTACCAGCTGGGCCACACCTACATGTACGACTACAAGCTCAGCGGATTCGACGGCGTCGGCAAGTACCTCACCGACTACGGCACGCTCACCACGGCAGGGCTCACCGGCAACCTCGCGTACACGTTCCTGGGCTCGCACCAGGTCCGGATGACGCCCGTCCGGGAGAACGCAGACGGCTCCGTCACCTGGCGCTACACCGCGTACAACGAGTCGGACATCGAGTCGGCGACGCACCCCCCGGTGATCGGGTACACGGACCTGTGGAGCGACACCGTGGGCGCGCTCGTCGACAAGATCGTCGGAGACGAGGGACCGTTGTCGCCCAAGACCCAGGTGATCGAGTTCGACGTCACCCTGGGCCCGTGACGCGCGGGAGGGCACGGGCACGGTGGCTGTCCGCCGTGCTCGCCTCGTCCGCCCTGCTCGCCTCGGGGTGTGCGGGCGGGATCGACCCGCAGCAGCTGCCCGGTGTGTACCGGAACGACGACGGCGGGCGGATCGAGCTGTCGGCGGACGGGACGTTCTCGGCCACCCGGGTGACGACGGCCGAGGGCGCCGATCCGGCCGACTTCAGCGGCAGCTGGGACTACGAGGACCCGGACACGTCCGACGACTTCGTGTACCTGGGCGTGGAGGACGGCGGGCTCGGTACCACCGGCGGGATCCAGCTCTACGTGGAGGACCAGGACACCCTGTACTTCCAGCTCGATCCCGACGGTCCGGTCACGCGGACGTACGACAGGGCGGACTGAACCGCCCGCTTCCTCATGGGCGCGAGCCCAAGAACTCCGACCCTTTCAGGACTGTTCCGACCTTCTAGGACTGTGATGAAGACACGCAACGCACTCGTGCGCCTTCTGGGCGCCGCGGCCACCGCCGGCGCGCTGGCCTGGGCCGTGCTCGCCCAGGGCGACGCCGGCGCCGCCGGTTCCCCGGCCGAGGCCGTCGCCGACGCCGCGCCCGGCTACGCCGTCGAGGACTACGCCTACCCGGACGCCGACAAGATCCTCGCCGAGCAGGACATCGTCCTCAAGCGCGGCGACGGCCACATCGTGCTCGCCGAATGCACCGACAGCACCGACCTCCTGCGGTTCCTCGCCCGTGACCGCGAGGACGTCTGCTTCCAGGTCACCGCCGACACCGGCTTCCTGACCCTCGAACTGCCCGCGGTGCACGGTGTGAAGACGGACGACTCCGCCAACACCCATCTGGAGATGACGGTCGAGGACGAGCAGGTCGAGTACGACATCCCGGCGGACACCTGGGAGGGCGTCGGCGAGTCCGTCGACGGCCGGGAGCACGTACTCGTCGAGATCAACGTCAGCAACTGAGCCGCCACTCCCCATGATTGAGGAACCCACCTTCATGTCCTTCGTCAGACGTCCTTCGGCGGCCTCGCTCTGCGCCGTCCTGGCCGCCGGGTCGCTCGTCCTGAGCGCGGCCCCCGCCCTCGCCGTCACCGGCGGCACACCGGTGGCCGCCTCGGACACCACGTACGCCTACACCGCGAAGATCACCGTCGGCGCCCACGACCGCGGCTGCTCCGCCGTCCTCGTCGACCCCGAATGGCTGCTGACCGCGGCCAGTTGCTTCGCCGACGACCCGGCCGCCTCGCTCGCCGTGCCGGCCGGTGTCCCCGCCAAGGCGACCACCGCCGTCGTCGGCCGCTCCGACCTCACCGGCACGCAGGGTGCCGAGCGCCGGGTTGTCGAGATCGTGCCGCGCACGGACCGTGACGTGGTGCTGGCCCGCCTCAGCCGGCCCGTCACCAACGTGACCCCGGCGACGTTCGCCTCCGGCGCGCCCGCGGCGGGCACGGAGCTGACCTTCGCCGGATACGGCCGTACGAAGACCGTGTGGGCGCCGAACCAGCTGCACACCGGCGTCTACACCGTGGACTCCGCCGCGGCTACCTCCGCGAACGTCACCGGCAAGGGCGACGTCGCCGCCTGCATGGGCGACGCCGGCGGCCCGGTCCTCTCCGGCGGCAAGCTCGTCGGCCTCACCAGCCAGTCCTCCCAGGGCGGTTGCCTCGGCACCGACGAGACGCAGACCTCCACGGCCGGTGTCGTCGCGCGCGTCGACGACCTCGCCGCCTGGGTCGCGTCGAAGGCCGGCGCCACCCGCATCGTCGACTTCAACGGCGACGCCGTCGAGGACATCGCCGTCGGCGACCCGATGGCCACGGTCGGCGGCGACACCACCGCGGGCCTGGTCCGTGTCGTCCTCGGCGGCGGCAAGGGCACCGCCGAGATCACCCAGGACCTGGACTACGTACCCGGTGGCGCCGAGGCCGGGGACCACTTCGGCAACCATCTCGCGACCGTCGACTACAACGAGGACGGTTACACCGACCTGGTGGTGTCCGCGTCCGAGGAGGACCTCGGCACCGCGACCGACGCCGGCTTCGTCGACATCCTGTTCGGCGGCAAGGACGGTCTCGGCAGCGGTCCGGCGGCGGCGCACTTCGAGCAGGGCTCCGGCACCGGCTCCATCGGCGGCGCCAAGGCCGAGAGCGACGACCGGATGGGCGCCGCCCTCGAGGCGGGCACCACCGCCGAGGGCAGGCCGTGGGTCCTGATCGGCGCGCCGGGCGAGGCGATCGGTTCGCTCGCGAAGGCGGGCGGCGCCTTCTACGTGCACGGCAACACCAGCATCGACATCAACCAGGACTCGGGCAGCGTCCCCGGCGCGGCCGAGGCGAACGACGCCTTCGGCACGGCCGTGGCGGGCGACTCCAACTTCATCGCCGTCGGCGCTCCCGGCGACGCCATCGGCGGCGACGCGAACGCCGGCAACCTGTCCGTGTTCAGCCACAAGCTGGACGCCGCCGGGCGGCCCACCGTGGTCACGGGACTCGACCAGGACAACCCGGAGTTCGGCGCCGGAGCCGAGGCCGGTGACAAGTTCGGCCAGGCCCTCGCACTGGTCGCCTACCGCCCGGCCGGCGCGGCCACCGCCACCGACTCGATCCTCGCGATCGGCGCCCCGGGCGAGGCCCTGGCGGCCGAGACCGGCGGCGCGCAGCAGGCCGGCGCGGGCAACGTGCTCCTCGTGCACGTCAAGGGCGACGGCACCTGGGAGTACATGCACGCCCTGAACCAGGGTTCCGGGACCGACGACCGCTCCGGCACGATCGAGGCGGGCGACCAGACCGGCGCGGCCCTCAGCGCGGTCAACACCGCGCCCCGCGAGGTCGGTTCGGCAGCGACCCTGAAGATCGCCGTGGGCACCCCGGGTGAGGACCTCGCGGGCGTCACCGACGCCGGCGCCGTCCACACCTTCTCCCTGCTGGGATCGGCCGGCGCCAACGACTCGTGGATCGAGGCGGGCGACGGCGACGGCGTCCCCGGATCTCCGAGCGCCGGCGCCAAGATGGGCACCAGCATCCACTTCACCCCGCGGAACCTGTACATCGGACTGCCCTACGGGCCCGCCGCCACGGGCGCCGTGCACGTCCTGCCGTTCCCGAACGCCGTGACGGGCGGCACCAGCGCGCCCGCGACCACGTACCAGCCGGGCCAGGGCGGACTCCCGTCCCACGGTGAGTACTTCGGGTACGCGGTCCGCTGACGGCACCGCACCCGCGGAAGGGCCCCCGAGCCGTGTGCTCGGGGGCCCTTCGTGGCGCCTGCCCGGTGAACGGTGAGAAGACGATCACGAGCAGGACATCTGTGCGTCCACGGCGTCACGGCGTCACGGCGTCAGCAGCAGACTGTCGCCGCGCTCCTTGGCGGCGGCGTAACGCGCGGCGACGTCCTGCCAGTTGACGACCTGCCACATGGCCTCGATGAAGTCGACCTTCTGGTTCCGGTACTGGAGGTAGAAGGCGTGCTCCCACGCGTCGAAGACCAGGACCGGGGTGGAGCCCTGGCCGACGTTGCCCTGGTGGTCGTAGACCTGCTCCACGATGAGCCGCCCGCTGAGCGGCTCGTACGCGAGCACGCCCCAGCCCGAGCCCTGCGTGGTGGCGGCGGCCTTGGACAGCTGGGCCTTGAAACCGGCGAAGGAGCCGAAGGACTCCGTGATCGCCTCGGCCAGGTCCCCCACGCCGTCCCGCGCGAGCGGCTCGCCGCCGCCCTCCTTCGGGCCGGTCATGTTCTGCCAGTAGATCGAGTGGAGGATGTGGCCCGACAGATGGAAGGCCAGGTTCTTCTCCAGCCCGTTGACCGCACCCCACGCGTCCTTGTCACGCGCCTCGGCCAGCTGCTCCAGGGTGTCGTTCGCCCCCTTCACATAGGCCGCGTGGTGCTTGTCGTGGTGCAGCTCGATGATCTCCGGGCTGATCACCGGAGCCAGCGCCGCGTAGTCGTACGGAAGCTCCGGGAGCGTGTAAAGCGCCATGTCCAACGTCCTCCGACGTTATTGCGAGTCATGTGCAACTGCACGCTACCAGCAAGAGTAGTGGCGCGGCCCCGGACTCCGCGATCGCGGCGCGCTCCACATGACGCGTCATCGAGAACCGCGCGTCACGGTCACCTGGTCCGCGGTCGGGGCTCGACCGTGCCGGCGAGTCCGCCGCCGCCCGCGGCGATGCCACCGGCGGGCCTGGCGGCGGCGAAGGGACGGGTGTCCTGTCGGCACGTGGCCCCCTCGGGCGGCAGCGCACCCGTGGTGAAGTAGCGCACGGCGTAGTCGTTCACGCACGCACTGGGATTGAGCAGGGCGGTATGACCGTAGCCCCGCAGCGTCAGCAGACGGGCGTCACCCAGTTGGCTCGTCATGGCCTCGGCCGCCTGGTAGGACGTCGCCACGTCGTAGACGGTGTTGACCACCAGGACCGGGTGCGCGGTGCGCCGGTCGAACGGACCGGTGTAGCGGTCCGCCGCCACGGCCGGCCACTGCGCGCACCACTCGTAGTCCCACACCCACCGGCGGCCGAGGTCCCCGGCACGTGCGTAGCCGAAGGCGTCGAGTTCGGGGTAACGGCCGAGGGTGCGGGGGTTGGGACTTTCCGAGCAGACCACGGCGGCCTCCTGCTCGGTTCCCGGATACACCCCCGGATCAGGGGCCGGGGCGGCTTGCGGAGCGCGGCCCTCCCACAGGGCCTGCAGCATCTCGCCGGCGTCGGTCCAGCCGGGTTCGACGAAGTAGAGGTCCTGGCGCAGGTCCGACACGGTTCGGGCATAGGTCCACGCGCCCACCGGCCGGTCCTGGAGCCGTCGCATCAACTCGGTGAACCTGGCGCGCGTCGCCTCGGGGGTACCCGCGGAGAACGTGCAGCCGGACGTCGGTGCCTGACCGCACAGGGTGAGGAACTGCTCCAAGGTGTCGGCGGCCCCCAGGTCCGAGCCCATGCGCAGCGAGGTGGTCAGCTCGGGGTCGCTCTCCATCGCGCCGTCCACGTAATTGCGCGGATCGACGTTTCCGTCCAGCAGCAGACCGCCCACCTTGTCGGGGAAGAGGTTGGCGTAGACGGCGCCGAGGAACGTGCCGTACGAGAGCCCCCAGTAGTGCAGCCGCTCGTCCCCCGCCGCCTGGCGCAGGCGGTCGAGATCGCGGGCGGTGTACGAGGTGGACACGTGCGGCAGCAGCTTGGCGGCCCGCTGCCGGCAGTTCTCGGCCAGTTCGGCCCTCCCGGCGAACCAGGTCCGTCGCTCCTTCTCGCCCACCGGGAATCCGACCGGCTGCCGTGCCCAGAAGGCCGTCGCCTCCTCGGCGCTGCCGAAACAGCGCACCGCCGTGCTGCGGCCGACACCGCGAGGGTCCCAGCTGACGATGTCGAAGCGCTCGCGCAACTCGGCCGGGACGAAGCGCTCGTACCACGCGGGAAGGGCATCCGTCCCGGCTCCGCCCGGTCCGCCGGGGTTGAAGAACAGCGAACCGACCCGTTCGGACGGACGGGTCGCTCTGCGCCGGATCACGGCGAGCTCGATGGTCTCCCCGGCGGGGCGGTCGTAGTCGAGCGGGACGCTCAGTGTCGCGCACTCGAATCCTCGCTGAGCCGGCTCCTCGCACGGCCGCCAGGCCGGCGACGACGCCTCGGCGGCGTCACCGCCCCGCACCGTGTGCGGCAAGGCCGCGGCGGTGGACAGGAGCACGCACGACAGCACCGTCGCGCAGCACGACACCGCCCTGCGGCCCCGTCTCGATATCCACGTCGGCATTCGGGGTCCCTCCGTAGATGGACGTCCGGGCCGTCTTGCCCGCGGCCCGGCCATTGCCCCTTCACTGGACATCTCGAGGACCTGTACGGCATATGGTGCACACCCGAATGGGGTACGGACGCCGCACGGGATGCTCCCCGGCGCGGTCGCGCCGCCGCCCGGTACGCCCAGCCGGCGGCCGCCGCTCCTGCCGGGCGAGGGTCAGTCGCGTACCACCGTCAGCTCCCCGCCGTGAGCCGCTCGAGGGCGATGTTGAGTTCGAGGACGTTGACGCGCGGCTCGCCCATGAAGCCGAGGGTGCGGCCCTCGGTGTGGCCGTCGACGAGCTTCCGCACCTCCGTGACGGACAGGCCGTTCCTCTCGGCGACCCGGTGGATCTGGAGGCGCGCGTACTGCGGGGAGATGTGCGGGTCGAGTCCGGATCCGGAGGAGGTGACGGCGTCCGCGGGCACCTGGGACGGGTCCACTTTGTACGTGTCCGTGGAGTTGTCCTTGACGACGGCGGCCTTGGCGTCCCGCACCCACCGCACGAGCTCTTGGTTGTCCCCGGATCGGTTGGTCGCGCCGGACAGCAGAATCTTGTACCGGGTGTTGACGGTGTTGGTGCCGAGGCCGTTCTGCGGGCGGCCCTGGAACCACTTCAGGTCCGGCGCCGGGGTCTCCTGACCCTCTTGCAGGGGCAGTTGGTACGCCTGCCCGATCAGGGAGGAGCCGACGACCCTGCCGTCCGACGTGTTCTCGGAGCCGTTCGCCTTGCCGGGGAACAGGCCCTGCGCGATGCCGGTGACGAGCAGCGGGTAGAGGACGCCGGTCACCAGGGTCAGTGCCAGGAGGGCGCGCAGGCCCGCCCCGAGCAGCCGGGCGGTGTTCGGTTCGGAGTTGTTCATTGCGGTGTCAGCCGATTCCTGGGATGAGGGAGACGAGCAGGTCGACGATCTTGATGCCGACGAAGGGGGCGATCAGGCCGCCCAGGCCGTAGACCGTCAGGTTGCGCCGCAGCAGCCTGTCCGCGCCGACCGGCCGGTACCGCACACCCCTCAGGGCCAGCGGCACCAGGGCGACGATGACGAGCGCGTTGAAGATCACCGCGGACAGGATCGCGGAGTCGGGCGAGGACAGGCCCATGACGTTCAGCTTGCCCAGGCCCGGATACACCGCCGCGAACAGCGCCGGGATGATCGCGAAGTACTTGGCGACGTCGTTGGCGATGGAGAACGTCGTCAACGCACCCCGGGTGATGAGGAGTTGCTTGCCGATCTCGACGATCTCGATCAGCTTGGTCGGGTCGGAGTCGAGGTCGACCATGTTGCCGGCCTCCTTGGCGGCCGACGTACCGCTGTTCATGGCCACGCCGACGTCGGCCTGGGCGAGGGCGGGAGCGTCGTTGGTGCCGTCGCCGGTCATGGCGACGAGCTTCCCGCCGGCCTGCTCGCGCCGGATGAGGGCCATCTTGTCCTCGGGGGTGGCCTCCGCGAGGAAGTCGTCGACCCCGGCCTCCTCGGCGATGACCTTGGCGGTCAGCGGGTTGTCACCGGTGATCATGACGGTCCTGATGCCCATGCGGCGCAGTGCCGCGAACCGCTCGCGCAGGCCGGGCTTGACGACGTCCTTGAGGTGGACGACGCCCAGCACCCGGGCCCCGCGCGCGTCCTCGACCGCGACCAGCAACGGCGTGCCGCCCTCCTCCGAGATGCGGTGGGCGATCCCGTCGGCGTCGTCGGCGACCGTGCCGCCCCGCTCCTCGGCCCAGGCGATGACCGAACCGGCCGCGCCCTTGCGGATTCTGCGTCCGTCGACGTCCACGCCCGACATCCGGGTCCGCGCGGTGAACGCTACCCACTCGGCGCCCGGCAGTTCGTCTCGCCGACGCTCGCGCAGCCCGTACCGCTCCGTGGCGAGGGCGACGACGGAGCGCCCCTCGGGTGTCTCGTCGGCCAGCGACGACAGCTGCGCCGCGTCGGCGAGCTGTACCTCGGTCGAGCCGCGCACCGGGAGGAACTCGACGGCCTGCCGGTTGCCCAGCGTGATGGTGCCGGTCTTGTCCAGGAGCAGGGTGGAGACGTCGCCGGCGGCCTCGACCGCCCGGCCGGACAGGGCGAGCACGTTGCGCTGCACCAGCCGGTCCATCCCGGCGATGCCGATCGCGGAGAGCAGGGCGCCGATGGTGGTCGGGATCAGACAGACCAGCAGGGCGACCAGCACCACCGTCGACAGGTGCGTCCCCGCGTAGCCGGCCAGGGGCGGCAGCGTGACGCAGACGAGCAGGAAGACGATCGTCAGCGAGGCCAGCAGGATGTTCAGGGCGATCTCGTTCGGCGTCCTCTGCCGGGCCGCGCCCTCGACCAGGGTGATCATCCGGTCGACGAAGGTCTCGCCGGGCCTCGTCGTGATCCGGACGACGATACGGTCGGACAGGACCGTCGTGCCGCCGGTGACCGCCGAGCGGTCGCCGCCCGACTCCCGGATGACGGGCGCGGACTCGCCGGTGATCGCCGACTCGTCCACGCTCGCGACGCCCTCGACGACGTCCCCGTCGCCGGGGATGACACCCCCGGCCTCGCAGACGACCAGGTCACCGATCCGCAGCGCGGTGCCGGGCACACGCTCCTCGCGGTCGTCCACGAGCCGGCGCGCCACCGTGTCGGTCCTGGCCTTGCGCAGGGTGTCGGCCTGGGCCTTGCCGCGGCCCTCGGCGACGGCCTCCGCCAGGTTGCCGAAGAGCACCGTCAGCCACAGCCAGGCGCTGATCGTCCAGCCGAACCAGTCGCCTGGGTCGGCGAAGGAACACACCGTGGTCAGCACGGACCCGACCCACACCACGAACATCACGGGGGACTTGACGGTCACGCGCGGGTCGAGCTTGCGGACGGCGTCCGGCAAGGACCTGAGCAGCTGGCGGGAGTCGAAGACGCCCGCGCCGACGCGGCGTTCGGGAGGCTGATGCCTGGTGGGTGCGGCCCGGTGGGGCGCGAGGGTGGGAGTGGACATGGAGTCCCGCTTCTGTACGTCGGTGGTCATCACGCGAGCCCTTCGGCCAGGGGTCCCAGCGCGAGGGCGGGGAAGTAGGTCAGACCGGTGACGATGAGGATCGTGCCGGTCAACAGGCCCGCGTGGAGCGGCTTGTCGGTGCGCAGGGTGCCCGCGGTGACCGGGACCGGCCGCTGCCCGGCGAGCGAGCCGGCCAGCGCCAGCACGAACACCATGGGCAGGAAGCGGCCGAGGAGCATCGCCAGGCCGGTCGTGGTGTTGAACCACTGCGTGTCCGCGTTCAGGCCGGCGAAGGCCGAGCCGTTGTTGTTGGCGCCGGACGTGTAGGCGTAGAGGATCTCGGAGAACCCGTGCGCCCCGCTGTGGGTCATGGAGGCGGCCGGGGTCGGCAGTGCCAGCGCGAGGGCGGTGAGGGGGAGGACGAGGGCCGGGGTGACGAGGATGTAGCAGGCGGCCAGCTTGATCTCGCGGGAGCCGATCTTCCTGCCCAGGTACTCGGGGGTGCGGCCGACCATCAGACCGGCGACGAACACCGCGACAATGGCCATGACCAGCATGCCGTAGAGGCCGCAGCCGACACCGCCGGGCGCGATCTCGCCCAGCATCATGCCGAGCAGGGTGATGCCGCCGCCGAGGCCGGTGAAGGAGGAGTGGAACGAGTCCACCGCACCGGTCGAGGTGAGCGTCGTCGACACCGCGAAGATCGACGAACCGCCGATCCCGAAGCGCACCTCCTTGCCCTCCATCGCGGCGCCCGCGGCCTGAACGGCGGGGCCGTGGTGGGCGAACTCGGTCCACATCATCAGTGCGACGAAGCCGGCCCAGATGGTGGCCATGGTGGCGAGGATCGCGTAACCCTGCCTGACCGAGCCGACCATGAGTCCGAAGGTCCGGGTGAGCGAGAACGGGATCAGCAGGATCAGGTAGATCTCGAAGAGGTTGGTGAAGGGGGTGGGGTTCTCGAAGGGGTGGGCGGAGTTGGCGTTGAAGTAGCCGCCGCCGTTGGTGCCCAGCTCCTTGATGACCTCCTGTGAGGCGACCGCTCCGCCGTTCCACTGCTGCGAGCCGCCCGCGAACTGTCCGACCTCGTGGATGCCGGAGAAGTTCTGGATGACACCGCAGGCGACCAGTACGACGGCGCCGACGACGGCGATCGGGACGAGGACGCGGACGACACCGCGCACCAGGTCGGCCCAGAAGTTTCCGAGCCCGCCGGTGCGGGACCGCGCGAAACCCCGCACGAGCGCCACCGCGACAGCCATGCCGACAGCCGCGGAGACGAAGTTCTGCACGGCGAGGCCGGCGGTCTGCACGACGTGGCCCATGGCCTGCTCGCCGTAGTACGACTGCCAGTTGGTGTTGGTCACGAACGACACGGCGGTGTTGAACGCCTGGTCCGGGTCGATCGAGGCGAAGCCGAGCGAGCCCGGCAGGACGCCCTGGAGGCGCTGAAGCAGGTAGAGGAACAGGACGCCGACGGCGGAGAAGGCGAGGACACCGCGCAGGTAGGCGGGCCAGCGCATCTCCGTGTCGGGGTCGGCACCGATGGCCTTGTAGATCCACTTCTCGACGCGCCAGTGCGTGTCGGAGGTGTAGACCTTGGCCGTCCAGGCGCCGAGGGGCTTGTGGACGAGCGCCAACGCCGCTGCCAGGGCGAGCAGCTGGAGGACGCCCGCGAGGACGGGACCCATCTCGTGGCTCAGAACCTCTCCGGGAAGAGCAGGGCGAGGACGAGATAGCCCAGCAGGGCGACGGCCACGACGAGGCCGACGACGTTCTCGGCGGTCACAGCCTCGTCACCCCCTGGGCGACTAGGGCCACCAGCGCGAACACCGCGACCGTGATGACGACGAAGGCCAGATCGGCCATCGCGAGCTCCTGAAGTGAGGACCGGAAGGACCGGTGGGAACGGACACTTGCAGGAAAGCGCAGGTGCGGCCGGATGAGGCCTGTCGTTGACGCGTCCCATACGGCGGGGGGCGCAGCTTTGACGGCGCCCTGACGCCGTACCGGTGCGGGAGGGGGCGCGAGCCCTCCCGGCGAGCACCTGACCGGGCAGGTCCCCGGCCTGCTGGACCTGGTCCTGCGGCAGGACGGCTGACGGGCCCACGGCTGGACCACCCCGGGCGTCGCTGGGACGCGCCGTGTCCGGTTCGGTGCTCGGTGCCGAAGGCAAGGTCGACAATCGGGGCATGACCTCAACAACCTTCAACCCCCATGCGCTGCTCGCGAAGAGCCGGATCGGTGTGCTCGCGACCATCAAGGCGGACGGGCGGCCTCAGCTCTCCCCCGTCCAGCCGTTCTACGACGCGTCGGCGAACGTCATCCACGTGTCCACCGGCGCCGGCACGGCCAAGGTGGCGAACCTGCGGCGGGACGCCCGGGCCACGCTGGAGGTGACCAGCGCCGACGGGATGTCGTGGGCCACCGCCGAGGGCATCGCCACGATCACCGGTCCGGGCACCGACCCCCAAGGGCCCGAGGTGGAGGCACTGGTGAACTACTACCGGGCCGCCGCCGGGGAGCACCCGGACTGGGACGAGTACCGGTCGGTGATGGTCTCCGACCCCGCGTGCTCATCACGATGACGGTCGACCACGTCTACGGGGCCGACATCAGCTGACGGGGCGGCGGGCGCGGAGTCCGTCGCCGGGGCGTAGCGCGTACGGGGCCCGATGGGCGTCCGGGCCCCGTGGGTTCAGGCGCGCCGGTCGGCCACGCCGTTGCGGCGCGCCGGGCCCGTCCCGAAGGACTGGCGGTAGTCCGTGGGCGTCACCCCGACGTGCAGGGTGAAGTGGCGGCGCATATTGGCCGCCGTGCCCAGGCCGCTGAACTCGCTGACCCGCTCGACGGGCAGGTCGGTGGTCTCCAGCAGGGTCTGTGCGTGCGCGAGGCGCTGGTGGAGCAGCCACTTGAGCGGGGTCATCCCGGTGGCGGCCTGGAGGCGCCGGAAGAAGGTCCGGGTGCTCATCCCGGCCCGCCTGGCCATGCCGTCGACGGTGAGAGGCTGGTCGAGGTGGCGGGCGGCCCAGTCCATGACGGGGGCGAGGCTGTCGTCGTCGGTGACCGGGACGGAGAGGTCCACGAACTGGCTCTGGCCGCCGGGCCGGTGACCGGAGACCACCAGTCGCCGGGCGAGCTGGTTGGCGACATGGGCGCCGAGGTCACGGCGCACGATGTGCAGGCACAGGTCGAGTCCGGCCGTCATGCCGGCACTGGTCAGGACCCGGCCCTCGTCCACGTAGAGGACCGAGTCGTCGACCTCCACCTCGGGGTAACGCCTGGCCAGGTCGGCCGTGTTGAGCCAGTGCGCCGCGGCCCGGCGGCCGTTTAGGAGGCCGGCCTCCGCGAGGGCGAACGCCCCGGTGCACAGGGACACCATGCGGGCGCCGGCGTCGTAGGCGCGGCGCAGGGCGTCGACGAATCCGTCCGGGAGGGACTCCCCCCGATTGACGACGGCGTCCGGCACCGAAGGCACGATCACGGTGCCGGCGGTGACGAGATCCTCGACGCCGTGGGTGGTGCGGACGGAGAACCCCCGTGCCGGGCCTGCGCCCGAGGGCGGGGTCACCGCGCACACCCGCAGGTCGTACCAGGGGTCGGCGAGGTCCGGCTGGGGGTCGCCGAAGACCGCGTAGGCGATGGCCGTCTCGTAGACCTCGCACACCTGCATGTCCGTGTCGTTGACCAGAGCGATGGCGACAGACCCAGGGTTCACGCCGCCGAGCCTACGGCAGGAATTTTGCGGAGGTCGGCACTTCTGCCACTGTCTGCCGCCCGCACCGCGGTGCGAGGGTGACGGGCAGCGGGCGGACCGGCCCTCGCCGGATCGACCGTCGCCGAGATACGGACCCCGCACGTCACGGCGTGCATCGGAACGGGAGTACACATGTCGAAGAAGCGAGCAGCCACGGCTCCGGTGTCGGTCGTCGGCCTGGGCCTGATGGGCCAGGCGTTAGCCGCCGCCTTCCTCGAGGCGGGGCACCCCACCACCGTGTGGAACCGCACGGCCGCCAAGGCCGACCGGCTCGTCACCGAGGGCGCCGTTCGCGCCGGTTCGGTGGCGGAGGCGGTCGCGGCGAGCCCGCTGGTCGTCGTCTGCGTCACGGACTACGCCGCCGTGCGCGAGCTGCTCGACCCGGTGGCCGGCTCGCTCGAGGGCAAGGTGGTGGTGAACCTGACGACGGGCACCTCGACGCAGGCCCGCGAGACCGCCGCATGGGCCGCGGGCCTGGGGACCGCCTACCTCGACGGCGCCGTCATGGCGATCCCGCCGGACATCGCCACCGACGCCGCCGTCCTGCTGTACAGCGGTCCGAAGGCGGCTTTCGAGGAGCACGAGGCGACGCTGCGCGCGCTCGGCCCCGCGGGCACCACGTACCTGGACACCGACCACGCGCTGTCCGCGCTCTACGACATGTCGCTGCTGGGCATCATGTGGGGCATCCTCAACGGCTTCCTCCAGGGCGCCGCCCTGCTGGGCACCGCCAAGGTGAAGGCCACCGCCTTCGCCCCGCTGGCCAACACGATGATCAACGTGGTCACCGAGTACGTGACCGCGTACGCCCCGCAGATCGACGAGGGCGCGTACCCGGCCGGCGACGCCACCATGACCGTCCACCGGGACGCGATGGTGCACCTCGCGGAGGAGAGCGAGACTCTCGGCGTCAACGCCGAACTGCCGCGCTTTTTCGCGGCGCTTGCCGACCGCGCGGTGGCCGACGGCCACGCCGGCAGCGGCTACGCGGCGATGATCGAGCAGTTCCGCAGGCCCGCCGCCTGACCGGCGCGCCCCGCTCCCCCGTCCCGGCTCCCGCACGGACGGCGTTTCGCCCGCACCCGCACGGTTACCCCTGAGGAGTCGTACCCTCGCGCGCCCGCCGTGCACGGTCCGGACGCCGGGGGCAGTGGATCGTCGACGGGATCGGGACGGAGCTCGCATGGCCAGCACCAAGGTGTCCGACTACATCCTCCAGCGCCTGCGCGAGTGGGATGTCGACCATGTCTTCGCCTACGCGGGCGACGGCATCAACGGGCTGCTGGCGGCCTGGGGACGGGCGGACAACAAGCCGAAGTTCGTGCAGGCCCGGCACGAGGAGATGGCCGCGTTCCAGGCCGTCGGCTACGCGAAGTTCTCCGGCAAGGTCGGCGTGTGCGCGGCCACCTCCGGCCCGGGCGCCATCCACCTGCTGAACGGGCTGTACGACGCCAAGCTGGACCACGTTCCCGTCGTCGCCCTGGTGGGGCAGACCAACCGCAGCGCCATGGGCGGCTCCTACCAGCAGGAAGTGGATCTCGCCAGTCTCTTCAAGGACGTCGCCTCCGATTTCTGCGAGACGGCGACCGTCCCCGAGCAGCTGCCCAACCTCATCGACCGCGCCTTCCGCACCGCCTACGCCAGGCGCACCGTCACGGCGATCATCGTGCCCGCCGACGTGCAGGAACTGGACTACAGCCCGCCGACGCACGCCTTCAAGATGGTGCCCTCCAGCCTCGGTCTCGGCCGCTACGCGCCGGTGCCGGCCGACGAGGACCTCCAGCGGGCCGCCGACGTGCTGAACGCCGGTGAGAAGGTCGCCGTGCTGATCGGGCAGGGCGCCCGCGGCGCACGTGAGGAGGTCGAGCGGCTGGCGGACGTCCTCGGCGCCGGGGTGGCCAAGGCGCTGCTCGGCAAGGACGCCCTGCCCGACGACCTGCCCTACGTCACCGGCTCCATCGGACTGCTGGGCACCCGCCCCTCCTACGAGCTGATGCAGGGGTGCGACACCCTGCTGATGATCGGCTCCAGCTTCCCGTACACGCAGTTCATGCCGGAACTGGACCAGGCGCGGGCCGTGCAGATCGACATCGACCCGCACATGATCGGTTTGCGCTACCCCAACGAGGTGAACCTCGTCGGCGACGCCCGCGAGACGCTGCGCCGCCTGCTGCCCAAGCTGCACCGCAAGCAGGACCGGGCCTGGCGGGAGGAGATCGAGAAGAACGTCGCCCGCTGGTGGGAGGTCATGCAGCGGCGCGCCGCCGTCGGCGCCGACCCCGTCAACCCCGAGTACGTCGTCCACGCCCTGGACGGCAAGCTGCCCGACGACGTGATCCTCGCCGCCGACTCCGGTTCCTCCGCGAACTGGTACGCCCGGCACCTCAGGCTGCGCGGCCGGATGCGCGGCTCCCTGTCCGGCACCCTGGCGACGATGGGCCCCGGCGTGCCGTACGCCATCGGCGCGAAGTTCGCCCACCCCGACCGGCCGGCGATCGCCCTGGTCGGGGACGGGGCCATGCAGATGAACGGCATGATGGAGATGGTCACCGCCGCCAAGTACTACCGCGAGTGGTCCGACCCCCGGCTGATCGTCGCCGTGCTGAACAACGGCGACCTGAACCAGGTCACCTGGGAGATGCGCGCCATGTCCGGCGCCCCGCAGTTCGAGGAGTCGCAGCACATCCCGGACCTGCCGTACGCGGACATCGCCCGGCACATCGGCCTGGACGGCGTGCGGGTGGAGAAGCCCGAGCAGGTCGAGGACGCCTGGGACCGGGCCCTGGCCGCCGACCGGCCGTTCGTCATCGACTTCCGCACCGACCCGGCCGTGCCGCCGATCCCGCCGCACGCCTCGCTGGACCAGATCGAGGCCGCGGCCACCGCGATCCTCAAGGGCGACAGCGACCGCGGCTCCGTGGTGAAGCAGGGCCTGAAGGCCAAGGTGCAGGAGATGCTGCCCGGCAGCCGCCACCGCGACGACGGCCCCGGGCAGGCGTAGCGCGGACGATCGCGCCGCAGGTGGGGCACCTGATCCCATCGATGCCCTCCGGGCCGAGCCGGTTGAGGGGCGTGTCGAAGACCACGACCGGTGGATCCGCCCAGCAGCGGGACCCCGATGCACAGCAGCCGGGTCACGCCGGGGGGGTGCGATCGGCCCGGCGTGACATCTCCTTGCGGCGTCCTGTCTGCATCTCATCAGTGCCGCGCATTGCCTCACGCCGGCGGCCGACCGTCAGGCGATGGTTCCTCCTCCGTCGACGTACACGGTGGTGCCCGTCGCATAGACGTTGGTCGAGAGGAAGAGCACCGCCTGAGCGACGTCGGCCGCCTCACCCACGCGACCGACGGGCAGGCGCCGGGCCACAGCCTCGTACATGTGCTCACGGGCGGTTGCCTCCATCCCCTCCCACAGCGGGGTCCGCAGCAAACCCGGTGAGACAGCGTTGACGCGCAGCGGGGCACACTCGAGGGCCAGGCCACGGACAAGAGCTTCGAGTGCCGCGTTGATGGCGCTCTGCAGAGCCGATGCCTTGCCGGGGCGCTGGGAGAGGTAGCCGGCGAGCAGCGTCAACGAGCCGGAGGACTTGACGCGAACGGCTCGGGCGATGCGGTAGGCGCCCCAGAACTTACTGTCCATGGCAGCGTACGCGTCGGACAGCGGCAGGGCGTCGACGCGCCCCATGGGAGTTTCCCCGGCTGTGACGACGACGTGGTCGAACTCCCCGGCTGCGGCGGCGAACTTTTCCACCCCTTCGTCGGAGCGGATGTCCAGGGCCTGGCCGGTCGCCGTTCCGCCGAGTCCGGCGAGTTCGGCAAGGGCCGCTTCGAGTCGCTGCGGGCTTCGCGAGGCTATGACGGTGTCGGCGCCCTGCACGACGAACTCGCTTGCGGTGGCCAGTCCGACACCGGATGTGCCGCCGACGACCAGGACGCGCTGGTCTGCGTATGCGCTCATGACGGGATCTGCTCCTGTACCTGGATGGGGTGCGGCGGGTCAGGCCGCCGAATGGCTGCCGTGGTTCTCCGACCGCGTCCGGGCATAGCTCGGGCGGTCAAGTTCGGTGATCTGGACGGAGAGGTCGCAGTCCGTCTCTCGTAGGGTGGCTTCGAAGGCGGCGGCGAGCACGGCCAGGGCCGCCTCGCTCACCGCCGCTCGGACATCGGGAGACTTACCGCCGAACGTCCGCACGTCGAGATTGACGAAGGACTGCTCGCGGGTGCCGTCTCCGATGACGTATTGGTCCATGCGCACGGCACGGCTCTTGAAGTCCTGCACACGGAAGCCGCCGACCGCGGCCAGCTCGGTGTGCAGTTTCCCGAAGAGGACGGCCGCGTCCATGGGCTCCCGGACGTTGCCTGAGTATTCGAGCACGAGGTGAGGCATGGGACTCCTGCCGGGTCGGGGGTGAACGGAGGAGGCGCCGTGCGGCCGGCTTCCGGCCGTCAGCGCGCATCGACGCCACTCGGGGCGGGCGTGGCCGCCGCCGGTGACGCCTCGGCGGATGTACGGGGCTTGCGGAGGCCGACGGTGCTCAGCGCCGCGCTGACGGCGACGGCCGCCACGGCCGAGAGCAGGGCGGCCCGCAGTCCTGACGGGAACTGGTCGGAGGCCGCCTCGCCGACGAGCAGGCCCATCACCGCGACCCCGATGAGTCCGCCCACCTGGCGTGAGGCGTTGAGGACTCCGGAGGCGATGCCGGCGTTGGCCGGGTCCACCGAGCCGAGCATGGCGTTCGTCATGGACGGGACGACCAGGCCGATACCGAAGCCGGCGACGACGAACTGGACGGTCATCTGCGCGTACGCCCCGGAACCGACGACCGGCACGGTGGCCAGGTAGCCGAGGGCGGCCAGGGTGTTGCCGGTGATCAGCACGGTCCGGGCGCCGAACCGCCCGACGAGCGGTCCGCACGCCAGGTTCGCGGCCATGATGGCGGCCGTCATCGGCAGGAACGCGAGCCCGGCGACGAGGGGTGAGTAGTCCCGGACCTGCTGGAAGAAGAGACTGAAGACGAAGATCAGGCCGTAGAAGGCGAAGTTCAGCAGCACGCCGATGAGGGACGTGGAGGTGAACGCCTTCCGGCCGAACAGGTGCAGCGGAAGCATCGGGTCACCGCTGCGGCGCTCCACCATGACGAACGCGACGAGCGCGACGAGGAAGACGGCCCAGCAGGTGAGGACGACGGCCGAGGTCCAGCCCTGCGCGTTGGCCTCGACGACGGCTCCGGTGAAGGCGCCCAGGCCGACCACGGCGAGCACCTGACCGGGCAGGTCCAGCGAGCGTCGGACCGAGGTGTCGCGGGTGGGAGCGGGCCTGGCGTAGGCGCGGACGAGCACGATGCCGAGGGCGGCGATGGGAACGTTGACGTAGAAGATGGAGCGCCAGCCGAGCGAGTCCACCAGGAGGCCGCCCACGACCGGACCGAGCGCGAGGGCGAGTCCGCCGGCCGCGGCCCACAGGCTCACGGCGCGGGTGCGCTCGGCGGGGTCGGGGAAGTTGGTGTTCACGATCGACAGGGACGACGGCACGATCAGCGCGGCGCCGATGCCCTGGGCCACGCGGGCCGCGATCAGGGTGACCAGGGAGGGGGCGGCTCCGCAGGCCAGCGACGTCACGGCGAAGAGCGCGAAGCCCGTGACGAAGATCTGCTTGGGGTCGTACCGGTCGCCCATGGCGCCGGCGGTCAGGAGGAAGGCGGCGAAGGTGAGCGTGTAGCCGTTGATCACCCACTCCAGACCGGACAGACTGCCGCCGAAGTCCACGGCGAGGGCCTTGGTGGCGACGTTCACGACGCTGACGTCCAGGATGACGACCACGAAGCCGAGACAGGCCGCGAAGAGCGTCAGTCCGGGCCGGGGCTTGTGAGGTTGGGTCTGTGGCACGGGTCTTCCTTCCTTGTGCCGGAGGCTATGGGGGGATGCGAGTCGGGCCACGGGCCGCCGACTGCGGTAGACTGTTCGTCTGCAAGCGAACAGTCTGAGTGTATGCAGATCATCGAACACTCTGCAATCCGTGCACGGCACCCGTCACGGACCAAGCGAGTCAGGACGGAGCAACCAGCCATGACGGCACCGCACCGGCAGCCGACGGCAGCCACGGGCAGCCACCGCACGCCTCCGGTCCACACGCATCCTGGTGACGTCCCACTGGAGACGGCGCTGCTCGCCCTCGCCGACCCGGTCCGGCAGACCCTCGTACGCGAGCTCGCCGGAGCCGGGGACTGGGAGCGCTCATGCGGAAGCTTCGACGTGCCGGTCACCAAGGCGACTCTCAGCCGCCATTTCGCGGTACTGCGTGAGGCCGGGCTGCTGGAACAGCGCGACGCCGGCCCCAAGCGTCTCAACCGTCTGCGGCGCGCCGAGTTCGACGAGCGCTTCCCCGGCCTGCTCGACCTGGTGCTGCGGCAAGGCATCTGACGGGTCCATGCCTATACCTCCTGGACCTCGCTCCGGCACACCGCATCCGGGCTCACCGCCCGGTCGTGCAGTGCCTTCGCCACGCTCCGCACCATGTCCGGGTCGGTGCTCGGAGTGCCGAAGGCGAGCGCCGTCCTGAACTCCCCGCCCAGGGTTCCGAGATGCAGGACGACGCCATAATTGGCACCGGTCCGGTTGACCACCGTCCGGTAGCCGGTGACCCGATCCGTGTGCGGGCCTAGGGCAGGGTCCACTACTCCGACGTTGGTGATGCAGATTCCGGGGGCCGACCCGGCGGCCGCGGTCTGTTCGACCGCCCGGCGGATCGCCGCGTGCTCCCGCACCGGCGGGCGCCAAGCCGCGTCCGTCCGCTCGAGCAACGTCGCGTATTGCCGCGCGTGATCGAGTAGATCGCCTCGGTCCAGCCGCAGGGGCACATCCACTACGTTGATGAAGCAGCCCACGTCCGGCAGCGTGGCACTCTCCTTGTACCTCTTCCGAAGGGACACTGCCGTGAACAGGGCGACCTCCGTACGGCCGGTGGCCACCGCGAACGACTCGGCGAGTGCTGCCGCAAAAAACTGATTGACTGTCACGCCCACTCTCTTGCACCGGGCTTTGAGCGCCAGGCTTTCTCGACGAGTGAGCGCCAGCGGGACGAAGTCCGCGCCCCGCTCGCACCACGGCCGGTGATCCGCGAACGGAACCGGCTCGGGCCGCGCGGCGAGCGGCGCGGTCGGCCGCCCGGGCGGGCAGTAGGTCAGCTCGTCGCCGTTGGGGGCCATGCTCCGCACATCGTGGGGACTTGACGCGCCCGCGGAGCCGAACAGCGCGTCCAGCAGGGCGCGGACGACGGCTCCGGTGGAATGACCGTCCGAGATGGCGTGGTTGCGGGAGAAGTAGAGGTGCGCCGTCCCCGCGCGGGGGTCGCGCACGAGGCGCAGTCGCCACAGCGGACCACCAGTCGGAAGTACGTCGTTGAGTTCCTGTCGCAACACGTCGTCCGGCGTCTGAGGTGGAGCGAGCCGGCTGTGCCGGATCTGCCCGGCGCGTGGCCCGGGGCCCGAAGTGAACCACAGGCCGTCCGACCGTTCCTCGATGCGCAGCGACAGCAGCGGCAGTCCGCCGGCCCAACGCTCGGCACCCTGGCGGAAGTGCTCCGGATCGAGGTCACCGCGCACCGTGATGTGGGTGGTGACCTGGGTGGTGCCGTGCATCAGGGCGTGGGTGTACGCGAACGCCGCCTCGATGTCGCTGAGTCTGCGCGGCAAGGCCACGGCGATCACTTCCGCCCGGGGTCGCGCGTCCACGCCAGCGGGTGGGAAAGCCGCACCTTGTGGCTCGCGACGTCGATCGTGACACGGTCGCCGTCCATGACCCGGAAACCCGCGTGGTAGCTGCCGCGGTCGGCGCCCAGGTAGACGTAGTGCACCCGGCCGGGGTGATGGAGGGCCTCGTAGGAGAAGACGCGGGACATCATCGAGGGCACGTCGTAGTGAAGCGCGTCGGTACCGGTGGTGAACGAGCCCGTCCACACCGGCGCGCCGCTCCGTTCGACGGTGACCTCGCCGGTGACCGAGCGGGGCGGCTCGCCCAGGTGCAGCCAGGGGGCCACGCCGGCGTCACACAGCTTCGCGTACGACAGATGCCCGGCATGCTGCTTGAAGCGGCCGATGTCGGTAAGGTCGTTGCCGAAGGTGTAGCCGACATACCGCGGCCTGCCGTGTGCGTCACCGACGTGGACGAGAACCACCTCGGCCTCCTCGCACACGGCCACGGCGTCGGCGGGCACGGACAGAGACTCACCCGGCACCTTCAGAGCGCCCCCGAGTCCCTTCACGAACCAGTTGGGCTGGTCCGGGACTTCGGCGTCGACCTTCACGTTGTGCGTCATCATGAAGCCGCTGACCAGAGCGTCCCCGACGTGTGCGGGCAGGAGCGGCGGCAGCATTCGTACACTGTCACGGTCGTCGGCCGGTACCTCGACGAAGGACCGGCCCCGCACGAGCGCCTCCCGGTCGCCGTTCGCCGCGCTCAGCAGTGCGGCCAGGCTGTCGCCGGCCAGCGGGTACAGGCGTAGGGGAGCGCCGGACTCGGGCAGGCCGAGTCCGAAACAACGCTTGTCGTCGTGGACGCATTCGAAGACCACCGTCATGGTGGGTGCCTCCTGGGGCATCGTTGGTTCTGGCAGGTCACTTGGGCCCGGACCGGTCATTCCATGAGGATCTCCACCAGGACGGGTTTGCCGTGCTCCTTGATGTGGGACACCGCTTCGCGCACGGTCGGCATGACGGCGCCGATGTCCTCCACACGCGGCAGCGTGTGGACGCCGAACGACTCGGCCAGGGTCACGAAGTCGACGGGCTGGTCGTAGAAGCTGGTCGCGATGTGCGCGCGGTCGGCGTCCCGGTCGCGATGGCCGGCGATGCGCTCGGCGTGCTGCGTGGAGTTCAAGTACAGGCGGTTGTTCATGACGATCACCAGCAGCGGCACCTCGTAGGCGGCAACGGTCCACAGCGCGCTGGGCGTGTAGAGGAAGTCACCGTCGGCCTGAAGGTCGATGCAGAGAGTTCCGTCGCCCTGATGGGCGAGGGCCGCGCCCACCGATGCGCCGAGGCCGTACCCGAGACCGCCACCGCCGTTGAGACCCAAGTAGCTGCCGGGCCGTTCCAACGGCCAGAGCTTCTTCACCCAACCGTCGATGGTGAGGCTGCCGGTGTTGGCGAGGATCCACTCCTCGTCCCGGACGGCCCGGTAGATCTCGTCGACGGCCGCGGAGACGTGGATGCGTGTCCGGCTCTTGGCCTCGTCAGCCTGGCGGCCCCAGTCGGCGCGCGCCTCGGTGTGCAGCGCGGATAGGGCCTTGACGCGCTGCTCCCGGCGCTCGGTGAATGCGGGGGCCGCGAAAGGGCCGGCCGGGTTCCCCACGACGGAACGGAGGGCGGCCAGGGAGTCCGCCGTGTCGGCGGCGACCGATCGGGTGACGGGCACGAACTGCTGGTAGTCGGCGGCCCACTTGCTGGTGAGCAGCTCGTTGAAACCGAGGGTGATGACATCGGCTCCGTTCGCGGGAGTGCCCTGGTCGGTGAGCGGGAGGAAGGAGCCGAGGGCGCCCACCAGGTCCTGCACCTCGAGGGCGACGACCAAATCGGCCTCGGCCAGCAGCTCGGCGCCGGTGTGGCTGACGTTGAGGTGGTGCGTGTTCGGGAAGTTGAGCCGGTTGCCCCGGTCGACGACGGCCGCACCGAGCAGGTCGGCGAGCGCGACCAAGGGCTCGACCGTGTCGGGGTCACGGCCGGAGAAGTCGACAACCAGGACCGGCAGTCGGGCGTTGAGCAGCCGCTGTGCGAGGTCGTCGAGGTCGGTACGGTTCAGCCCCGGCAGCCGGGTGGCCTCGGTCGCACTCGCCGGCAGCAGTCGTACGCCATCCTCCAGAGGCTGTTCCTGTACGTCGAAGTCGAGCGCGATGAACACCGGCGCATGCGTCGGGGTGTTCATCAGCTTGAAAGCACGGTAGAAGGACTCGACCGTGGCCTTCTGGCCGATGGGCTGGTCGCACCACTTCACGTAGTCCTTGACGACGGACTCGATGTTCTGCGAGGTGTGAATCCAGTCGATCCAGGGACGCCGCTTTCCGGCGTCCACGGGGCCGTTGCCGCCGATCACGAACAGTGGTACACGGTCGCACCAGGCGTTGAAGATCGCCATCGAGGCGTGCAGCAGCCCGACGTTGGCGTGCACGAAAACGCCCATGTGCCGGCCGCTCGCCTTGTGATAGCCGTGCGCCACGGCCACGGCGATCTCCTCGTGGCAGGTCATCACGATGTCGGGCGCGATGTCGGCATTGTCCTCATGGACGAGGGAGTCGTGCACGCCACGGAAGGACGCGCCGGGATTGAAGGCGACCTTGTCGATGCCCTGCTGATGGAGGAACTCCACTACCAGGTCGGAGAAGTAGGACGTCGTCATGCGTGTTCCTTCGCGTGAAGCACGGTGGTGGACACCGGATGCCAGGACGGGTCGCTCTCGGTGCGGCCCGACACGGCCCAGGAAGCGGCGTGCTCATTGAGATCGAGGCCGAAGCCGGGTCCGGCGGCTGGTGCGATGGTGTTGGTGGACCGGCACACGGCCGGGCGCGGCGAGACGACCATCTCGGGGAAGAATCGGTCGGCTTGGCCGGCCTCGACGGTGAGGGCGTCGCTGTGTGCGAACGCCAGGGCGCGGCCCGCGTTGATCAGGGGGCCCACCTCGGCGACCTGCACGCCGATCTGGAAGGCGAGCCCGGCCTGGCGTGCCAGGCCGATCAGCCGAGCCGCGGTCACCGGGCCGCCGTTCTTGGCCACGCGGATGTTGAAGGCGTCGCAGGCCTCGGACTCCACAGCCCGCCGCGCGTCCTCGAGGGTGCACACCGACTCGTCGAGCATGACACCGAGTCCGGTACGGGCCCTCAGCCGGGCGAGATCTGCCCAGGAGCCCTTGGCCAGCGGCTCCTCCACGAGGTCGGCACCGGCATCGCGCAAGGCTGCCAGGTGCCCGGTGGCCTCCTCGGAGGACCAGCTCATATTGGCGTCCACCATGACCGGGACGCGATCCCCGAGGCGGGCACGGATGGCGCCGACCGTACGGACGTCGCGGCGGATGTCGGCCGCCGCCTTGACCTTGACGAAGTGGAACGGACCACGGGTGTCGAGGAATTCCTCGACGTCGAGGCTGAGATCGAGCACTTGGGACACCGGCAGGACCGCTGGAGGCATCGCAGGCGCCCCGTGGTCGGGCACCAACTGCCGTCCCTCCAGACCCAGTCGGCGTCCCAGCAGGTCGAGGAGCGCGGTCTCGAGGAGACAGAGCAGGTTGTTGCCGCCTCGCAGGCCGAAAGTCTCGGCGACCCCCGCCTCGCGCATGCGCGCGAGGAGTGAGGCCGGCTCGGTGGAGCGGAGCCGCGCGAACACCGTGTCCAGCGGCAGTTCGTGCAGCGCCGCCGTCACGGACTCGGTGGTCTCTCCGGTGACGTACGTCCGGGGGGCGCACTCCCCGAGACCGGTCGCCCCGTCGGCCTCCAGGCGCAGCACGAGGCTGTCGGAGGCCGAACGGCGCTTGGCGGGGTGGTCGAAGTCGACCGCCATGGGCAGCTCGACCCGGTAGAGGGTGGCTCCGGACCGCTCAGGCATCGCGGTCCAGTCCCTGGAGCAGGGTGAAGGTCGACGCCCAGTCGACCAGCCGGGCGCGGACGTCGGTGTAGAAGAGGTAGTGCCTGTCCGTCGCGAACTGGACCAGCGCACCGTGCACCCCGGTCATGCGCAGGAAGGTGGCGCGCGCGTCGTCGAGGTCCACGATCGGATCGGCGACCCCGGACACGTACGCCGCCGGGACCGGAGGCAGCTCCCGTCCGGGCCGCATGTACAGCGTCTCCAGGCCGAGCAGCACGCCCCGGGAGCGGCGGGTCAAGGAGCGCACCGCCAGGTCGTCGTGGTCGATGAAGTGCCGGTGCCGTACCTCGTCGGTGAAGTCCTCCGCTCTGAGGCCGGCGTCCCACAGTTCTCGGCCCGTCTCGGCTGCGAGGGCGGTGCGCTGCTCGTCGTCCAGCGTGGCGTACAGCTTTCCCAGCCAGGCCGAGCAGAAGATTGCAGCGTCGTAGCGGGTGGTGAAGTCCGGGTGGTGCATCAGCGCCGCCATGAAGGAGCCGCCGAGGCAGTGCCCGAACAACGACAGCGGCACCTCTTCGCCGATCGCCCTCCGCACGTGCTCCACGGCCGTGATGTAGTCCCGCAGCAGGGTGTCCACGTCGGGCAGGTCCTGCCGGTCGCCCCCGCTTATTCCGCTGCCGCGGCGGTCGAGGACGTAGAAGGCGATGTCGTTGTCGGCGAACTGCGGGCCGACCTCCCACAGCCAGCCGGCGTGGGACTGCAGCCCGTGGAAGTAGAAGACCGCTCCCTTGACCGGCCCGCACGGGCGCCACACGTGCAGCGCCAGCTCGGCACCGTCGACCGGGAGCCCTACTATCTCGCGGCGGATGTTCTGCGGCGGCCTCTTGGTCTCGATCACGTCGGACTCCTTTCAGCGATCGGTGAGGGCGGTGACGAAGTCGACATCGCGCTGGAACGGCTTGTACTTGTACTGCGTGGCGTTGCCCGCCTGGCGGCGGCTCTCGACGTACGCGGCGATGGCGTCCCGGGGCACGGTGACGACTTCCAGCGCACCGAGCCGACCGCTGTCCCTCTTGGAGGCGTACTCGATGTTCATCTCGTGCAGTGCCGCGTCGACGGTGTCCGACAGGGCCCGGTTCAACTGCGGGGACGGCTCGGTGACCTCGGTGACGATCACGTAGTACGGCGGCTCGGCCCAGCGCGGGCCGCACATGTAGAGGCCGGTTCCGAGGCCGTGGACCGCCAGGCCCCGCTGGATGGCCTGGGTCACCTGCGACTCGGTGATCTTCTCGCCGGTGAAGGAAGCTGGTCGACGAGCTGACGTTGCAGCAGGGTGACGAGCAGCGCGTTGCTGGCGAGCAGGGCGGCGACCACCAGCAGCAGGCAGATCGCCACCAGGCGGCCGCGCAGGGACAGCCGTTCCAGGACCCGGCGGGCGGACGGCGGCCTCATGGGCGGGGCCTGCGCAGTACGTAGCCGATGCCCCGCACCGTGTGGATCAGCTTCGGCTCATCCGTGTCGATCTTGCGGCGCAGATAGCTGATGTAGGAGGCGACGATGGAGTCGTCGCCGCCGAAGTCGTAGGCCCAGACCCGCTCCAGCAGCTGCTCCCGGGACAGGACCCGTCCGGCGTTCTCCATCAGCACCCGCAGCAGGCTGAACTCGGTCGGGGACAGCTCCACCGACCGGCCGCCCCGGAGCACCTGACGGCTGTCCGGGTCGAGCTCCAGGTCACCCACGACCAGCAGGCCGTCCTGCCGGTGGCCGCCGGTGCGGCGCAGCACGGCCTGGATGCGCAGGACGAGCTCCTCCAGGTTGAACGGCTTGGTGACGTAGTCGTCGCCGCCCGCCCGCAGCCCGCCGATCCGGTCCTCGGCCGCGTCGCGGGCGGTCAGGAACAGGATCGGCGGAGGCCCGCCGGCCGCGGCCGGGTGCGACTGCCGCAGCCGGCGTGCGACCTCGAAGCCGTCGATGTCGGGCAGCATCACGTCCAGGACGATCAGGTCGGGCCGGCGCGCGCCGACCTCCTCCAGCGCCCGCGTCCCGTTCTCGGCCGCGACCACCTCGAACCCGGCCAGCCGCAGGCTCGCCGACAGCAGGTCACGCAGCGTCGGCTCGTCCTCCACCACCAGCAGCAGCTGCTCTGCGCCCGTCATGTCACCCGCTCCCCACCGATCATCGGTCCCAGTCTCCCGGCCCGCTAGGCGTCGCGCTTGCGGAAGACGACGAACGCCGCCGCCAGCAGCACGGCCACGCACCCGGCCATCACACCGAGACCCGCCCACGGGCCGAGGAGCTCGGGATCGCGGTAGCCGGTGATGATCTGCCCTCCGGCGATCGGCGGCCAGTACGTCGACACCCACTCCCCGACCCCGCCGGGCAGGGCCGGCGCGAACGCCTGGACGATGAGCAGCACGCCGAACAGTGTCGTCACCGTGGCCGTCGTGGAGCGGATCACGGTACCCAGAGCCAGTCCGAAGAGCCCGGCCAGCGCCAGATACAGACCACCGCCAAGGATGCCGCGCAGTGCCATGCCGTCGGACAGCGCCAGGTGCGGAGCGCCCGCCCCGGACAGCGACGCCTGCCCGACCAGAAACCCGGCGAGGGACACCGCGATCCCGGCCGGCAGCGCCACGCCCACCAGGACGACCGCCTTGGACCCGAGCACCCTGGCCCGGTGCGGCACCGACGTCAGTGTGCTGACGATCGTACGGGCGCCGTACTCGGAGGTGATCACCATGCCGCCCAGCAGCCCCAGGGCGATCTGCGCGAGCAGATAGCCGCGCAGGCTGGTGGCCAGCGGATCGAAGACGGCCCGGTCGGCGGGGCTCAGATCCGCGTACTCGCTGCCGGCCGACGAGCCGTTCAGCGCGGCGAGACCGACACAGAAGGCGAGGGTCCCGAGGATCAGGTACGGCGTGGAGCGCATCGTACGGATCTTGATCCACTCGGCGTGCAGGCTGTGCCGGAAGGTCGCCCCGCGCGTGGTCGGACTGCTCGGTTCCGGGCCGGTCCGGCGGGCGGGGACGGGGGCCTTCGCCGTCCGGCCGGGGCGGGGCCGCACGGCGGTGCGGCTCATCGGCTCGCCCCCGTCATCGTCTCCGTCTTGGTCTCGGCCTGGTACTCCACCGCGTCACGGGTCAGGTCCATGAACGCCTGTTCGAGGGACGCCTGACGGGGTGACAGTTCGTGCAGTTCCACGCCGCCGGCCGCCGCGAGGGCGCCGATCTCCGCGGCCTCCAAGCCGGTCACCACCAGGGCGCCGTCGTCCTCCGTGCGCACGTCGACGGCCGTGGCCAGCAGGCCGCGCAGGGTCTCGGCCTGCGGGCTGCGTACGAGGACCTCGCGCTCGGAGTTCGTGTCGATGAACGCCTTCATCGACATGTCCGCGATCAGCTTGCCCCTGCCGATGACGATGAGGTGGTCGGCGGTGAGCTCCATCTCGCTCATCAGGTGGCTGGACATCAGCACGGCGCGTCCCTCGGCGGCCATGCTCCGCATGAGCTGCCTGATCCAGACGATGCCCTCCGGGTCGAGCCCGTTGAGGGGCTCGTCGAAGACGACGACCGGCGGGTCGCCCAGAAGGGCGGCTGCGATGCCGAGCCGCTGGCGCATGCCGAGCGAGAAGGTCCCCGCCTTGCGCCGGGCGGCCTTCTCCATGCCGACGTCGGCCAGCACCTCGTCCACCCGGCGGCGCGGGATGCCGTTGCCGGCGGCGAGCGCCAGCAGGTGGTGGAACGCGCTGCGGCTCGGCAGCACCGCGCCCGGGTCCAGCAGCGCCCCCACCGCGGTGAGCGGCGCGGGCTGCGCGGCGTACGGCCGCCCGCCGACCGTCGCGGTGCCCGCGGTGGGGGCGTCCAGGCCGAGGACCATGCGCAGGGTGGTGGACTTGCCGGAGCCGTTGGGCCCCAGGAAGCCGGTCACCTCCCCCGGCCGGACGGCGAAGGTCAGGTCGTCCACGGCGAGGACGTCGCCGTAGCGCTTGGTCAGGCCACGCACTTCGATCATCAAGGCTCCCGAACCGGAGGCGGCAGTGGTGCACGCGAGGGCCGCGCGCACCACTCCACGTTCGGCGGCCGAGGTGAGCCGACTCTGCGTGAACATGTGTGCCGCATGGGAGCCGCGAGCCTGTGAACTGCGGAAACCGCACCGTAGGGGGCCGTGGGGCCGGGGATTCACATGGAACTCACATACGGGAGCGCTGCCCCTGGCGCGTGGCCAGGGGCAGACTCAGAGCGTCACCGACCCGCGAAGCGGACGAAGGCGTCCCAGGCCGCCGCGTCCACTGCGAGGCCGGGCCGGGCTACGTCCTTGGAGTCGCGTACGTGTACGAGGTGAGGGCGGAGGGCGACCTCGACGCACTGACCGCCCTCACCGCTGCTGTAGCTGCTCGTGCGCCACGTGACGACTTCCTCGACGTCGATGTTCATGTGTCTCCCAGCAGTTCCTCGACGAAGGTCAACGACTCGCGGGGCGTGAGAGCTTGTGCCCGTAGCAGACCGTACTGCTCTTCGAGCTGACGGACAGCGCCCCGGTCCGTGTAGAGGCGGCTGTCCTTGTACGCCTCCACGTAGGCGATCCTCCGCGCATTCTGCGTCTCGATCAAGGTGAAGGGACCAGCCAGACCGGCATGCTCGTCGCGCGCGTTCGGCATGATCTGGATCTCGACGTTGCGCCGCCGACCGTGCAGCAGAAGCTGCTCCAGTTGTCCGCGCATCACCTCGGTACCGCCCAGGGGCCGCGTCAGCGCGGACTGCTCGATGACGAAGCTGAGGGTGGGCATCGGCACGCGGCTGAAGATCTGCTGCCTGGCGAGACGCGCGGCAACCCGCTCCTCGATCACCTCCTCGCTGAGCAACGGTCGTCGCATCGTGAACACGGCCCGCGCGTATTCCTCGGTCTGCAGCAGCCCGTTGATGAGGTGGGTGTCGTACGCATGAAGCTCTACCGCCTCCCCCTCCAACCTGGCCGCGTCGCGGAAGAACGCCGGATACTGCGCCCGGGCCACCTCCTCCTTCATCTCCTGGAGGACCCCGCCTGCGTCCAGCACCTCGTCCGCCTGGTCGATGAACCTCGGCGGCGGCACCCGCCGCCCCTGCTCGTACGCGGCGATGGTCGACACCGAGTACCCCGTCAGCGAGCCGAACTCGGGCCGCTCCAGGCCCGCCCGCATCCGGAATCGCTTCAACTGGCGTCCGAAGACCCGCAGGACACCGGAGCCGGCGTCCGGTTCCGGATGCCGCTCCTCGGCCTCGCCGTCCTCGGCCGCCGCCCCGTCCACCAGTCCCGTGGGCTCACTCATCCCCGTACCACCTCCCTCGGTCAACGCACCCCCGCGCCGACCGTCACGCTCCGTCCCGCCTACACCCGCACATCGGCCACTTACAGCGACGACTCGTATGCGTGGCGTGTCTGGTCACGCTAAAACCGCACCGGCAGCGTGGGCCACATGAACAGCCGAATCTCCACCCCTCGGGTGCACACCTCCGGCGTCGGAGGCGAAAGCAGCTGCCCCCTGCACGAGTTCGCGATGGCGTTCACGTCCTCCCCGCGCGGCGCCCGCCTGGCCCGCAGACTGGTCTCGCACCGGCTGGACAGCTGGGGGCACCCGTACGGGGGCCGGGTCAACGAGACACTCACGCTGATCACCGCCGAGCTGGCCGCCAACGCGGTCCGGCACGGGCATGTCGCCGGACGGGACTTCCACGTCCGGCTGACCCTCGGAACGGCCACCGTGCGGGTCGAGGTGAGCGACACCCGGACCGAACGCGTCCCCCTGCTCGCCGACGCGGAAGCGCCGGGCGAGGCGGAGTCCGGCCGGGGTCTGCTGATCGTCGCGGGACTGGCGACCCGCTGGGGCGTCACGCCGCGCGAGGGCGCGCCGGGCAAGACGGTGTGGGCCGAACTGCGTCTCACGTGAGACGCCGATCAGGTCACCACCGGCGGGTCCGTGCGTACCGGGACCATGGCCGCGTAGAAGATTTCCGCCGTGACGAACCGCAGAACAGACCGTCGGGCCCGTCGGGCGTACGTCGTGATGACGGTGTGCGCCCTGGCGCTCTCCACGATGACGTCCGCCCCCTTCGCCTCCGCCGAGCACGGCGCTCACGCCGGCGGCGCCACGGTCGGCGAGACGGTGCGCACGAAGGCGGGGACGGTGCGCGGGACCCGGTCGGGCGCGTACCGGATCTTCCGTGGCATCCCCTACGCGGGCGCCCCCACAGGGCCCCACCGGTGGGCCCCGCCCCGGCCCGTACAGCCGTGGAAGGGCGTCAGGGACGCGACCGAGCCCGGTCCACTGTGCCCGCAGGTGCCCTCCCAGTACGCGCAGATCTCCAGCACGGAGGAGGACTGCCTGGTCCTCGATGTCACGACGCCACCGGATGCCGACCCACGGCGGCCCTCACCCGTGCTCGTGTGGATCCACGGGGACGGTGCCGTGGGCGGCGGTTCCCTCTTCGACGGGCGTCGGCTGGCCGAGCGCGGGCTGGTGGTCGTCACCGTCAACTACCGTCTCGGCGTCTTCGGCGGCCTGGCTCTGCCCGGCCTGCCCGGGTCCGGCACCTTCGGCCTCCAGGACCAGCAGGCGGCCCTGCGGTGGGTACGGGACAACGCGCGCGCCTTCGGCGGTGACCCCGGCAACGTCACCGTGGCGGGAGTGTCCTTCGGCGCGTCCGCCATCGCCGGGCACCTGACGTCTCCCGCGTCCAAGGGCCTCTTCCACCGGGCGATCATGGCCAGCGGTGAAGGCATGCTGGACATGCCGGCCGGTGCGATGGGCCCGGACGTGCCGGGATACCCGTGGTACGTCTGGCGCTCGGGGCGCGAGATGGAGGACATCACGACCGCGATGACCTCGTCCCTCGGCTGCCAGGACGACCGGCCCGCCCGCACCCTCGCCTGCCTGCGCGCCCTGCCGGTGGAGACCATCCTCGAGGTGCCGTACATCATGAACGCCTTCCAGGCGTTCGGCTACGGCAACAGCACGCTGCCCCAGCTGCCGCCCGCGGCGCTGCGCGCGGGACGCTTCCACCGGGTGCCCGTCCTGTCGGGGGCGACCCTCGACGAGCACCGCCTCTTCGTCGGGATGACGTACGACGCGGCGGGCCGGCCGTTCACCGAGGCCGACTACGACCGCGCGCTGCACACCGCCTTCGGCGCACCGCTCGCCCGGCGGGTACGGGAGGAGTACCCCACGACCGCCTTCCCGTCCCCCGCACTGGCGTGGGCCACCGTGATCACCGACCGCATGTGGGCGCGCGGCACCCGGGCCATGCACGACACCTTGAGCCGGCACGTGCCGGTGTACGCGTACGAGTTCGCCGACCGGGAGGCGCCGATGTACTTGCCGCTGCCCGGTGACTTCGACTTCGGCGCCTACCATGCCGGGGACATCCCTTACCTGTTCGAGGACGAGGTGGCCGAGCCGCTCCTCACCCCGGCACAGCGCCGGCTGTCGGCGACGATGACCGGCTACTGGGCCGCGTTCGCCCACGCCGGCGCACCTCACGGCCCCGGGCTGCCGCCCTGGCCGTCCTACCAGCGGGAAGGCGCCGGCCGACCGTACACGCAGTCGCTGGCGCCGGGGCGTATCGGCCCCGTCGACTACGGCCGTGTGCACAACCTCGGGTTCTGGGACCGCACGCCCTGACACACAAGCGCGATCGCCTCGCAGAGGCCCACCGGCTCACACCCACCGGCCACTTCCGCACCAGTCCCCGCGCCGCACCGGCCCTGCTGGGCAGCGTGCTGAACCATCGGGCCGTCAGCTCACGGGAGCGCGGAATCCCAGGGTGTAGGCGGCGGCGAAGTGACCGGCACCCACTGTTGCCCGTGCGTCGGCGGCAAGGAGCGGCTCCGGTAGCGCCCTCGCCCAGGGCCCGCGACCCCGCCCTGGAGTACGCGTACGCGGGCAACCCCATCGGGGCTGCCGCCCTGGACCGGCCGCGTCCGACAACCCGCGGCGCGCGAGCACACCCCACCGTGCCAGGGACTTCGCCGTCGTCATCGCAACGGGAACGGTGGCTCCCCGACCCCGTAGAGAGTCGCCAGGTCGACCAGGAGCAGATCTTCGCGGCCGGCCGCGGACTCGATCAGGTTCGGGTGGAAGCCGTGCAGGGAGAACAGGGCCAGGGTGGTGCCCGTGGTGTCGTATCCCTGGTCGGCGAGCAGGGTACGAATGCGTTCCAGGCGTTGCAGGTCACCGGTGCCGCGGCGGGCGGCGGTGGCCTTGGCCTCGCCGAGGAGGGCGATCCGGGCACGGGGGGCCTGCGGACGCTCGCCCAGGGCCAGGGCGATGACGTCGACCTCGTGCTTGGTGCGGGCTGCCGGGTCGGCCACTTCGGTGGTGCCGACCGGGCCGGGCAGGCCGCCGGGAAGCAGCGTGTGGGCGTAACGGCGGGTGAAGGTGCGGGCCAGGTCCTCGAAGTGGGGGCCGATGATCTTGGAGTTGAAGGTCGGCGCGGCGGCCTGCCACGCCTCTTCGGCGAAGCCTTGTTCCACGATGGCTGCCTGCGGCAGAGTGACCAACTGGTTGAAGCGGATGACAGGGTCGGCCAGGGTGATGACAGGGTGGCGGGGGCGCAGGATGTCCTGCTCACGCTGGATGTAGCCGGTGGATTCCAGGACGTCGAGCGGGTGGGCGACCGCGTTGCGCTGTCGTTCCAGGGCTGCGCCGATCTTGGTGGGGGTTGTGGCGCCCTGGGCGATCGCGGTGAGGATGTCGTAGTAGAGGGTGTGCTGCGTGATCCGCGGATCCTCTCGCAGCAGATACTCCGTCTCCGTACGCGAGTACACCGCCCGCCCCGGGTCCAGGAGCGTCCGCGTCAGCCAGGAGGAGAAGCCGTCGTTCGGGTGCGGGCGGGCCGCCACCGGCCGGTAACCAGGAGCACCACCGAGGACGGCGTGCACCTGTAGGGCGGTCAGCGGGTCGCCGATCTGCCAGAACGCACGGCTGGCCCGGTAGTCGAAGGCCCCCAGCCGCAGATCGATCACCGCACGGCCGCGCAGCGGTTTCGTCCCCGACAGCAGTTCGTGCATCACGCTCATCGCGGACCCGCAAAGGATCACCCGCGCTCCGGGGCCGGCCCCGGTGCCCCGCTGACGCTCGTCATAGAGCTGCTGCAACAGGCCAGGGATCTCAGGAGAGTGCTGGAGGAGATACGGCAACTCGTCGATCACCAGGAGCGGAGTCCGTGAACGCGCGGTGACGTCGAGGGCGTTCGACAGAACCTCACGCCAGTCGGTCAACCGCAGCGTGCCGGGCCGCAGACCCGCGTGGGCCGCGATGGCGTCGCTGAACCGCTGGATCGCGGGCAGCCGCCCTTCCTCCCGCACCGCGGTGACGTACAGCCCCCCGACCCGCTCCGACAGCGCCTGCAACAGATACGACTTCCCGTGCCGCCTGCGCCCCGACACGATGCCCAGACGCATGGCCGGATCCGGATCCGTGACGAACTCGGTGAGCAGCCCCCACTCACGATCACGGTCGACCACGTCGTCAGGCTTGGCAAGCATGCTCTCGTGCACCGAAACTCTCCACCAGCGCAGATCCACAGGACGTGTCTAAGTCTACTTAGACAAAATCGGTCCAGCTCGACTTGGCGAGACTCACCGGCGCCACCGCCACCCACAAGGGGGATGCCGCCCCGCTTCGGGGCGGCATCCCCCTGCTCAGGGCGGTCGACGGTCGGCGACGGAACAGAACCCGTTCCTCACCCCGCACCCCCGCCGCCGAAGGAGTCCAGGTGCAGGACGACCGCCGCCGTCCCGAGTGCCGGAATGTCGACCGGCACCGAGCCGTCCCGCTCCATGCCGATGTCACGCGGATTCAGGCCGAGGTAGGTGGTGCGCGCGGCGCCGGTCACCGTGAACGGCGTGCTCAGGCGGCAGGTGACGGGGGTACCGGCCATCGACTGGAGGCGCACCAGGAGCCGGCCGTCGTCGGGGACGGTGAGTCCGACGAGCCGTACCCGGGGGTCGTCCACGGTCAGGAACCGCGTCTGCGCCGGGGTCGCGGCCCCGGCCCCGGACTCGGCGCGGGCGCGTACCGGCACGAGCGGGTGGCCGGTCACGGCGGCGACGCGCGCGGCCAGTTCGTCGGCGCCGGCGGAGGTGTCGTCCCCGGCTGAGCAGGAGCCGAAGCCGACGCTGTAGCGGAAGACGTGGTCGAACGCCTGCTGGGAGGGGAAGTTGGTGTCCCAGATGTTGTTGTGCACCCAGGAGAAGACGGTGGCCGGTTCCTCCTGGGGCAGGGACTGGGGGTAGGGGACGTAGGGGATCGCGATGCCGCCGAGCTGGACGAGCGGGGCGTCGGCCGTCGCCAGGGCGGCGTGGTGGGTACCGTCGCTGAGGCTGATCCAGCGTCGGACGGCGCGCATGTGGGTGGCCGAACCCGGCACGGTCTCCCGGTCGGTGCCGAGGACGCCGCCCGTGGCCTCCGTGTGCACGACGGGGTTGTCGAGGGCGAACGGGAAGGCGAAGTAGGCGCTCTCCTTGGTGAGGGTCGCGGTCTTGTCGATGCGGTTCTCGATGTCGACGCGGGCCGCGTGGTGCGGAAGGTGCACCCGCACCCGGAGCCTGCGGGTGCCCGCCGGGGCGCATGCGTAGACGAGGGTCTGCCCTGTGGCGTCCGTGGTGCGCTCGACGAGGGCCGCGGGCGGTGCGGTGGTGCGGGAGGCGAGGAGGTGCATCGAGTCGTCGGCCACGGTCTTGCTGGACTGGTGGTTGAAGCCGCCGGCCGTGGCGTACTCGTCGTAGACGTATCCGTTGAAGCCGACGACCGCGTCCTGGCGCACCATCTCCCGCCCGGTGGACTTGTCGACGACGGAGGCGATGCACGCCTCGCGCAGGTCGACCGTGACGCGCAGATGAGCGTTCTCCAGGACGGTCGCGTCGGTGGACGGGGCCGGGGGCTCCACGTTGTGTGCCGGGTCCTCGCCGCCGTCCTGTGCCGGGGTTTCGGCGCAAGCGGTGATGTCCAGGCGTACGGCGCCGCAGGCAGGTACGTCCGTCACGGGCACGTGCAGGAAGCGGCCCGCCGCGCGGTGACGTTCGTTGCTCTGCGCCTCCTCGGTGAAGGGGAGGGGGGTGCCGGTGCGGGCGTCGAGGACCTGGACGGGGGTGTCGAGCGCGACGGTGCTCTCCGGGAGGAACAGGCGTGCGGTCTCGCTGCGGGGCCAACTGCACGTGTTCACCGTGTAGAAGGAGGCCAGCACGTCCTCGGCCGGGGTGAACGCCTCGCCGAGCAGGGCGGAGGCGGCGTCCAGGAGGGTCTCGGCGTCGTCGTGGGCGCGCATGGCCTGGGAGTACTTCCAGTGCCACTGCTTCTCACCGGATCCGTGGCCGTGGTCACCGTGGGTCCAGGGGTCGCCCGCACCCCAGGTGTGTTCGTTGAACAGCGACGCGGAGCGGTACACGGCCGGTGCGCTCCGGGTGACGGCCGTGCTGCCGGGCACGCCCATCAGGTGCGCGAACCCGGAGACGGTCTGCGCCTCGGCGAGGGCGGCCTGTCCGCGCCGGGTGGCCGCCTGCGGTACGGCGCCCGCGCCGACGCCGTCGACCCACCAGTCGGTCCAGTCGCCGCGGTAGGTCTCCAGGCGGTCGCCGACCCGCTTCTCGGCGTCCTCGAAGAAGTCCTGGTTGCGTGAGGCGCGCAGCCGGGGGTACGCCCACTGTTCGTTCCAGCGGCGCACCGTGTCGGAGATGATGCGGCGCGGCGGGCCGTTGTCGGCGAACTTGCCGAGGACCCGCAGGTGCAGCACGTCCCACGGGTAGGGGTCGGCCGTGTCGGGCAGGTCGAGGGCGGGGAAGCCGGGGATCCCGCGTCCCTCGTGCGGGTAGGGGAACCGGGCCAGGGCGCTGAGGTAGGCGGGCAGCAGGTCGTCGACGTGGTCGTAGGACTCGTCGAAGCCGAGGATGGACCCTTCCATGTACGCGAGACCGTGCGGGGTGTCCGTGCGCCAGACCAGGACGCTGTTGCCGCTCGGCGCCTGCCAGCGGAACAGGCGCGGCAGGTGTTCGCCGCCGACGAGGTGGGGCACGGCGCGGCCCGCCCAGTTGTGCGCGACGGACAGGTAGCGGATGCCGTTGTCGGTGAGGACGTCGGGCAGGCCCACGACCTGGCCGGGCACGTCGGTCTGCATGGCCGTGGTGATGTCGAGGCCGTGCCGGTCGCGCAGCTCGGTCACCGGGCGCAGCAGTTCGTGCAGTTCGTCGGTGGAGCAGGTCTCGGTGTGCAGGTTGAAGGGCATGGCGGTGAGTTCGACGCGGCCCTCGCGCACCCGGTTCAGGAAGGTCTCCACCTGGCGGCGGGGCCGGTTGGCCGCCCAGTCCTGGAAGGAGTGGAATCCCTCGACGGCCCAGCGGAAGCGGGCGGGGTCCGGCCACTCGTCGGTGTCCCGGCACAGCTCCAGGAGTGCGTCGAGGTAGGCGCGGCTCTCGGCCATCACCCGGCCCTGCGGGTCGGTGTAGCCGATGTCCAGGTGGGAGTGCTGCACCAGGTGGAGCGTCCAGTGGCGCTGCGGACGCGCCTCGAAGGGGAGCCGCGTGCCCTCCTCGATGTCCGGGAGCTCGATCAGCAGGGAGGTGGGTGCGTCCACCTCCGGGACCAGGAGGCGGGTGTCGCCGTCAGGTCCCGGCAGGAGCTCGCAGTGGACGGGGCTGCCGCCCTCGGTGGTGACGTGGGCCCGCGTGATGCGCGGCGGGCGGGGTGCGCCGTCCGGGCCGGTCACCCGCAGCCGGACGGACTGCAGCAGGCCGCCCCTGTCGTCGCGGCGCAGCAGCGGCTCTCCCGACAGCCGTATCCGCAGGCCGCCGAGGCCGGCGGTGGTGGCCACGCGCTCCTTGAGGATGTCGCGCGCGATGTCGGCGTCCCACCAGGACGGCCGGGTCAGCGGGGGCTTGGGCATGGTCCGTGAGGTCCTTCGTGTCGAGGGTGCGGCGGTGCGGGTGGGGCCGGGTCAGTGGGAGCCGCGGCGGTGGTGGGTGGCGTCGGCGAGGGTGGCGAAGATCTGGACCATGGCCGACTGGTTGAGGGTCGCGGCCGGCGCGGCGGGGTCGTAGTCGCCGCCGTTGGAGGGCTGGAAGCGGAACAGGCCGGTGGCGGGGTCCCGGTTCGACGCGTAGGTGCTGTCCGCGTACGCGCTCATGGCCCGCAGGTACGCGGGGTCGGGGCGTACGGCGTCCAGGTCGAGCAGGTCCTTGAAGTAGAAGGCGTTGAACACGGCCGGCTGGTCGTGCAGACGACTGCCCTCGGTCCAGTGGGCGAGGGAGCCCTCGGCGTCCTCGACCGCCTTCCTCAGGTGCGCGGTGTCGCCGGTGCCGCGGTAGAGGGCGGTGGCCGTGCCGATCATGGCGCCCGAGTTGTAGGTCCACAGGGTCTCGTTGACGCTGCCGTCGTCGCCGCGGTCGTTGACGTACAGACCGGGCGCCTTGCGCATGCACGAGTACACCCAGCCGTACCACTGCTCGGCCTTGCCGAGATACGCGCGGTCGCGGGTGTGCTCGTAGAGCCTGGCGGCGAGCTGCGCCGACAGGGCGGTCACGTTGGTGGCCCGGATGGCGTTGTTCGGGGAGTCGTACCAGTCCATGCCGCCGGGACAGGACTTGGCGCCGTCACCGTCCCAGGCGCGGGAGACCACGGGGACGACCCGCTCGGCGCGCTCCAGGAAGCGTCTGTCGCCGGTGGCCTCGTACTGGTCGAGCTGGGAGAGGGCCACCACCGCGTTGTCGTCGTAGTAGATGTCGCCGCCCGCGCCCAGCGGGGCCGGCAGATACGACTCGTACCCCGGGCGCGGGCCGGCGGTGAGGTAGAGCTCGGCCGTGTCGAACCGCTCCGCCGCGTCGTCCCGGTAGGAGGACCCGGTGCGCGGCAGGTGCTGCATGTCGACGGCCGCCTGCGCGGCCTCGCGGAACGGCCAGAGGTAGGAGTGCGCGGGGTCGTTGGCCTGCCGGGGGGTGTGCTCCAGGTACAGACCGTGCTGGGCGGGACCCTCGTAGAGGTGGTGCTGGAGGGCGTCGTAGGCGCGGGTGGCGCGGTCGGCCCATACGGCGGAGGACACCGGGCGGGCCCGTTCCGGACGTGCGGCGTGTGCGGAACTGTCGGCGTGTGCGGGCGTGGCGGTCCAGAGCAGACCCGCGCAGACGACGGAGATCGCGGCACGGGTGAACAGCGGGCGCGGCATGGGTGGTTCCCTTCGCGAAGGTGGGGAGGGAGAGGCGGGGAGGACCGGGATGTGCGGGCTCAGCCGTGGATCTTGAGGCTGCTGACGAAGAAGCGCTGGGCGCAGAAGAAGAGCACCACGGTCGGCAGCGACACCAGGAGGGCGCCGCCGAGGACGACGGGCGGCCCGACGTTGGAGTAGTTGCCCTGGAGGTCGGCGAGCGCGGCCATCACCGGGCGGATGTTGCGGCTGGTGACCATGGTGATGCCGAACATCAGGTCGTTCCAGACGGCCACGAACTGGAACACGAACACGGCGATCATCGCGGACCGGGTGAGCGGCACGTGGATCTGCCAGAACACCCGCCACCACGAGGCGCCGTCCATACGGGCGGCCTCCACGACCTCCCGCGGCAGCGTGAGGGCGTAGTTGCGCATGACGAAGAACGCGAACGGGATCGCGATCGCCGTGTAGAGCAGGACGAGTCCGATCTGGGTGTCGTACAGCGAGGTGCGCGCGTAGGACAGGAACAGCGGCCGGATGAAGACCTGGAGGGGCAGCAGGGTCCCGGCGTAGATCACCCAGAACCACAGGGCCCGCCGCTTGACGGGCATGATCACTGTGGCGAACGCGGCGAAGCCGGCGACGACCGCGGCGGCCAGGGCGCTGACGACGGCGTACAGCAGGCTGTTGCCCAGCGCCGGGCCCAGGTTGGCCTTGTCCCAGGCCTGGGACATGTTGTCGAACAGCCCGAACTCCTGCGGCAGCCAGTGGGGGCTGCCGGAGTAACTCTCCGCGGGGACCAGCGCGTTGACGACGAGCAGCCAGGTGGGGATCAGCCACACCACGGCGAGCAGGGCGATGATGGTGTTGCGCACAGCGCGACCGAGGGACATCGTCATACGCCTTTCACGTCGAGTTGGCGGCGCAGGTACACCCAGGAGGCCGCCAGCACGATCACGGTGAGGACGACCGCGATGGCCGCTCCCGCGCCGGGCCGCAGTTCCAGGAAGGTCTCGTTGTACATGGACACGGCGAGCGTCTCGGTGGCCCGGCCGGGGCCGCCCTGGGTGAGCACCCAGATCAGGTCGAAGGACTTGAGGCCGTTCACCAGGCTCATCCCGATCACGATGATCGACACCGGGCGGAGCTGCGGCAGGACGACGTGGCGGAAGCGCTGCCAGCCGGTCGCGCCGTCCAGGGAGGCGGCCTCGATCGTCTCCGGCGGGATGGACTGCAGCCCGACCAGGAAGAGGATCACGGCGACGCCGGTGGCCTGCCAGGCGTTGGCGAGGATCATCACGACGGTGTTGCCGGGCCAGGTCAGCAGCCAGCCCTGGGCCAGCGAGCCGAGCCCGAACGTGTCCAAAACCTGGTTGACGGCCCCGTCCGTGGTGAGCATGAAGTTCCACACCACCGCCACGGCGGATCCCGACAGCGCGTACGGCAGGACGACGCACAGCCGGGCCAGGCGGGAGAAGCGGCTCGCGTCGGTCATACAGGCGATGGCGAGCCCGAGGACGAAGGGGAGCACGACCGTGCCCACCACCCACATCAGGGTGTTCTGGACGGAGCGCGTAAGGGCCGGGTCGGAGGCGAACAGCGTGTAGTTGTCGAACCAGGCGAACGGCGTGGTCCGTGAGTCGCCGAAGAAGCTGCGGTGGACGGTCCACACGAACGGGGCCAGCAGGAACAGCGTGACGAGGAGGACGGCGGGGGCCATGAACCCGCCGGCCGCCAGCCGTTCACGCGTCGCACGGGCCGTGCGCGTGAGGGACGGGCGCCGCGCCGCGGGCCCGGGAGCCGCCGGCTCGCCGAGCGGGGCCGACGGTCGTCGGTCGGTCGTAGGCATGCTCATGCTTCGTCTCGCTTCCAGGCCGCCCATTCGCTGACCGCGCGCTCCTGCATCCGCCGCAGCGTGGTGGCCGGTGAGGTCTGCCCGGCCATGAACCCGCCGAGATCGCTGGAGTTGCCCTGGATGAGGCTCGGCGGACTGGCCTCCCAGTACCGGACGAGCGGCAGCCGCCTGTTGCGGGCGATGTCCCGCTGGAGCCCGGCCACCACCGGGTTGCCGGCGCGCACCCGCGGATTGGCGGAGCTGTCCTGGAGGAAGTCGCTCCACACCCGCTGCACGGACGGGTCGAGCCAGGCCCCGACGTTCGCCATCGCCGCCTCGTGCGACGAGGCGCGGCTGGGCACCACGAAGACACCGGACTCGGCGATCACGCTCTTGGGGGTGGAGGGCCGCACCGTGGGCAGGATGCAGGCGCCGTAGTCGACGCCCGGTTCCATGCCCGCGGCCGACATGCCGGCGGCCTGCCAGGTGCCGTGCAGGAACATGCCGACCGTGCCCTCCTTCAGGGCGCCGGGACCGCGCGCCTGGTCGAAGTCGGGCGCGGTCATCCAGCCCTTGCGCATGAAGTCCTGCCAGATGTCCATGGCCTGGCGGGCCGGGGCATCGGTGTAGGAGGCCTTTCCCGTCACCAACTCCTGGTAGAAGAGCGGGTCGACCTTGCTGACCAGCTCCTGGAACCACTCGATCGCGGGCCAGCCGCCCACCTGGCTGGCGAGGAACGGCGTGATCTTGTTGCGCTTGAGGACCTCGGCGCAGTGCAGCAGTTCGTCCCAGCTGCGCGGCTCGGACAGCCCGAGCCTCTTGAACACCGGCTTGCTGTAGAACAGCACGTAGTACGACTCGTACAGGGGGATCCCGAACGCCTTGCCGCGGTAGGAGACGGCCCCGCGCGACGCACCGCGCACCCATCCCTTGTCCGCGTACCGCTGCCAGACGCGGCTCAGGTCGGTGAGTCCGCCGGCCCGCGCCAGACGCTTGAGCTGATAGCCCGACGCCCACTTGACGAGGTCGGAGGCCTTCGAGGTCTCCAGCGTCATCTGTACGACCTGCTGGTACGAGGTGACGGACGGATTCGACAGCGGCCTGAGCGAGTAGCCGGTGATCTTCTCCAGCTCCAGGCCGGCCTTGCGGTAGCCGTCGTCCCAGGTCGCGTTGTCGTTGGAAAGACTCGTGGTGCCCGGCTGCGCGGACGTGCTGGCACCGCGGGCGCAGCCGGCCGCCGTCACGGCGGCCGCGCCGGCGGCCACGGTGGCGAGGAAGCGGCGCCGAGCAAGCGGTACGCCCGCACTGCTGGTCCTGCCCGATGCTGACATTGATCACCTTCACGGAATCGGGCCACCTGCATGGCCGGATGTGAACCGCCAGGCGCACATGACGCCGGAGAACCCCTGGTGCCGCCAGTGCGTGTGTCGTGGAGGTTAACGACACCATTCCGGCCAGAGCAATAGTCGAGGGCGAAGAGAATCGTCGATCGATGAAGTGGCACACATATTCGCAGCTCAGCGAGGTGCGAGCTTTTCGCTTTCGTACGGGACGGGCATGGACACCGTCGGCCGGGCAGCGTTATCGTTAACCAGCACACCATGGAGCCGAGTGAGGAGCAGCTGTGCCCGTGTCCCGTACGTACGACCCCCTCCCCAGCTACCGGCCGGCCGCCGGGGAGGTGGCCGCCGGCTGGTCGGTTCCGGTCGCGGGGCTGCCGCTCGGCCCGCTCGTCCTGGCCGTCGACGGACCCGCCGCCCTGGACTGGGCCGCGCTCACCGAAGGCCTGGCGGCGGCCGTGCGCTCGACAGGCCGGGACGTGGACCTGTTCGACGTCCGCGACCACTACGCGACCGCGGCCGACGAGCGGCTGACCGCCGCGCCCGTCCCCGCCGGCGACCCGTTCTTCACCCCGCTGTCCCGGGCGCAGGTCGCGGACCTGTTCGACGCCGCGCCGCGGCCCGGGCGCCCCACGCGGGACGCGGTACGGGTGGTGTACGGGCCGGGTGCCTCACTGTGCGACCCCGACGTGCTGTGGTACGCGGACCTGCCGAAGCGGTACGCCGAGGCGGCGGTGTCGAAGGGCGAGCTGCCGGTCGGCGTCAACCTGGGCCGCCCCGCCCAGCCCGGTGATCTCGTACGCCTGTTCTACACCGACTGGCCGGTCCTCGACCGGCACCGCGACGCGATCGCGGGACGCGTCGACCGGTGGATCGACACGCAGGACCCCGCCCGCCCCGCCTCCCTGGACGGCGCCGCCCTGCGCGCCACCCTCGCGCATCTGGCGCGCGGCCCGGTCCGCACCCGCCCGTACTTCAACTCCACCCCGTGGGGCGGCCAATGGGCGGCGAGCGAACTCGGCTTCACCCCGCAGGGCGGCAACACCGCGCTCGGCTACGAGCTGATCGCCCCCGAGGCGGGAGTCCTCGTCGGAGAGAAGGACGGGGCGCAGGTCGAGATCCCCTTCCAGCTCTTGTGCGTCGAGCACCCCGTGGACATGCTCGGTGACGAGGTGCACCGCAGGTTCGGCACCTCCTTCCCCATCCGCTTCGACTACCTCGACACGATGGGCGGCGGCAACCTGTCCCTGCACCTTCACCCGCGGGAGCGGTACATGCGGGAGGTGTTCGGCTGGCCGTACACCCAGCACGAGACGTACTACGTCACCGCCGCCGAGGAGGGTTCCCAGGTGCTGCTCGGCCTCACCGAGCGGGCGGATCCCGCCACCATGCGGCGCCAGGTGGAGGAGGCCATCGCCGACGGCACCCCGATACCCGTCGAGGACCACGTCCAGTCCCACCCGGCGACGGTGGGACAGCTGTTCATGATCCCGGCCGGCACCCCGCACGCCTCCGGCGCGGGCAACCTGGTCCTCGAGGTGAGCGCCACCCCGTACCTGTACTCCCTGCGGTTCTACGACTGGCTGCGCAAGGACGCCGCCGGCGCGTCCCGGCCCCTTCCGTACGAGCACGGCTTCGCCAACCTGGACACGGCCCGGCGCGGCGAGGACGTCACCAAGGAACTCGTGCAGCAGCCGCGCACGCTCCGGTCCGGCAACGGCTGGCGCGAGGAGGTCATCGGCGCGCTGCCCGAGATGTTCTACGCGGTGCACCGCCTCGTCGTGGCGGAGGGCGCGGCCGTCCCCGACGACACCGCGGGCCGCTTCCACATCCTCAACGTCGCCGCGGGCGAGGGCGCCGTCGTGGAGACCGGCGACGGGCGTACGCACGAACTCGCCTTCGCGGAGACCCTCACGATCCCCGCCGCCGTCGGCCCGTACCGGGTGCGCGCGCTCGGCGGCGACGAGGTGCGGATCGTCAAGGCGCTGGTGGTCGAACCGTGACCGCCGCCCGCGCGGGAGCCGCCCCGGCGCCGGTCCCGGTCCTCGACGTCGGCGGCACCCATGTCACCGCCGCGCTCGTGGACGCCGGCACGAGCCGCCCCGTCCCCTCGACGGTGCTCCGCAGGCCGCTGCGCTCGCACGGCGGGGCCGACGAGATCCTCGACGCCATCGCCTCGGCCGCGTCCGAACTGCCCGCCGGCCACGACCCGCGGTGGGGTGTGGCGATGCCCGGCCCGTTCGACTACCCCACCGGCGTCGGCCGCTTCGCCGGGGTGGGCAAGTTCGAGTCGCTGGCGGGCGTCGACGTGGGAGCGGGCCTGCGCGAGCGGCTGACCGGCAGGGCCGAGCGGCTGTGCTTCCTCAACGACGCCGACGCGTTCGCCATCGGCGAGCACCGCGCCGGCGCCGCCCGGGGCCACGAGCGGGTCGTCTGCCTGACGCTGGGCACGGGGGTGGGGTCGTCGTTCCTGTCCGCGGGACGCCCCGTCCACACCGGCCCGTCGGTGCCGCCCAGCGGACATGTGCACCGTCTGACGGTGCACGGCCGGCCGCTGGAGGACACCGTGTCGCGCCGCGGCATCCGCGCCCTGTACGGCGGGCTCGCGGCGAATGACGAAGACGGTCCCGAGGAACAACACGGCCCCGACGTGCACGAGATAGCCCTGCGTGCCGTGCAGGGCGAGGCCGCGGCGGCGGAGGCCTTCCGCTACGCTTTCGACGCACTCGGCCGGGCTCTGGCTCCCTGGATCGGCCTCTTCGAGGCCACCGCGGTGGTCGTCGGAGGTTCCATGGCCCAGTCATGGAACCTGATCCACCCCGCGCTCACCGCCGGGCTGGCCACGGGCGAGCGGCCGGACGTACCCGTCCTGCCGGCTCTCCGGCCCGCGGAGGCCCCTCTGATCGGGGCCGCCCACTGGGCGCGGAGGGGGCAGGGCGCCCCATGAGGACGACCGCGCCGGTACAGGCAGGCAGAGGAAGGAGCACGGGCATGACCGCTCGCCGGGCCGGTGGGCCGACCATGCACGACGTCGGCAGGCTCGCGCAGGTCAGCGCCATGACCGTGTCCCGTGTCCTCAAGAACGCCCCCGGCGTGTCGGAAGCGACCCGGGAGAAGGTCTTCGCGGCGGTCGAGGAACTGGGCTACCGCCGTAACCAGACCGCGCGCAGCCTCCGCCTCGGGGGCAGCGGGATGATCGGCCTCGTCGTCACCAACCTCGCCAACCCCTTCTACTCGCGCCTCGCGCTCGGCGTCCAGGAAGTCGCCACGGAGTACGGCTTCCGCATGCTCCTCAGCAACTCCGCCGAGCAGGCCGACCGAGAGCCCGGACTGATCGACGGGCTCATAGATCACCAGGTCGAGGGTCTGATCGTCGTCCCGGCGGGCAGCAGGCAGCAGCACCTCGCGGCCGCCATGCGGCATGTCCCGGTCGTCCTCGCCGCACGGCCGCCCGCCGGACTCGACACCGACTGTGTGCTGGTCGAGGACTTCCACGGCGCCCGCGAGGCCACCGCCTGCCTCCTGGCCGACGGTCACTCCCGCATCGCCTTCCTCGGCAACCCGCCGGCGCTCTACACCGGCGCCGAACGGCTGCGCGGCTTCTGGGCGGCGCACGAGGAAGTCGGCATCGAGCCGGACAACGCCCTCATCCGCCAGGGTCTGACCGACTCCTCGACGGCGGAGCGGGCCACCCTCGAACTCCTCGGACAGGCCGACCGCCCCACGGCGCTGTTCTGCACCAACAACCGCATCAGCCAGGGCGCGATCCGGGCCCTGTACAAGTCGGGAGCGTCCCTGCCCGTCGCGGGCTTCGACGACTTCGACCTGTCCGACGTCCTCGGCCTGCCCCTGACCCTCGTCTCCTACGACGCCGACGAGATCGGCCGTCAGGCCGCACGCCTGCTGATCGACCGCCTCGAACACGACGAGGAGGCACCGCCCGCCTCCCGGCGCGTCACGGTCCCGACCCGCGTCGTCCGGTACGGCGCGCCCTCCACGGACACGGACGACGCGGCCCACCCGCCCCGGACTCCTCGCGTCTGACGTCCCGCGTCGGTACCCGACGGCCGAGGCCCGAGAGCGCGCCGACGCGCGCCGGTGCCTCGCCCCCGCCAGGCGAGGAGGCCCACGGCCGACCGAGCCGACCCGAAAGGCTTCCCATGCACTTCCCGACCAGCGTCAAGGACCACCCGACCGTCCGGCGTGCGGTCCGCCGGCTGGACGACCTCGCCGACCTCGCCGACCCGCGTGTGGGCGAGACGCTGGTGCGCTGCCTGGACGACACCCTGGCCCGCACCATCCGGCCGATGCCCGACGGCACCGCCTTCGTCGTGACCGGCGACATCCCCGCCATGTGGCTCCGTGACTCCTCCACACAGATGATGCCGTTCCTGGCGCTCTGTCAGGAGGACGAGCCTCTCCAGGATCTGCTGCTGGCCGTGTTGCGGCGCCAGTTCCAGCAGATCGCACGGAATCCCTACGCCAATGCCTTCAACGCGGAGCCGTCGGGGCGGGCCCATGATCCCCGGGACCTGTGCGAGGACCCCTGGGTGTGGGAGGAGAAGTACGAGGTCGACTCCCTTGCCTTTCCCCTCCTGTTGGCACACCGCTTCTGGCTGGCGAGCGGGCGCACCGACCACGTCGCCCAGGCGCTCGGCGCGGCCCGTACGGCCATCGCGGTCTGGCGCACGGAGCAGGACCACGAACGGCTCTCCGCCTACCGCTTCCGCCGCGAGGACGGTCCGCCGAGCGACACCCTGCCGAACGACGGACGCGGAACTCCGGTCGCTCCGACCGGGATGACCTGGAGCGGCTTCCGGCCCAGCGACGACGCGTGCGTCCACGGGTACAACGTCCCGGCGAACCTGTGTGCCGCGGCCGCGCTCGACGGCGCTGCCGAACTGGCCCGCCATGCCCACGACACGGAACTCGCCGACAGCGCGGCCCTGCTGGCGGCGGAGTTGAGAACGGCCACGGCAAGACACGGCACCGTGGACCACCCCGAGTTCGGCCTGATCTACGCGTACGAGGTGGACGGCAGAGGCAACGCGCTCCTGATGGACGACGCCAACATGCCGGGACTGCTCTCGCTCCCCCTGGTCGCGAACATCCCCGCCACGGACCCGGTGTACCGCGCCACACGGGCCTTCGCCCTCTCCCCCGCCAACCCCACGTGGCACCGGGGGACGGCGGCCGAAGGCATCGGCAGCCCGCACACGCCCGACGAGCACATCTGGCCCATCGCCATCGCCGTCCAGGGCCTGACCAGCGGCGACCCCGCGGAGCGCGTCACGGCCCTGCGGACACTGCTGGCGACCGACGCGGGAACGGGCCAGATGCACGAGTCGTTCCACAAGGACGACCCCCGCCGGTACACCCGCCCCTGGTTCTCCTGGGCGAACGCGATGTACGCCGAACTCGCCCTGGACATTGCCGGCCTGGGCACCCGGCCGCTGTGGACGCGCCCGTCACAGTCCTCACGGACTGTGGAGGGAGGCACGTCGTAGAGCGGCGGCCGCCGCCATGCCCGCCGCGACGTGCGTTCATACCTCCAACCCCTCCCGTGCCGCTCAACGGGTCAGGGCACCCCTCCATGCCCCCTAACAGAGAAATGGAGTAGATTCCGTTAGGTGAGCCAGGAAGAACGAGAGGGCGTACACATGTCAGTGGATCTCGGACTCGACGTGCGGGACATCAGGGGCGACTTCCCCATTCTGGGCAGAGTGATGCGTGGCGGCGCCCCGTTGGTCTACCTGGACTCCGCGGCCACTTCCCAGAAGCCGGTCCACGTGCTGGACGCCGAGCGCGATTTCACCCTCCGGCACAACGCCGCCGTCCACCGGGGCGCCCACCAGCTCGCCGAGGAGGCCACCGAGATCTACGAGGCGGCGCGGGCCACGGTGGCAGGGTTCATCGGGGCCGAGCCCGACGAGGTGGTCTTCGTCAAGAACGCCACGGAGGGCATCAACCTCGTGGCCTACGCGCTGGGTCTCACCGGCACCGTCACGGCCGGCAAGAACATCGTGGTCAGCGAGATGGAACACCATGCCAACCTGGTGCCGTGGCAGGAACTCGCCCGCCGGACCGGGGCGACGCTCGACTGGTTCCCGTTGACCGACGAGGGCCGGCTCGACCTGACGTCGATCGACGACCTGATCACCGAGGACACCGCCGTCGTCGCCCTGACGCACCAGTCCAACGTCCTGGGGACGCTCAACCCCGTCGAGCTGATCGCCGAGCGGGCCAGGCGGGTCGGCGCGCTCGTCCTCCTGGACGCGGCCCAGTCCGTGCCGCACCGCCCCGTCGACGTGGCGGCGCTCGGCGCCGACTTCCTGGTCTTCTCCGGGCACAAGATGCTCGCCCCGGGCGGCATCGGCGTCCTGTGGGGCCGCCGTCGCCTCCTTGCGGACTTGCCGCCTTTCCTGACCGGTGGCTCCATGATCGAGGTCGTCACCATGGAGCGGTCGACGTATCTGCCGCCGCCGCAGCGTTTCGAGGCAGGGGTGCCGATGACGGCACAGGCAGTCGGTCTGGCCGCGGCCGTGGACTACCTCACAGCGCTCGGGATGGAGCAGGTCGAGCGGCACGAGGTCGAACTCACCGAGCAGGCACTCGCGTTGCTGTCCGACATCCCGGGCGTGTCCGTCATCGGGCCCCGGACCACCGAGGACCGCGGCGCCACCGTCGCCTTCACCGTGGACGGGATCCACGCCCATGACGTCGGTCAGGTACTGGACGAAGTCGGCGTGGCCGTCCGCGTCGGCCACCACTGCGCCCGCCCCCTCCACCAGCGCTTCGGCGTCGCGGCGACGACCCGCGCGAGCTTCTACGTCTACAACACCCCCGAAGAGGTGGAGACGCTGGCCCGGGGCGTACGGGAGGCACAGAAATACTTCGGATGACGGCCGGTCCGGGCCGGCCCGCTCACGGCAGTTCGAGTCGGGCTCCGGCGGCGGCGCGCGGGGCGTCGACGCGGGCGGTGCGGGGGTCGTCGCCGAGACGGGCGAGCAGCCGGGCGACGGTGGTGTGGGTCGTCGGGTCGAACGCCTTGACGTAGCCGAACCGCCGTTCCTGGGTGCAGCCACGGGACAGCTTGGTGCTCTCGGAGGCGACGGCGTAGTCGAGGGTCGTCGCGCCGATCCGGCTCGCGTGCTCCACGGGTTCGTAGAAACAGAGGGCGAAGTACAGCGGCAGCTTGCCCTGCCAGTCGTAGTCGTAGCCGGTCAGGCGGATGTACAGGCGTGAGCCGCGGCGGACGACCAGGGAGAAGCCGCGCACCACGCCGTCCTGCGAGCGGGCGGTGATGACCTCGGCGTCCGCGCCGCAGTGCGTGGCGTGCAGCCGCACGGTGCGGGTCATGGCCTCGGGGGTGTAGGCGTGCCCGTACTTGCTGCCGTGCTTCAGCAGCAGCGGGACCAGTTCCCCGGTCAGGGCGGGTGTGAGGGGCTCGATCCGGAAGCCGACACCGGCCGCCTCCAGACGGCGGCGCTCGTAGCGCACCTTGCGGCGGCGGTCGCTCGGCAGCAGGCGCAGATAGCCCTCGAAGCCCGGCTCGGACAGCCGGAGGGTGGAGTAGTGGGCGGTGGGGACCTCGGCGTAACCGCGTTCGCGCAGCACCTCCCGCAGCACGGTGTCGGACGCGGCGACGAAGAGGAAGGCGGAGCTGGCGGCGCCGGCGGCCCGGGCATCGTCCTCGCCGGCGGCGATCAGTTCGGCGATCCGGTGTTGGCGCCGGTTCTCCGGGAGGCCGGGCGCCGTGACCAGCGCGGTATCGGGCACCCTGCGCCCGCCGAACAGCCGGGTGGGCAGCAGCGCGTCGACGGCTCGGGCGGTGTCCTCGTCCGGTTCGACGCCGCGGGCTGCGGCGAGCATGCGCACGGTCCGGTCCACGCGCATGAACGGCCAGGGCTCCGAGGAGGCGTCCAGCGGGTAGCAGGACAGGCCCGCCTCGGCCCGGCCGGGCTCGCCCGCCAGGTAGTAGCGGGGCGGGAGGTTGGTCTGTTCACTCTCCAGCGCCAGCCAGCCCGGGGAGCGGAAGAGGTCGTCGGGCGGGACGACGGCGTCCCAGCCCCTCTCGCGCGCCTCGGCCAGATTCTCGGTCGTCCATACGGTCATGCCCCGGCTCCTCGGTTTGGGCCGGCGCCGGCGGCGGCCGGGGCCTCGTCGGTCAGGAGCGCCGCGGTGACCATGCCCTGGACCGTGCGGCGGGCCTGCGTGAGGTAGAAGTGCCCGCCGTCGAACACCTCGACCGCGCACTCCCCCTCGGTCAGTTCGGCCCAGCCCGCGAGCGAACCGGTGGGCACCAGGGTGTCCGCGGAGCCGCCCAGCACGGTGACGGGACAGCTCAGCGGGGCGCGCCGGACCCACTCGTAGGTCTCGTACGCGGCGAAGTCGGCGCGCAGGGCGGGCAGCATCATCCGCATCAGGGCCCGGTCGTTCCACACCTCGTCCGGTATGCCCTGGTAGGAGCGGCGGACCTCGGCGAGGAACTCGTCGTCGGGCAGGTGGGCGACGGGCGGCTCCTCCACCAGCCGGTGCGCGGGCGGGCAGGCGGAGACGAACAGCCGGCGGGGCTGGACGGTGAGCCGCCGGGCCGTCTCGTAGGCGACGAGTGCGCCCATGCTGTGCCCGAACATGACGAAGGGCAGGTCGAGCAGGTCCGCGCAGGCGCGGGCGACGCGCCGGGCGATGGCCGTGATGTCGTCGAGCGGCAGCTCGGCCAGCCGTGCCTCCCGTCCCGGCAGATGCACCAGGCACAGCTCGACGTCCTCGGGCAGTTCGGAAACCCAGTGCGCGTAGGACGACGGTCCCGCCCCGGCGTGCGGGACGCAGAACACTCTCGCGCGGGCCCCGGGCCGCGGCCGCGGCCGCTTGACCCATGCCGATGCCGTCATACGAAGGCCCTCTCTTTCGTTCCTGAGGTCAGACCGGCGAGCACCGAGCACAGCCGCTCCAGCTCGTCCTCGCTGTTGTAGTAGTGGACGGAGATCCGCAAGAGGCGGCCGAGGCCGCGCTGTTGCATGTCGTGGCACGCGGCGTTGTCCAGGCACACCCAGCTGTTGATGCCGGCGCGCAGCAGCTCGGCGCGCACCTGGAAGGGGTCCAGGCCGGCGAAGGTGACGGCGATGTTGCCGCACCGTTCCACGCCCCGGTCCTGCACCGTGACGCCCGGCACGCCGGCCAGGTCGGCGCGCAACCCGGCGGCCAGCGAGCGGATCCGCTGCCAGGTGCGCTCCACTCCCCAACCGCGGGCGTAGTCGACGGCCACCCCGAGCCCTATCCGGGCGGCGGCGTTGACCTCCCAGGTCTCGAAGCGGCGCGCGCCCGGGGCGAGCCGGTACTTCCCCGCATGCCACTCGACGCCGTCCAGGCCGAGCACCGGCGGAGTGAGGCGGGGGGCGACGTCGCGGGCCACGTAGAGGAAACCGGTGCCGCGCGGGCCGCGCAGATACTTGCGGCCGCAGCCCACCAGGAGGTCACAGCCGAAGTCCCGGACGTCCACCGGCAGCTGGCCCACCGACTGGCAGGCGTCCACGAGGAACAGGGCATCGGTCCGGCGCACCACCTTGCCCACCTCGGCGACCGGGTTCACCAGGCCGTCGTGCATGGGCACATGCGCCAGGGCCACGAGCTTGACCCGCTCGTCCAGGCACTGCTCCAGCGCGGCCGTGTCGACGAGGCCGTCGTCGTCGACCGGCAGGAACTCGAGGGACACGCCGGTGCGTTCGGCGAGGTGGAGCAGCGAGATGTGGTTGCTGCCGTACTCGACGGGCGACAGCAGCACCCGGTCCCCCCGCCGCAGCGGGATGCTGGACAGCGCCATGCCCCAGGCGCGGGTCGCGCTGTCCAGGATCGCGATCTCATCGGGGTGCGCGTTCAGCAGCGCGGCGAGCGCGTCATGGGCACGGGCGACCGCCTCGTGGGCTCGCTCGGCCGCCTCGTACGCGCCCATGGTGCTCTCCAGCGCGAGATGCCCGGTCATCGCGTCGGTCACCGCGCGTGGGGCCAGGCTGGCGCCCGCGTTGTTCAGGTGCACGACATGCGCGACACCCGGTGTGTCGGCGCGTGCCCTGGCAAGGTCGAATTGCATCGGTTGGGTCACCTGTCTTCGGCCGGCGTCTGCGCGAGACGCCTGTGGTGGAGGTCCCGGGAGCGCTCCGCGGGGTGCGCGGAGCGCCGTGCCGCGTCAGCCGGCGAGATGGCGCAGCGCCTCCTCGGCGCCGTCGCCGTCGTCCGCCCCGTGTGCTCCGGCGCTCGCCCGGCACACCTGGGCGAGGTCGGACAGGGTGGAGCAGCCCCACAGGTCGGCCATGGGCAGCTTGAGCCCCAGCGCGCCCTCCAGCCGGACCACGACCTCCAGCAGGGCGAGCGAGTCGCAGCCGACGGCGAGCAGTTCGTCCTCGTCCCGCGGCGCGGGCGTGTCGGTGATCTCCCCTACGACGTCGCGGACGAGGCTGCCGATCTCCTCGCGGGTACGGGCGTGCGGTGCGCCCTCGTGTACGGCGGCGTCCTGTCGGCGGCGTTCGAAGGCGCGGCGGATGCGCTCGATACGGCTCGCCAGGGGCACGGTGGAGACGACGCACTGGGCTTCGCCGCTGGTCAGCACGGCGCCCAGGATGTCGCCCGCCTGGCCGGGGCGGATTGCGGTGCGGGCGGCGGCGGCTCCGATGCGTCCGGAGCCGGGTCGGTCGAACTGCCACGAGTCCCAGTCCACGCTGATCCAGGGGGCGCCGTGGGCGCGCCGCCGGTGCGCGTAGCCGTCGAGGTAGCGGTTGGCCACCGAGTAGATGCCGAAGGCGATGCCGCCGAGCAGGGTGTCGAGGCTGGAGCAGACCAGGCAGAACTCCAGTGGCTCGTCGCGGGTCACCCGGTCCAGGACGGCGATGCCGGGCACCTTGGGCCGCAGGGCGGCCACGGCCTGGTCGGTGCCGGTCTCGGCGATGAAGGAGAAGTTGCGGCTCTCCTCGATGCCCGCCGAGTGCACCACTCCGTCGATGGTTCCCCATCGGGCGTGAATCGTGTCGACGACCTCTCGCATCACGGTCTCGTCGGCCACGTCGGCGCCCAGCACGAGCACGTCGGCGCCCAGTTCGCGCAGTCGGCGCACGCCCGGCGCGTCCGGGTCGGGGGTGCGGGAGACGAGCGCCAGGCGGACCGGGGCGGTGCGCGCGAACTCCTCGGCGATCACCAGTCCGATCCGGCCCAGGCCGCCGGTGACGAGGTACACGCCGCCGGGGCGTACGGGCACCGGCACGGGGCCGCCGTCGGGGGCGGGCAGCGGCTCCACCGTGGGCAGCAGCCGGTCGCCGCCCCGGTACACCACCTCGGGGTCGCCGCCCGGGGAGGCCATTTCCGCGAGCAGTCCCGCGACGGCCTGCCCGGGTGGGGTGTCCAGGGCGAAGTCGACGGCGTGGCAGCGCAGTTCCGGGTGCTCCTGCGGAATGACCCGGCACAGTCCCAGTACCGCGGACGCCTCCAGGCGCAGGGTCCGGCGGGCGTCCTCGGACACGGTGGCCCCGGGGCGTGGGGCGGCGGCGGTCTGCGCGTTCTCGGTGCCGATCCACAGGTCGGCGCTCTGCCGTGCCGTGGCGAGGGCCTGTACCAGGTGCAGTACCGCGAGGGCGCCCCGGGCGATGCCGGTGTCCTGGTCGGCCGGGGCGCCGTAGGACCAGAGGTGGACGACCTCGGCGACCTGGCCACCGCGTGTCACGGCCCAGTCCACCAACTGGTGGAAGTCCTCGGCCACCGCGGGCCGGACGACGGCGTGGTGGTCGTCGGTGACCTCGAACCGGTCGCCGGGCGCGACGTGCAGCACGGTGCGTCCCGCCGCGCTCAGCTCGGCAGCCAGCGGGCCGGCCGGGCCGTCGCCGTCGCCGTCGCCGTCGCCGTCGCCGAACAGCAGGGTGACGCCGTCGACGGGCGGCAGGTCGCCGGTGAGGTACGGCCGGGGCAGCGCGGTCCGTTCCCAGGCGGGCCGGTGGAGCCATTCGGCGACCGGGGCCTGCTCTTCCGCCTCCGGTTCGATGCCGCCCTCGGTGCCGGCCGGGGCGGCCTCGATCCACAGGCGCTCGCCCTGCCACGGGTAGCCGGGCAGCGAGATCCGGCGCCGGTCGGCGGTGTCGAACACCTCGTCCCAGTCCACGGCGCCGCCCTCGGCCCAGGTCCGGGCGAGTTCGGCGGCCGGAGAGCCGTCGGGGGCGGGCGGAGCGCCGTCGAGCGCGCGCAGCAGTGCCTCGCAGGAGTCGACCGCCACGGCCCAGCGGTGGGCGAGCGGACGGCGGCCGGTGGCGAGCGTGTGGGCGAGCGCGCCGAGGTCGGTGTCCGGGTGGGCGCGCAGGTGAGCGGCCAGGCGACGCCTGACCTCCGTCAGAGCCTCGGCGCTGTGGGCCGACAGGACCACGGGGAGGGACCGTCGGGGGCCGGATTCCCGGTCACCGGTCACCGGTTCGGGTGCCTGTTCGGGTGCCTGTTCGAGGATGAAGTGGGCGTTGGTGCCGCCCATCCCGAAACAGCTCACGGCGGCCCGGCGGGGGCCGGGCTGCGGCCACGGCTTGAGCGTCCGGTTGAGGTAGAACGGCGTGCCGGTGAAGTCGATGTCCGGGTTGGGCTCCTCCAGGACGGCCATGGGCGGCAGTTCGCCGTGGACCAGGCACAGGACGGCCTTGAGCAGCCCGGCGATGCCGGAGGCGAAGCACAGATGGCCGATGTTCGCCTTGACCGAGCCGAGGGCGCAGTAGTCGGTGCGGTCGGTGAAGGCCCGGTAGGCGCGGGCCAGACCGCGTACCTCGATCGGGTCCCCTACCTGGGTGCCGGTGCCGTGGCCCTCGACCAGGGCGATGGTGTCGGCGGGGACCCCGGAGGCCTCCAGCGCCGCCCGGATGACCCGGGACTGTCCGTCCACGCTGGGCGCCGAGTAACCGGCCTTGGCGCGGCCGTCGTTGTTCACCGCGCTGCTCTTGATCACGGCGTGGACGTTGTCCCGGCGCTCCAGGGCGTCGTCGAGGCGGCGCAGGACGAGCACACCGGCGCCGTCGCCCTCCACGTAGCCGCTGGCGCCCTTGTCGTAGGCGCGGGTGCTGCCGTCCGCGGACAGGATGAACCCGTCCTGATGCTCGTACGCGAGTGTCTCCAGCGCGCTGATGCTGGCCGCGCCGACCAGCGCCATGTCCGCGCGGCCCTCGCGCAGCGCCTCGCAGGCCAGATGGACGGCGACGGCGGCCGAGGAGCACGCGGACTGCACGTTGACGCTCTCGCCGGTCAGGCCCAGTTTGTAGGAGATACGGGTGGGCAGGGTGTCGGGCCCGTTCGACAGCTGGATCAGCATGCGCTCGGCCGCCGAGCGGGCTCCGAAGTCCCTGGTGCCGTAGTAGGTGTTGGGGCCGACCGAGGTGTAGACGGCGACGGTCTCCCGCACCCGGTACGGGTCGTAGCCGGCGTCCTCCATGGCGTTCCAGGACAGCTCCAGCAGCCGCCGGTGCTGCGGGTCGAGGATTTCGGCCTCGCGGCGCGGGATGCCGAAGAACTCGGCGTCGAAGCGGCGGACGTCCTTCAGGACGCCGCGGGCGCGCACCCAGCGGCGGCCGGTCACGGGGTCCTCGACGACGCGCGGGGAGCCGTGCGTGATGGACTCCTCACCCGCGCGGATGTTCTCCCAGAAGGCGTCGAGATCGTCGGCGCCCGGCAGTTCGGCGGCCATCCCGACGACGGCGATGTCGCGACAGTGGGGGTCAGTGGACTGAGGGTTCACAGGTGTCATACCTCGTGCTTGGCCATGGCTTCGGCGAGCGCGCGAACCGTGGGGTATTCGTAGAGGGCCGTGGACGGGAGACGGACACCGGTCCGCTCCTCCAGGCGCAGCTGCGCCTGCTTGATGGTGAGCGAGGTGCCGCCCAGGTCGAAGTAGTTGTCGTCCATGCCGACCGTCGGCACGCCGAGGACCTCGGCCCATGTTCCGGCGATCAGCGACTCCAGTTCGCCGGCCGCGGGCCGGTAGGCGGTGCCCAGCTCCAGACGGGGCGCGCCGGTCCCGGCGCGCAGCGCGGCCCGGTCCGTCTTGCCGTGCCGGGTGAGCGGCAGCCGCTGCAGACGGTGGAACTCGGTGGGGATCATGTAGTCCGGCAGCCGGGTGGCGAGCCGGGCGCGCAGTTCGGTGACGGTGGGCGTGGCGCCGTGCGCCGGGACGACATGGGCGGCGAGCACCCGCTCGGCTCCCTCGCCGCGGTCGACGACGGCGGCCTGGGCGACGGCCGGCTCGTCGAGCAGGGCGGCCTCGACCTCGGTCAGTTCCACCCGGTTACCGCGGATCTTGACCTGGCTGTCGGTGCGTCCGACCACTTGGACCAGTTGGCCGGGGAGCATCCGGGCGAGGTCGCCGGACCGGTAGATCCGGCCGTCGGCGGTCTCGCCGAACGGGTCGGGCAGGAAGGCCCGTTCGGTGAGGTCGGGGCGCCGATGGTACTCGCGGGCGAGCGCGGGTCCGCCGATGTACAGCTCGCCCAGTTCCCCGTCGGGCACCGGCCGCATCCGCTCGTCGAGGATCCAGACCCGGGTGCCGGGCAGCGGGGTGCCGACCGGCGGGGGCGCATAGGCGAGGTCCGACTCCTGGAAGAGGTGACAACAGGTGAACACGCCGGCCTCGGTCGGCCCGTAGCCGTTGGCGAAGCGGATGTCGGTGGACCGCATGGCCTGCGCCAGGTGCGGGGTGGACACCACCTCTCCGCCGATCACCACCTGGCGCAGCCCGCTGTCCTTCAGCCGGTCCTCGTCGACCAGCTGGTTGAACAGGGTGGGCGTGAGCCAGCAGGTGGTGACGCCGTGGCGGCGGACGGTGTCGATGACGGCGTCCGCCGAGGAGCGCTGCTGCGGCAGCAGGACCAGCCGGGCGCCGTTGGCGAGGGCCGCCCAGATCTCGAACACGGAGGCGTCGAAGGACAGCGGGCACGCCTGCAGGAACGTCTGGTCCTCGTCGAAATCGCCGTAGACGCCGGTGCGGACGATCCGGACGGCGGCGCGGTGCGGGACGGCCACGCCCTTCGGGGTGCCGGTGGTGCCGGAGGTGTAGATGACGTAGGCGAGGTTCTCCTCGTTCGCGCGGGCGGGGGTCTCCTCCGCCGGGGCGACGGCACCGGGGAGGTCGGCCCGTACGCGCACTCCGTCGAAGTCGAGGCCGCGCTCGTCGGTCACGGGGGTGGTCACGACGACCCGCACTCCGGCGTCGCGCAGGATGAACGACACGCGGTCCGCCGGGTCGTCCACCCGCAGCGGCAGATAGGCGCCGCCCGCCTCCAGGATGCCGATCATGCCGATGAGCATGTCGACCGAACGCTCCGCGAAGAGACCGACCACCACGTCGGGTCCCACGCCCTCGGCCCGCAACCGGGCGGCCAGGGCACGGGCCCGCTCATGCAGTTCCGCGTAGGTCAGGGACCGTTCGCCCTGGACGACCGCGACGGCGTCCCGGCGCCGCAGCGCCTGTCCGGCGAATTGGTCGTGCAGGCATTGACTGGCCGACCGTGAACCAGGATCCGACTTCGCCTGTTCCGCCATTCCGTACCCTCAACCCTCGTTCTTCGCCGGACGACGACCGCTTCCGACGTTTTCTCGGCAAGCGCTGGACAGCCAAATATGGGGGCCTGTCGTTGTCAATGTCGTTCGGCCGCCCCGACAGCGTCGAATCGCGCTGCGAAGACGCCTTTTCCCGGCATGCGCAGGGCCTCTCGGACAGCCGCGGAATGTTTCTCGCAGGGCGAGAAACACACCGTTCTTCTCGGCCGGCGAGAAAGAAGACAGTTCGCTCTGCCGGGCGCCCTCGGAATGCCGTACGATCCACCGACGTGAAATCCTCCGGTGGTCCGGAAAGGACCCGCCGGCCTTCTTCCGCGGATGGAGTGCTGATGACGCTTCTGACCACCTGGCCCGATTCCGGCCCGGAGACCGCTTTACTCCGCACCTTTGATCCGGAGGAGATCGGGGCGGCGCTGGCCCCGCTCGGCGTCGCCTACGAGCAGTGGCCCGTGCGGGACGAGTTGGCGCCGGGCGCCTGTCCACAGGCCGTGCTCGCCGCCTACGCCGACGAGGTGCGGGCGCTCACCGCCCGGGAGGGCTTCCGCAGCGTCGATGTCGTCTCGCTGCATCCGGACGGCTCCCCGGACTGGGCGGACCGGGCCCGCGCGGCCCGGGAGAAGTTCCTCGCCGAGCACACCCACGAGGCCGACGACGAGGTCCGCTTCTTCGTCTCCGGAGCGGGTGTCTTCTACCTGCACGTCGACGGAGCGGTGCACGCCGTGTACTGCGAGAAGGGCGATCTGCTGGGCGTGCCGAAGGGAACCACGCACTGGTTCGACATGGGCACCCGGCCCTCGTTCACCGCGATCCGCTTCTTCCACGAGGAGGACGGCTGGATCGGCACCTTCACCGGCAGCGACATCGCCGCGCGCTTCCCCGACTTCGACACACTGCGGGCCGGGTACACCGGGGTGAGCGTGTGACGCAGCGCTTCAGGGCGACGGCCGTGGTGCTCGACATCGAGGGCACCACCAGCGCGACCCGCCATGTCACGGACGTCCTGTACCCCTACTCGCGCCGGCGCTTCGCGCGGCTGCTGACCGAACGGTGGGACGAGCCGGAGGTCCGGGCCGCCGTCGAGCAGGTCCGGGAGCTGCTCGACGAGCCGGAGGCGGACGCGCGCCGGGTCGAACGTGCCCTCGGCGCGTGGCTGGACGAGGACCGGAAGGTCACCCCGCTGAAGTCGCTCCAGGGCATCATCTGGGCGGAAGGCTTCGCGCGCGGCGACCTCACCGCGCACTTCTACCCCGACGTCGTCCCCGTCCTGCGGCGCTGGCACGCGCGGGGAGCACGTCTGTACGTCTACTCCTCCGGCTCGGTGTCCGCGCAGCGCTCCTGGTTCGGGCACACCCCGCAGGGCGACCTGCGGCCGCTGGTCAGCGGCTTCTTCGACACCCGCACCGCCGGGCCCAAGACGGCGTCCGCGTCCTACCGCGCCATCACGGCCGCCACCGGAGTGCCGCCCGCAGCCACCCTGTTCCTCTCCGACCGGGCGAGCGAACTGGACGCGGCGCGGGAGGCCGGATGGCTGACCGGCGCCCTGACCCGTCCGGAGGAGCCGCACGGCGCGTCGGACCGTACGGCCCACCCCGCGGCGCGCTCCTTCACCGACATCGACCTCGACCTGGAACTCGCGGAGGGAACGGTATGACGGGCACCGTCACCACGGGCGCGCCTCGGACGGTGAGCCGGGGCGGGGCGCTGGCCGCCGAGGCGGCACGGTTCGCGGCACTCGGCTGGATGCGCGGCACATCGGGAAACCTGTCCGTGGTCACCGGCCGGGACCCGCTGCGTCTGCTGGTCACCGCGAGCGGGTTGGACAAGGGCGAGTTGGGTGCGCGTGACGTGGTGCCGGTGGACGCCGAGGGCAGGGCGGTGCCGGGCGCCGGGGCCGCCGGGAAGCCGTCCGCCGAGGCCGCTCTGCACGCGCGGGTGGTCCGGCTGACCGGCGCCGGCGCCGTCGTCCATGTGCACACCGTGGCCTCCGTGGCGATGGGCCGCCGACGGCCCGGTGGCATCGTGTTCCGTGACCTGGAGATGCTCAAGGGCATCGGGCGCTCCGCCCACGACGAAGAGGTCGTGCTGCCGGTGATCGGCAACTCTCAGGACATGCGCGTCCTCGGCGACCGCCTGGAGGAAGCCCTGAACCCCCTGGTCCCGGGGGTCGTGGTGGCTGGGCACGGCCTGTACACGTGGGGCGCGGACCTCGGAGAGGCCCGCCGTCACACGGAGGTCGTGGAGTGGCTGCTCGAACTGGAGCTCGCGGAGGAGCGGGGCCGGTAGGCGGCGAGGTGAGGGGGCCGGGGGGAAAGTCGGCGGCCAGGGGAGCCGCCCCCGCCGGCCGCCGGCCGGGGAAAAGGCACCGCCCCGGCCCTCCCCTGCCGGGCGAACCGGTCGGCCGGCTCGGCGTCAGTTCCAGTGGTCCCCCGGCAGTTCGCCCGCAGCGACCTCCAGGACGCCTCGCTCCGTCACCAGCGCGGTGACAAGGGTGCCGGGGGTGACGTCGAAAGCCGGGTTGTGGGCGCGGGTGCGGGTGCCGTCCGGGGCGGTGACGGCGCCGGCTGTCAGGTTCAGCACCTCCTCCTCCCCGCGTTGCTCGATGCGGATCGAAGCGCCCTTGGCCGTGGCGAGGTCCAGTGTGCTGGTGGGCGCGGCCACCATGAAGGGCAGACCCGCGTGGGCACAGGCGAGGGCGATGCCCAGGGTGCCCGTCTTGTTGGCGGTGTCGCCGTTGCGGGTGATCCGGTCCGCGCCGACGATCGCGGCGTCGACCAGCCCGCCGACGACGGTGGCCGCGGCCGCCGCGTCCACCTGCACCCGGTGCGGGATGCCCTCCTGCGCCAGTTCCCACGCCGTCAGCCGCGCTCCTTGCAGCAGCGGACGCGTCTCGTCGACGTACACCGTTTCGAGCAGGCCCCGCGCGTGCAGTTCCCGGATGACACCGAGCGCGGTGCCGACGCCCGCGGTGGCGAGCGCGCCGGTGTTGCAGTGGGTGAGGATCCGCAGCGGCCGGTCGGCGTCCACCCGCTTGAGCAGCCAGTCGGCGCCGGCCTCGGCCATGGCCCGGTTGGCCGCCAGATCCTGGCGGACGACGGCGTCGGCCTCGGCGAGTACGGCGTCCAGCCCCTCCGGGATCCGCGCGGCGGCCCGGTCCACGCAGACGGCGAGGTTCACCGCCGTGGGGCGCGCGGCGCGCAGGCGGGCGACGGCGTCGGCCAGTTCGCGGTCGGTCCAGTTCTCCCTGCGGGCCTGGGCCACGGCCAGGGCGACACCGTAGGCGCCGGCCACCCCGATGGCGGGAGCTCCGCGCACCGCGAGCCGGACGATCGCGTCGACCAGCGTGTCCACGTCACGGACGTCCAGACGCCGGACGGTTCGGGGCAGGGCCGTCTGGTCGAGGAGGGACAGGGCGGTACCCGTCCAGCTGACGGCGCGCGGTTCGTGGCTCATGAGGACTTCTCCGGCGAGGGGGCGGGGTGGACGGATGGCTGCACATCGGCCCGGTCGGCGGTGCGGGCGGCGAGGCGATGGCTGCCGCGGTCGTCGATCCGGTGGCCGTCGCCCTCGCCCCTCGCGGTGCGGTGCCGGCGGCGGACCGCCGCGAGCCCGGCGACGACGCTGACGGCCGACAGCGCGGTGAAGAAGACCCAGATGGCGCGCTCCCCGAGGGCCTCCTCCAGGCGCAGTCCGGTGAGCGGCGCGACCATCCAGGCCAGAAGCTGGCTGCCGGTGTAGCCGCCGAGGTAGGCCCCGTGCAGGTGGGGCGGCGCAAGGCGGGCGACGGTGGCCTGCATGGTGGGCACCCAGAGCATCTCGCCGAAGGCGAAGACGAGCACCACCAGCACCACGGCCGCCATGTGATGGGAGACCAGGAAGATCAGGAACGGAGGGCCCATCAGCAGCACGCCGAGGCTCAGCGTGACCGAGGCCGGCCAGCTCCGCGTCACGCGGGTCAGGGGCATCTGGAAGAGCAGCACCACCACGGGATTCACCGCGTACAGCAGGCCCCAGGTCTCGGGAGCGAACCCGAACGATGTGACGGCGACGACCGGCAGCACCGTCTCGAAGGACATGTAGACCATGAATCCGAGGAGCGTCGCCACCAGCAGCAGCAGGAGGGACCGGTCCGTCAGTACCACGCGCGCGGTCTGCGCGGCGGTACCGCCGCGGTGGCCGCGGACCCGGTCACGGGGCAGCAGCCGCACGGCGAGCCCGCAGGTGAGAGCGCCGAGCAGGGCGATACCGAGCACGAACGCGGTCCAGTCGCCGAGGAACAGCAACAGCGCGGCCAGCGGGGGGCCGACGACGACGCCGAGGTTGTTGGCGGTGCGCAGGGCCGCGTACGCCTGGTCGTGACGTTCGGGCGGGGTGACGTCCGCGACGATGGCGTTGACGGCGGAGCGTCCCGGTGCCCACACCACTCCGGCCACGACGACCAGGGCGATGCCCCAGGCCGCGCTGTGTCCGACGAGGCACAGACCGAGGATCAGCAGGGACTGGATGCCGGTGCTCATCACCAGCACGCTGCGGCGCCCCACCACATCGGACACGAAACCGCCCAGCCAGGCGGCGGGCGGGCTGAGGACGGCGCTGAGGAGGAACATGACGCCCACCTGACCGGTGGTGGCGCCCAATGCCTCGATCGCCCAGACGCCGGCATAACTCCAGAAGGTGGAGAAGGAGGCACCGCTGATCAGGTGCACCACTGCCGCACGCGCCAGTACCGGGTCCCACTCCATGCCGAGGAGCAGTCTCCCGCAGCCTCGCAGGAGGGCGGCAGGCCTTTTCGTCATGCGGACAACTCCCATGTGTCGGGGTGTTTTTTTCTCGCCGCCGGAACATCCCCGGCCCCCGGCCTAAAAATCGGTCCGGGCAGCTTAACAACGGGTGCTGAGGCCTCGTCAATCAGACGTCGGCCCATTCCGTCCGCGCTTTCTCACGGGATGAGAAAGCGGCCCCTCTTTCTCAGCTGCCGAGAAAAGCCGGTGCGGCGGCCGCGGAATTCCGGTGGCGGCGGAGTATTTCGCGGCGTCCAGGCCGGCGAGGCGTTCCACCGACAGTGCCAGCGAGGCGCGCAGCCGGTGCAGGGCGGTGTCGGAGACCTGGAAGGCACCGCCGCCGGTGATCTCGGGACGTGCCGCGGGGCGTGTCTCGTGTCCCGCCGCACGGCGTGGTTCGCGGTCCTGGACGGGCCGGGCGTCCGAGGCCCGGTCCGTCCAGGACCGCAGGACGGTCACCAGCCCGCCGCCGGGGCGTTCGCACAGCAGGCTCTCGGCACTGCGGCCGCGGACCGCGCGGACCGGCAGCCGCCGGCCGGCGAGCGGGTGCGGCCGGTGGGTCACCGTGACGAGGTCACCCGGCCTGACCGCGTCGGGCACGGTCATTCCACCGGGGCGAGGAGGGTGCCGGTGCCGGACTCGCGGACCATGACGGCCTCCATCGGGCAGGTCTCCGCGGCGTCCAGGACCGCGTCGTCGGGCGCGGTGACGGGGCGCAGCGCGTGGGACCGGCGGTCGCGCAGCACGAAGTGGCCGGCCGCCACGGCCACGCACACGCCGGAGCCGGCGCACCGCTCCTGATCGACGGTCACCTCCCACTGCCGCTCAGCCATGTGCGGCCTCGCTCTCCTCGGCCGGGCCGGCGGCGGGCAGCGAGCCGAGCCGGATGCCCTGGAAGGTGATCCGCAGGTGGTCGGGGCCCCGTACGGCGACGTGCGGCCGGTAGTGCAGCGACGCCTCGTCCAGCTCCGGCTCGACGAACGCCTGGGCGAAGGCGTCGAGAGCGATGGCGCCTTCCATGCGGGCCAGCACCGAGCCGAGGCAGAAGTGCGGTCCGGCGGCGAAGCCCAGGTGCCCCGGATCGCCCCGGGTGATGTCGAAGCGGTCGGGGTCGTGATGCTGGCGGGGGTCCCGGTTCGCGGCGGCCAGCAGCAGCAGCAGCGGTTGTCCGGCGGCCACTTCGTGGTCGCCCAGGGTGAAGGGCTCCCGGGCGATCCGGGTGACCATCTGCACCGGGGCGTCGTGGCGCAGGACCTCCTCGACGGCCACCTCGGCGAGTTCGGGCCGCTCGCGCAGCAGCCGCAACTGGTCGGGGTGGCGCAGCAGGCCGAGGACGCCGTTGAGGATCAGGTTGGCGGTGGTCTCGTGGCCGGCGACCAGCAGCAGGACGCAGGTGAGGATCAGTTCCCGTTCGTCGAGCTGGTCGCCTCCCTCCTCGGCGGCGATCAGCTCGGAAAGGACGTCGGCGCGTGGTTCCCGCTTGCGTTCCGCGATCAGCCGGGAGAAGTAGCCGACGAAGCCTGCCCGGGCCTCCTCGACGTTGCGTTCGACCTCGGTGGTCAGTTCGCCGGGGACCAGTTGCGGGTCGACGGTGTAGGCGATGGAGTGCGCCCACTTCTCGAAGACCGGGTGGTCCTCGCGGGGCACGCCGAGCATCTCGCAGATGACCCGGACGGGCAGTGGGTAGGCGAAGGCGGAGACCATGTCCACGCCGTCGGCGCCGCTCGCGGCGACGTCCGTGAGCAGTTCGCGCACGATGGCACGGACCCGGGGCCGCCAGCGTTCGACGACCCGCGGCTTGAACGCCTTGCCGGCGAGCCGGCGCAACCGGGTGTGGTCCGGCGCGTCCAGGTTCATCAGGTTGGGCTGCTGAGGCACCTTGGTGATTCCGGCGCCCAGCCGATTGCTCCCGACCCGGGGGCTGCGCAGCACGGTCTCGCAGTCGGCCCGGCGGCCGACGACGACGATGCCGCTCGCGGGGTCGGTGAAAGGTGACGCCTCCCGCAGTTCGCGCAGGAGCGGGTAGGGGTGGGCCCGGGTGGCGGGGTCGGCGAGCCGGGTGAGCCCGGTGGTCAGGGTGGTGGTCACGTTATGCGTGCTCCTTTGGAGGGCGGGTGCGCGACGCGTCGGCGCCAGGTGGCCGGGAGCGCCGTCACCGGCCGTAGAGGGTGCGCACCAGGCGCACGAGGGTCGGCATCGTGCCGGGGCGTCGGCGGAAGGAGGTGGGCTGCATCGGCGGCCGGAACCGTTGGCTGGTGACGGCCTGGGTGCGGGTGAACTCGCGCAGGCCGTCCGGGCCGTGGACCCGGCCGAAACCGGAGTCGCCGACCCCGCCGAAGGGGACGGCGGGCATTCCGGCGAAGGCGATCACGGCGTTGACGGACACCATTCCGGCCCGCAGCCGGGCGGCGACGCCCCGGCCGCGGCCGCGGTCGCGGGTGAAGACGGAGGCGCCCAGCCCGTAGTCACTGGCGTTGGCACGCTCCACGGCCTCCGCCACGGAGGTCACCCGGTTCACGACGAGCACCGGGCCGAAGGTCTCCTCGGTGACGGCGGCCGCGTCCTCGGGGACGTCGGCGAGGACGATCGGCGCGACGAACGGCGGGGTGATGGACCGCGGGCCGCCCAGGACGGCGCGGGCGCCGCGGGCGAGTGCGTCGCGCACCTGGGCCGCGATGACGTCGAGTTGCCCGGGCAGCACGATCCGGCCGAGGTCGGCGTCGGGCCCGTCGCCGACGCGGAGGGCGGCCGCGCGCTCGGTGACCAGGTCCAGGAAGCGGTCGGCGACGGTGTCGACGGCGTAGACGCGTTCCAGACCGACGCAGGTCTGCCCGGCGTTGGTCATGGCCGCCCAGACCGCGGCGTCGGCGGCGGCATCGAGGTCGGCGTCGGCGGCGACGATCATGGCGTCCTTGCCGCCGCCCTCGATCACCACCGGGGTCAGCCGGTCCGCGCACGCCGCCATGACGCGGCGTGCGGTGGCGCTGGAGCCGGTGAAGGAGATCTTGTCGACGGCGGCCCGGCACAGCGCCTCGCCGGCCGTCCCGTCTCCCGTGACGACGTGCAGCACCCGGGTCCCGCCGGTGACCTCGGCGAGGGTGGCCGCCAGCCACTCGCCGGTCCTCGGGGTGACTTCGCTGGGCTTCAGCACGACGGTGTTGCCCCCGGCGAGGGCGGCCGAGACGGGGCCGACGGGGATGAACGCCGGGTAGTTCCACGGGCCGATGACGCCGACGACCCCGAGCGGGCGGTGGGCCACCGTGACCGCGTGGTGGAACATCAGCAGGCCGGGCGAGACGCGGCGCCGGCCGAGGACCCGGGCGGCGTGGGCGGCGGTCCAGCGCAGGTGGTGGGCGGCGAGGATCACCTCGAGCCGGGCGTCGTCGGCCGTCTTGCCGGTTTCGGCGCGGATGAGGTCGACCAGTTCGTCCGAGCGGCGCAGGATCAGCGCGCACCAGGCATGGAGGGCCTTGCGCCGCCCGGCGAAGCCGAGCGCGTCCCAGGCGGGCTGCGCGCCGCGGGCGGCGGACACCGCGGCGGCGACGTCGGGTGTGCCGGAGGTGGCCGCGGGGGCGGCGTGCGGCGGATCGGCGGCGGTGGTCATGCCCGGGCCCCCGCCTCGCGCGGCTCAGGCAGGGCGAGCACCTTGGTCAGCGGGCGCAGCGAGATGGAGGTGTCTCCGTAGCGCAGGAAGTCGCCGGGCACCAGCTTGAGCCGGAACCGCTGGTGGATCATGGCCGTGATCATCCGCAGTTCCAGCAGAGCCATGAAGTTGCCGATGCACATGCGGGCGCCGGCGCCGAACGGGAAGTAGGTCATCCGGGGCCGTTCCCTGACCCGCTCCGGGTCGAAGCGGTGCGGGTCGAAGGCCTCGGGGTTGTCCCAGTAACGGGGGTTGCGGTGGGACACCAGGGGCGAGAGCAGCACGGAGGAGCCGCCGGGGATGTGGAAGCCGCCGAGTTCGTCGTCGGCCACGGCGTCCCGGGGGTAGATCCAGATCGGCGGGTACATCCGCAGGCTCTCGTCGACGACCCGGCTGGTGTACGGCAGCCGCTCCACGTCCTCGGCGGCGGGCTCGGCGCCGCCCAGCACCCGTGCCAGTTCCTCGTCCAGCTCCTCGCCGACGGACGGGTGGCGGGCGAGGGAGACCAGCGTCCACAGCAGGGCGACCGCGGTGGTCTCGTGTCCGGCGAGATAGATGGTGAGCATCTCGTCACGGATCTCGTCGTCGGTCCAGCGGGCGCCGGTGACCGGGTCGGTGGCCGCCTCCATGAGCTCCATCAGCGGCCCTTCCCCGGTGGCCGCGTGCCGGTCGCGGATCTCGGTGACGAGCCGGGTGAAGATCCGCCGGTCGCGGGCGATGAGCCGGTTGCGCCTGGTCGGCAGCCAGGAGGGCAGCATCTCGCCGACCGACCCGTGTTTGAACATCACTTCGATCACGTTGTCGACGATGTCCTTCATGACCGGCGCGGCAGGGCGGATGTCGTAGCCGAACAGTGAGCGGCTGAGCGTGACGAGGGTCAGGCGCAGGGTCTCGGTGACCAGGTCGACGGGCTCGCCGCGGCGGGCGCGGACCTCCCAGTCGTCGAGCATCTCGCGGGTGGCGCGCACCACGTTGGGGCCGATGGCGGTGACCGCCTTGCGCAGGAAGACGGGCTGGACCGCGCGCCGGTGGGCCTTCCAGTAGTCGCCGTCGGTCGTGAGCAGCCCGTCGCCCATGACGATCCGGAACTGCTCGTAGAGCACCCCGCGCGTGTAGTTGCCGCTGTTCTCCTTCAGGACCCGTCCCACGGCGTCGGGAGCCGTCACCAGGTGCACCGTGTAGGGGCCGAGGCGCAGTCGGGCGACCTCGCCGTGGTCGCGCTGGGCGCGCAGCAGGAACTGGGCGGTGTCCGACTTCCACTGGGGCAGGTTGCCCAGCAGGGGGACTCCTCGTGGGCCCGGTGCGACGGCGCCGCGCGGGGCGGTCGCGGGGGTCGGTGCCAGGGTGGTCATGTCTCTCGTCACCTCGTTGGTTCGCCTGGTCAGCTGTCGGATCCGCCGCTCACGGGACCGGGAACTGGCGCCGTATGAACGCGTTGTCGAAGATCCGGTCCGGGGTCAGCCGGCGCAGCGCGATGGTGCCGGCGGCGAGGAAGCCGACCGGGTAGCGCGAGCGCGGGGAGCGGGACCTGACGGCCCGGACGATGGTGTCGGCGACCTGCTCGGCCTCGATGGCGAAGGTGCCGGCGAGCGTTCTGCGGGTGCCGTTGTAGATGGCGTCGTAGTAGGCCGCGCTCCGTTCGTGGAAGCGGCGGTACGGGGAGTCGGCGCGGGTCCGTCCGTCCGGGATGTGGTCCAGGAACCGTTGGCCCCAAGGGGTGCGCACGGGTCCGGGTTCGACGAGGACGACCCGGATGCCGAAGGCCCCCGTCTCCAGCCGGAGTGCGTCGCTGAGGGCTTCGACGGCGTGCTTGCTCGCGTGGTAGTAGCCCCCGCCCGGGGCCGCGTAGCGGCCGAAGATCGACGAGACGTTGACGACGGTGCCGGCGCCGCGGGCGCGCATGCCGGGCAGCACCAGCTGGGTGAGCCGGACCAGGCCGAAGACGTTGGTCTCGAACTGGTCGCGGACCTGGTCCAGCGGGGTCTCCTCGAAGGTCCCGGACAGCCCGTACCCGGCGTTGTTGACGAGGACGTCCACCGCGCCGTGCTCGGCCTCGACGGCCTCGACGGCGGCCTTCGCGGATGCGGGGTCGGTGACGTCGAGGGCCAGGGTGCGCAGGCCGCGCGCGGCGAGCTCGTCGAGCGTCGCGGGGTTCCTGGCGCTGGCGTGGACGCGGTGGCCGGCGGCGTGCAGGCGCAGGGCGGTGGCTCGTCCGATCCCCGACGAGCACCCGGTGACGAGGGCGGTCGAGCGCTGGGTCATCGTGCCTTCCCCTTCCTGGGGGTCTGCGTTGTCAGGAGCCTGTTGGGGGTTGCTGGGGGCCTCGACGGGTCCGGCACGGGTGGTGCCGGGCGGGCGGAGCGGGTGGGTTCCGGACGGCCGGGGGCGCGGGCATCGACGGGGGCGCCCCCGGCCGTCCGGGCCGGGTGGGCGGAGCCGGGGACCGGCTCCGCGCGGGGTCAGCCCAGCGCGCCGAGCTGCTGGGCGAGTTCCATGCCGTCCATCGAGAACCAGCTCTCGACGATCTTGCCGTCGACGAAGTGGTCGATGACGATCCCGGAGATCTCGATCTTCCGGCCGGTGGCCGGGATGCCGTAGTAGTCCTCGCCGGAGTGGGTGCCGCGGGCGGTGAACCGCTGGACGACCTTGTCGCCCTCCTCGATCCACTCGTCGACGACCACGTGCAGATCGGGGAAGGAGGCGCGCTGGATGCGGACCCACTCCTTGAGGTGCTCCACGCCCTCGAAGCCGTCGGCGCGGGTGCCGTGGCTGATGTGGTCCGGGACGGCCTTGTCGTAGACGGCGTCGAGGTTGCCCTTGTTCAGGCACTCCTCGTAGTAGTGCTCCAGCAGCTTGCGGTTGGCGCTGACGTGCTGGTTGTCGCTCATGCCGGGAACTCCTCGGTAGCGGGCCGGATCGGCCGTGATCGGTTGCGGTCGGACGGGTCGGACGGGTCGGAGGGCGGATGGGTCAGATGCTGTCGGCCGCGAGCCCGCGGACGCGGATCACGGTCCGGCCGGTGTCCGTGTGCCGGGCACTCCAGACACCGAGCGCCGGGTCCCCTTCGAGCCGGACGGGTCCGCTCGCGGCGGTGCCGGCCGCCGGGAAGGAGAGATGACGGATCGTCAGCGGGTCGTGCGTGACGGACAGTCCGGGGGCGCGTTCGGTGACCGCACGGACGACGTTCTCGACGGCGGCGACCGGCACGAGGCACTCGGGCGGCTGCGGCATCACCCACAGGTCGGGTGCCGTGCAGCGGCCGGCCTCGGCGACGATCCGGTGCCGGCCGTCCGGGCGCCAGCGCGCCAACGGCACCACCACCCCGTGCCAGCGGAGCACGGGCGCGGCGCTGAGCAGGGTGGTGCCGCCGGCACCCGCGTGGTGGCCGGCGGGCGGGCGCGGTGCCGGGGTCGCGGCGGCGGCCGCCTCGCCGCGTGCGCCGAAGACCAGCCGCAGGCGTGCGGTGTCCGCGTCGTCCGCGCCCGTCGTGACGGCCCCGGCGGGGTCCACCCGGCGGAAGGCGACGTCCAGCCGCCAGCGGCCGTCCGTGCTCCGCCGCGCCCGGATGTCCCGGCGCAGCCGCAGCGGCCCGCCGGCCGGACAGCGCAGCACACTCCACGGGACGCGCAGGTCCTCCACCGCGTGCAGGACGTGGTCGGGCAGGTCGGCGGGGGTCACCCACTCCGCACCGCGCACGGCGCTCTCCACCAGCATGCCGAGCGGTACGGCGGGCGTGCCGTGGACGGTGAAGTCGCAGATCGCCGGGCTCGTCGCCGGGTCGAACGTGACGACGGAACACAGGCGTTCGTGCGGCTGGAACACCTCCGCCTCGCCCAGGTGGAAGACCTTCGGGTAGGTCTCGGCGTACCCGGGCAGGGACGGTGGCATGGGATAGCCGGTGGCCTGCACGGGGTCCAGCGCCCGGCCCAGGGGACCGACGAAGGTGATCTCGCCGCGGCTGCCGGCCAGCAGCTCCGCCTGCCAGTGGTCCAGGCCCTCGGAGACGTCCAGGGCCGCCATGTAGCGCAGGCTGGCCTCGAAGTTGGAGATCAGCCCCAGCCGTGCCCAGGTCGGCCAGGCCAGTGTCATCACCGGGTACGGCAGCTGCCGCGCGGCCCACAGGCCCAGGCGGGCCAGGCACTCGTTGGCGGCCGCGTAGTCGAACTGGCCGACCATGCCACCGAGCCGCCCGGTGAGCGAGCCGACTGTGCACAGCAGCTTCAGCGGCCGCTCGCGCAGGGCCCGCACCAGGTGGACGAAGGAGTCGACCTTGGTCGCGACCACGGCGACCACGTCGTCGTCGGACTTGTTGGGCAGCCGGGTCGGCCGGTCCACGCCCGCGTTGTGCACCACGGCGGTCAGGCCGGGCAGCCCCGCGACCAGCGTCCGCACCTGGCCGGGGTCGGTGAAATCGCACCGCCGGTACTCCAGCCGCAGCCCCTCGGCGCGGGCCGTGCGCAGATGCCCGACCAGTTCCCAGGTGCTCTCGGCACGCCCGACGTCGCGGCGGATGTCGGCCACGCCGCGCCCCTGCCGGTGCCCCGCCCACAGCTCGGCGCGGCGCTCGGCGAGCCGCTCGGGGGTGTGGTCGTCCCAGGTGTCCTCGGCGGGCAGCCGCCCGCGCCCGGTCACCACGACCCGCAGCCCGAACTCGGCGCACAGCCGCCGGGCCAGCGCCATGCCGATGCCCCGGCTGCCGCCGCTGATCAGCACGGTGTCGTCGGGGCCGAGCCGCACGGCGGGCGGACCGGGCCGTACGGCCTCCGGCGTCAGGGTCCAGCGCGCGCCGTCCCGGTGCCCGATCTCGCTCAGGTACGGGCGGCCCAGCTCGTCGCCCACCAGCCGGGGCAGGTCCGCGCGGTCGCCGAGGGCGATGTCGAGGACCCGGGCCCGGCAGTTGGGCAGCTCCCGGTGCAGCGTCTTGGCCAGGCCGGCCCACAGCCCGCCGAGCGGCTGGGCGATGTCGTCGTCGGGGTGGTGTCCCATGCCGCCGCCGTGGTAGGTGACGGCGAGGTAGGTGAGCCGCTGCGCCGAGGTCTCCCGGCTCCACTCCGGGTAGCAGTGCCGCAGCGTCTCGAAGGTGCGCAGCAGTGCCGTACGCCATCGGCCGGCGCAGGGGTCGGCGTCGACCGAGAACCGTTCGGCGAGCGTCAGGTCGACCAGGGTGTCGGGCACCGGTCCGGCTTCGGCCGCGGAGCCGAGGAGCGAAGGGCCGGGCAGTACCGACGCGCCCCGGGCGCGCAGTTCGCCGCGCACCCGCTCCGCGTCGTCCGGGGTGCCGCCCAGGACGAACACCCGCTTGCCGGTGAGGCCTCGGGGACTGCCCGGGGCCGGGGCGGGGGTGAGCCGCCACAGCATGCGGCGCACCGGACGGGTCATGGCGTCGGATCCGCCGGTACCGGCGGACGCCGGTCCGTCCGCGGTGCGATCGCCGAGGGGCGGAAGGTCCGTGAGCGCGGTCATGCGGTACGGCCCCCCGCCCCGGCCGGAGCCTGCGCGGACGGACGCACCTCGCCGGTGTCCGGGTCGAGATACCCGATCACGGTGGCGTCGACGTCCTTCATCTGGGCCACGACGTGCCCGCCGGGGGCGACGGCGACGAACCGGTTGCCGAACCGCGGCGCGGCCGAGAACCCGGGCCGGGTGACGTACAGGTCCAACGCGCCGTGGGTCTGCGCCAGGTCCAGGTCGTTGGCGCTCTGGTACAGGTCGATCCGCCGTACGGACAGCGGGGCGGCGACCGGGACGAGTCCGTCCACCGGGTCCAGCACCCCGGTCCGCGCCAGCGCGTCCAGCAGCACGGTCGGCATCAGGAACTGCCGCCACGGCCCGGTGGCGGGGTCCAGTCGCGGCCGGAACACCGAGCGGGCGCCCAGCCGGTGGCGCCGGGTGTCGGTGGTGGCCCGGAACGGTCCGCTGAGCAGCACGGGGGCCGACGGCACGTGGTAGGGGTCCACGACGGGCTGCTCGCCCTCACCGTCCCAGCGCTGCCACTTGGGCGCCGTGGGGTACGCACCGGCGACCAGGACCCGCACGGTGAAGTGCGGTTTGCCGGACACCAGCAGCACTCCGGACGGGGCGATCACGTCGTGGGTGACGGAGACCTCCACCGTGGTCAGGTCGCCGACCCGCTCGCTGATCCGGGCCGTGATCCGCTTGGGCGCCTGGGCGACGCCCTCCCGGACCTGGAGGAAGTGCAGGAAGCGCAGGTCCTCGAAGGCGACCACACAGCCGTCCGGGACGAGGGCGAGGGCGGCCTCGGCGGCGATCTCGGTGACGAAGGTGCCGGGCAGCGTCGGCACGCCACGCACCAGGTGCCCGGCGAGATAGCCGTCGGTGTCCAGGCCGAAGGGGCACTCGAAGAGCACGGTGCCCGTGCCGTCGCGGTCGCCGGTGTCCGCCGGCAGCGTACGGCGCAGATAGAACCGGCCCCGGGCGGGCCCGTCCGGCTCACCGGCAGCGGCCGCCGGGGCCGGCGCGGTGACGGCGGTCGCCGGCCGCTCGGTCAGGTAGCCGGGGTAGAACGTGCCCACCGTGGCGCGTTCAGCCGCCCCCATGTGCACGAGCGAGGGGGTGCGGTCCCCGGTGCCGAGTTCGGCCAGGAAGTGCCGGACGCCTTCGGCGACCGGCATGTGGCTGTAGGAGCCCGCCCGCTTGAAGTACTCGCGGGTCAGCTCGTCGGCGCCCATGCCGACGCCGTCCCAGAGGGTCCAGCCGATGACGAACTCGTCGCTGCCGGTCGCCTTCGCGGCGTAGGCGGCGGCCGTGGCCAGGTAGTCGTTGCCGGACGCGTAGTCGGGCTCGCCGCGCTGCCCGAAGTAGCCGAGCAGGGACCCGAAGTCGCACCACAGGCGCGGTGGCCGGCCGGCGAGCGCGCGGTGCAGGTTACGGTGCGCGACCAGCTTGAGGTCGCGGATGCGCCGGAACTCGTCGAAGTTCTTGTCCTGGATCAGCGCGGAGCGGTTCAGGCCGGGCGCGTTGACGAGCAGATCGATCCGGCCGTGCGCGGCATGGACGGTGTCGAGGGCATGGCGCACGGACTCCTCGTCCCGTGCGTCGCACTGCAGGTACGTCACCCGGCCCGCACCGCTGTGCCGGGCCATCCGGTCCAGGTTCCGCCGCGCGGCGCGCGCGTCGGCCATGCGGTCGAAGCTCTTGTTGATCTCCGCGACGGTACGGCCGCCGGCGGCGAGCTGCTCGCGGATGTACCGGGCCCGGGTGGCCGCGAACTCCTCGTCCGTGCCCTCGAAGATGCCGGCCGGATAACTGTCGACCGGATTGCTGCCGAGTGCGTAGATACGGCTGCCGTGGCGCTCGGCGACCGCCGTGAGCAGTTCGGCGGTGATGCCGCGAGCCCCGCCGAGGGCGACCACCACGGACTCCCGGTCCAGCGGGGCGGGGCGGTCCGCGGCGGCGGTGGCCGGCCGTGCGGTCAGGGCGGGCGCCCGGCGCAGGTCCCCGTCGCGGTGGACGACCGGGAAGGCACGCTCGCAGGCCCGCTCGGCCGCGATCAGCTCCGCCGCCGCCTCCGGGTCGCCCGTGACGGTCAGCAGGGCGAAGCAGTCGGCGTCCGGGCGTTCCAGGCGGACGCATTTCAGCAGACCGGTGAAGAGTCCGGCGAGCGGGTGGGTGGTGCCCTGGGGCTCGGCGCCGAGCAGGGCGAACACCACGGAGGCGGGTGCCTCGCCGAGGTCGGCGTAGCGGTGCTGTACGACGAGGAACGCCAGGTCGTGCAGCGCGGTCAGGCCGGGGTGGTCCGCGGTGAGCGCGGTGCGCGGCGGCGCGGACGCGGTCAGGTCCGTGACCAGGACGACGTGGCGCACCGGGCGGCCCAGCGCGTCCAAGGCCGCGCTCACGCCCTCCGGGGTGCTCGTCACCTGCCGCACGGCGGGCCGCTCCCCGGTGACGGGTGTGGTGCTGAACACGGTGCAGTCCGCGGCGCCCTGGACGAGGCGCTCGGCGAGGCCGGGCCGGTCGGTGAGGATCAGCGCACCGTCGGGCACCGCGGCGGGCACCGGGCCACGGGGGGCGGCGGGCGCCGGGGTGAGCGTGACGGCGTACCGCTCGACCAGGTCGGGGGCGGAACCGGTGGGTGCGGTCTCGGTCCGCTTGGCGGTCTCGGTTCGCTCGGCGGTCTCGGTTCGCTCGGCGGTCTCGGTTCGCTTGGCGGCCTCGGTCCGCATGGCGGTCTCGGCGGCCTCGGCTGCCACGGGGGCGGAGCCCCGCGCGTCCTGTGCCGGCTCTCCGACCGTGACGACGAGGTGGGTGGCCATGTCGTGGCCGTTCTCCCGGCAGTGGATCCGGGTGGTGGTGCCGGTCCGCTGGAGGGCGCGCAGGATCTGCGCCCCGCCGGCCGCGCCGAGGTAGTGGCCGTAGCCGCCGCGCGAGCCGCAGTCGAGGACGTCCGGCGCCCCCTCGTCGGTGCCGGCCTCGCGCACATCGGCCTCGTCGACGATGCCGAGGACACGCAGTCCGGCTTCCCGTGCGGCGCGCTCGGTGGTCAGCCCGAACAGGAAGGCGCCCTCCGCCGGGCGCACCGGCTCCTCGAAGACGTCGGCGAGCAGCCCGCCGAGTTCGGGCAGGCTGTTGCCGTTGATGCCGCCCGCGAGCACGAAGTCCAGCTCGCCGCTGCGCAGATAGCGCACGGCCGTCGCGAACGCCGACACGGTCGAGGCGAGTCCCGCGTCCACGGTGATGTTCGGGCCCTTGAGGTCGAAGTAGTTCGCCACCCGGGCCGAGATGATGTTGGGCATCATCCCGGGGAAGGAGTCCTCGTTCGACGGCGGGACCAGCGAACGGACCCGTTCGCGCATCCGCTCCAACAGTGGCGTGAGCTGCGCGGTGGCGGCGAGTTCGGGGTCCTGGCGCAGGGCGTGCTCGATGTCGTCGAGGTAGCAGCGGTTGGCGTAGAGCATGGCGGCGCGGGTGGGGCCCATGTGGCCGACCACGACACCGGTGCGCTCGGTGTGCCGCTGCCAGAAGTCGCCCAACTGGTCGCGCAGGTCGTGCGCGCAGGCCAGGATCATCAGCTGGCAGCGGTCGATGGTCCGAACCGTCGCCGGAGGCATCCGCACCTGCTGGAACGGCGGTGCCGGGTACTGCTCGCCGAAGCTCCGCTCGACGTCCCGGTCCCCGGAGAGCCACTGCAGGACCTGGTCACGGTCCTCGACTCCGGGCAGCTTGACCGACCAGCCGACCACCGCGATGCGGTCGGTCGCGGACCGGGCCGCGGCGGCCGTACGGCCCCGCTCCCCGTCGGTCCCCTCCATACGCTCCGCACCCTCAGTACCGTCAGTACCGTCCGTGAGGATCAGATGGGCGTTGGTGCCGCCGAACCCGAAGCCGGAGATCGCCGCCGTGCGAGCCCGGCCGGGGACAGCGGGCCACGGCCGCGGACTGCCGGAGATCTCCAGCCTGGTGCGGTCGAGTCGGAACATCGCGGGGGCGGAGGAGAACCGGTACTGACCGGGGATGGTCTCCCCCTGGAGCGCGAGGATGGACTCGATGAGCGAGATCACGCCCGCCGCCCAGCCGGTGTGCCCGATCAGCGACTTGTTGGAGGTGACGGCGGTGGCGCGGGCGTTGCCGTAGTGCTCGCGGAGCGTGGTGAACTCGGCCAGGTCGCCGGCCGGCGTACCGGTCGCGTGCGCGTTGATCCAGTCGACCTCGGCCCCGTCCAGGCCGCCGGCCTCCAGCGCTCGCTCCACCGCCAGGTTCTGCCCGGTGGAGCTGGGCGCGTAGATCGCCTTGCCCTTGCCGTCCGAGGAACTGCCGAACGCCTTGAGCACGCCCAGCACACGGTCGCCGTCGGCCTTGGCCCGGCTGAGCCGCTTCAGTACGACGACGCCGGCGCCGTCGGCGAAGATCACACCGTCCGCCTCGGCGTCCAGCGCGTGCACCGCGCCGCGCTGGGACAGGCCCTTGAGCTTGGAGAACAGCACGGTTCCGCGCGGGGCCAGCGCGAACGCACCGCCGCACACCGCGATGTCCTGCTTGCCCATCAGCAGGCCCTTGATGCCGATGTCGATCGCGTACAGCGAGGAGGAGCAGGCCGTGTCGACCATCTGGAGCTGGGTGGCGTCCGGCAGGACGCCGGCCATCGCGGCGAGGCCCACCTGGTGCGGCAGGAACAGTGGCGCGTCGGTGGCACCTCGGTGGTAGCGGCCGGACAGCACCGTGTCGACGCGGCCCACCAGACGGGCGCGGTCCTCCTGCGTGAGTTCCAGCCCGGCGGCGATGTCCTCGGTGAGACGCCGGGCGGCGTGCAGGACGCCCGCCTCCTCCAGGTGCTGGCTGCCGTCGGCGGTGTAGCCCACGTGGAAGGAGAAGCGGTCGGTGTCACCGACGCGCACCCCGTCCAGGGCCTGGACCAGCGAGTGGCGCAGCCACAGAGTGGTCAGCTCGGTCTCGTGCGGTACCGGCGGCAGACCGTCCAGGACCGCGCGGCCCGGTTCGAAGTCCGTGATGAACACGCAGGTGTCCTGGTAGGACTTGTCCTCGGCGGACCGGTCGGGCGACGAGAACCGGGCCCGGTCCCAGCGGTCCTCGGGCACCTCGATGAACAGCTCACGACCGGTGGTGCGCAGCTGCCAGAACTTCTCGGGACTGTCGGCGCCGCTGACGACGAGCCCCATGCCGACGACGGCTATCTCGTCGTCCTCGGGGGAATCCGTGTCCGTGCGCGTGTCCCGGTCGGCCTCCGCCGAGGTGAGAGCGGCGGGAACGGCCGCGGGTTCCGCCTCGGCCGCCCCCTCGGCCTCAGCCGTGGCCCGCACGGCCGCGGGTTCCACCGCTTCCGTGCCCGCGGGCGGCGAGAGCAGCGGTGCGCCGAGGGACAGTCCCCCGTCGGCGAGGACCACCTGTCCGGTGATCCAGCGGGCCCGGTCGGAGGCGAGGAAGGCGACGACCTCGGCGAACTCCTCGGGCGTGCCCAGGCGTCCGAGCGGGGTGCTCGCCGCGACGGCGGCCTGCATCGCCTCGGCGTCGGGGAAGGCCTCGGCGACCTCGCTGACCAGCATCGCGGCCGAGGCGGTGTTCACCCGGATGTTGAAGGGTGCGAACTCCACGGCCAGGTAGCGTGCGGCGGCCTCGACCGCGGCCTTCGCGGGGGCACAGGCCAGGTAGTTGGCCATGACGAGCTGTGAGCCGCCGAGGGCGGAGATGTTGACGATGGAACCGCCGCCGGCCTTCCGCATCAGCGGGGCGGCCGCCCGGGCACAACGCAGGCCGCCCTTGAGGTTGGTGTCGAGGGCCTTGTCGAGATGGGCGTCGGTGACCTCGGAGCCGGGGACGAGTGCCCCGTTGGCGGCGTTGTTGACGAGGATGTCGAGCCGGCCGAACCGCTGCTCGATCTCGGCGAACATCCGGTCGACCTGCTCGGGACGGGCCACGGAGGCGCGGAGCAGGTCCACGCGAGCGCCTCGGGCACGCAGTTCGCGCTGGGTCTCCTTGGCCTGCTCGTGCGAGTGGAAGTAGTTGACGAGGACGTGGGCGCCTCGGTCGGCGAGGGTGGCCGCGATGGCCTTGCCCACGTTGCGGGCACCGCCCGTCACGAGTGCGATCTTGCCGGTCAGGTCCTGCATGGACGTCGTCCCCCCGGTCCGCCCGCTCACGCCGCGGCGCCCTGGAGCCGGCGGCCGTTCAGTTCCTGGTGGATGAGGTCGGCGACCTTGTCGAGCGTCTCGTGGTCCGCCAGCCGGAAGTCCGCACCCCGCGGCTCCAGCCCGAAGTGCTCCGACGCCCGCGACAGCAGCTCCACCTGCTTCACCGAGTCCACACCCAGCTCCGCCTCCAGCAGCACACCCGGCGTGAACACCTCCTCCGGATACTCCAACGCCCGCGCATACAACCCCCGCACGGTCGCGAACACCTCCTCCCGCCCCGGAACCTCCACGGAGGCAGCCGGCCCCGCACCGGTGTCCGGCGCCTCGGTCCCGACGGCGCCGCGCCGAGTGCCGAGTTCCTGGTGGATGAGGTCGGCGACCTTGTCGAGCGTCTCGTGGTCCGCCAGCCGGAAGTCCGCACCCCGCGGCTCCAGCCCGAAGTGCTCCGACGCCCGCGACAGCAGCTCCACCTGCTTCACCGAGTCCACACCCAGCTCCGCCTCCAGCAGCACACCCGGCGTGAACACCTCCTCCGGATACTCCAACGCCCGCGCATACAACCCCCGCACGGTCGCGAACACCTCCTCCCGCCCCGGAACCTCCACGGAGGCAGCCGGCCGCGCACCGGTGTCCGGCGCCTCGGCCGCGCCGTCCGTGCCTGCGGGCTCGGCCGTACCGGCCGGCTCGTTCTGCGGCGCGGTACGGAAGTCCGACAGCCGCCGGCTCACCAGGGCGGTGATCTCGTGGCCGGTCGTGGTCCAGAAGGTGGAGAACTCGGCGGCGGTCAGCTCGGGGGCCAGGTACTGGCGCAGGGAGTCCAGTCCGTCACCGGCCGACAGGCCCGCCCGCCGCAGCTCGGCCAGGGTGTCGGCCAGCCGCAGGGTGTTGCCGCGGCCCACGGACAGCGTGGACAGCGAGGTGACGTCGTCCGGGCCGCCCAGCACCTTGGGCACCAGCGAGGTGAGGGTGGCGCGTCCGCCGGCCTCCACGAAGACGCGCGCGCCGCGCTCGTGGAGGAGGGTGACGGCCGAGGAGAACCGCACGGGCAGGGTGAAGTGGTCGGCCAGCCGGTCGCCGAGGCTCTCGTCCGGGTCGTAGAAGCGCTGAAGGATCGGTGAGTACACGGGCACGCTCAGCGGGCCGCGCGGCAGGTCCCGTACGGCGGCGGCGAAGTCGGGTGCCACGGAGGCGAGTGACGGGTTGTGGAACGCGAACGCGGCGTCCAGTTCGGCGCAGCCGATCCTGAGCTGCTCGGCGACGGCCTTGACCTGGCCGATGGCCTCGCGGGGGCCGCTCAGCACGGTCTGGGTGGCGTGGTTCTCGGTGGCGACGGCGAGACGGTCGTTCTCCACGAGCGCGATCAGATGCCGGGCGCGGGAGGGTGCGGCGGCCAGCGCGATCATCGCCCCGCTGCCCCCGTCCAGCCCGGCGATGGCGGCGGTGCGGCGCAGTACGATCCGGGCGCCGTCCTCGACGGAGTAGCCGCCCGCGGCGACCAGCGCCGTGATTTCGCCGAGGCTGTGGCCGACGAGGGCGGAGGGCCGTACTCCGTGCTCCGTGAGCACGCGGTGGGCCGCGAGACCGGACGCGTAGATGGCGAGCTGGGACACCCAGGGCTCGTCCCTCAGCAGGTCGGTCAGTTCCACCGGTGTGTCGCACAACAGTGTCGCGGACAGTTCCCGGCCGTGGATCTGCCGGGTCACGGTGTCGATCCGTTCGAAGACGGCCCGCACCTGCGGGTAGCCGTCGGCCGCGCGTGTGAGCGCGACACCGTCGAAGCCGCCTTGGCCGGGGAAGAGAAGAACGGGGCCGGCATACTGCTGCGTACCGGGCATGGTGGGAATTCCTCCAGAACAAGGTGTCACGGGCTGTGCTCCGAGCAGCCGCACAACGGCGTCGGTGCGCGGGCGTGTCATCGGGGATGGCGAAGGGCCGGTGGTCGTACCGGGGCGTGGCTCAGGCGGCCGTGCGCAGGAGAAGCTCGCCCATGAGACCGAGCCGGGACGCCAGCAGCCGGTCGGCGAGCCGGGCCGTGGCCTCGGGCCGGCCGGGGACGGCGTACAGCAGCCAGCGCAGCATGCGGATGGTGTGCGGCAGTCCGCCCTCTTCGTCGAGATAGTCGAACAGTTCGCGGAAGCTGCGGCGGGAGTAGAACTCCTCCGGCGGGACGACCGCGGCGAACAGTCCGATCATGGTGCGCGCGTGCCAGGGGCTGCGGCTCATCGCCTCGATGAGCGCCCGCTCCTCCCGCGTGTGGTCGAGGATGCGCGCGTAGTCCCGGGTGTAGTCGTAGTGGTCGCGGACGAGCGCGTCCCGGGCTCGGGCGTACGCCGCCAGCTCCAGGTCCAGGCCTCGGCCGCCGGACAGGCCCCGGTGCACGGCGTTCGCGAGGAGTTCGGCGCCGAGCACGGCGTGGGTGATGCCGGACGCGGTGATCGGGTCGCGGGTGGCGGAGGCGTCGCCGACGAGGGCCCAGCCCGGACCGTGCGGCGAGCGGAGGAAGTTGGGGACGGAACCGGTGAGCCAGCGACCGGCCCGCCGGCCCGCCCGGACCTCTTCGGCGAACTCCGGGTCCACGTCGGCCAGGGCGGCGATGACCGTGCGGTCGGCCGCCTCGTCACTGCCCGGCGCGGGGAAGTCCGCCGTGGGCCAGGCCACTCCCACGATGGACAGGCCGTCGTGGGTGGGCCAGGTGAAGGGGTGGCGGCGGTTCTTGCGGTAGGTGCGGACCAGCGAGGGCTGCGCCGGCCCCTCCCAGTACGTCCACAGGCTCTTGCTCAGCACCGGTTCGGCGCGGTACCGGCCGACCCCGGCCAGCCGGGCCACCTTGGAGTTCTTGCCGTCGGCGCCGATGACGACGGTGCCCTTCTCCTGGAAGCGGCCCAAGCCCTTGGCCGTGCCCGCGATCCCCACGACGGTGCCGTCGGCGTCGCGCAGCAGCTCCTGGACGGAGGTCTCCTCGCGCACTTCGGCACCGGCGTCGGCCGCGCAGCGCACCAAGGCCTCGTCCAGTGCGACCCGGGGAGGCGACAGCGCGTAGTCCACGTCCTCGACGGCGGGCAGCGGGGCCTCCAGCCGGACGGGGCCGCTCTCCAGGCGGTAGCGACTGATCCGCGGGATCGTCGGATCGCCGAGCCGGTCGAGCACCCCCCACCGGGTGAGCCGCTGGACGCCCGGCGGGTGGATGAGGTTCGTGGACGACGACGTCGGGCTGGGAAAACGCGCCCGGTCGACCAGCAGCACCCGGTGGCCGAGCCGCGCCAGCAGCAGAGCCGTGGATGCGCCGGATATTCGTGCGCCTACAACAATGGCGTCGTACACGAAAGCCCCCGTCCACGAATGAAGATCTCCGGATGGAAATCCGGCTCGGCCAGCGTAACAAGACACCCCGAGTATTCGTCAATCATTTTCTGACCGGCCCCTCACCTGCGCTTTCTCGCCTCCCGAGAAAACTCGAACCGATTTCTCGGCGGATGAGAAATATCGTCGACCGTCACCCGGCGCCCGGTTTCTCGTGTGCCGAGAAAGAGGCGGTTGCCGGGGAAACTCGGCTCGCATTCCGCTACGCTGCTCCGGGTAGGACTGATTCCGGTTGCAGCTGATTCCGGTACCGCCGGTACCGGCGAACACGGCGGAGTGAGTAAAAATTGGGTTACACGCAAGCCTTTTTCCCTGACAGCCACGTCGTGGGCGTGGGCCCGGAACCGCATCCGTGGATCGCGCCCGCCCTCCCCCTGCTCGGCATGTGGCGCGGGTCCGGCACCGGTGGATACGCCACTCTGGCCGACGGCTTCTCCTACGAGCAGGAGATCACCTTCAGCCACGACGGCCGGCCCTTCCTGCGGTACGAGGCGCGCGCCTGGCTGACCGACAGCGAGGGCCGGCCGGACCGCCCGTCGGGACGCGAGACCGGCTGGTGGCGGATCGGCGCCGATGGCTATCTCGAGGCGGTGGTCGCCCATCCCATCGGGATCGCCACCACGTACGTCGGCCGGATCTCGGGCGACGAGATCGAGATGGCGTCGCGGGACACGGTCGTCACCCCGCTCGCGAAGGAGGTCACCGCGTCCCGGCGCCGCCTCACGCTGCGGGAGGACGAGCTGACGGTCGTGACGGAGGTGCAGGCGGTCGGGCAGCCGCTCCAGCAGCACCTGTCGGCCCGCTTGCGGCGCCTGCCCGGTTGACCGGGGCCGGTCACGTGGAACTGTGGTGGTGGCGGCACGGCACACCGGCGCCCGAGGGCTTCACCGAGCTGCTGGACGCGCCGGAACGCGCGCGGGCCGCCGCCTTCCGCTTCCCGGCGCACCGCGCCCGGTTCATCCGGGCGCGGGCCCTGACCAAGCGGATCGTGGGTACCACCGCCGGGGTGCCCGCCCGGGACGTACGGCTGATCCGGGAGCCGTGTCCCTGCTGCGGCGGCACCGGACACGGGCCATTGGTGGCGGAACTCGCGGACGGCGCGATGCACCTCAGCCTCTCGCACAGCGAGGAGTACTCGGCCCTGCTGTTGTCGCCACGCCATCCGGTGGGCCTCGACATCGAACTGCTGCGGCCGATGCCCGTGGACGTGCTCGCGCCGACGACGCTGAGCGCGGACGAGCTGGCCTACGTGGCCGAGGAGCCTGCCGGCCGACGCCGTTGGCTCGCCTACCTGCGCTGCTGGACACGGAAGGAAGCCGTCCTCAAGGCGGTGGGCACCGGGGTCGTGGGCGACCTGACCGAGCTGGACGTGCGGCCGCGCGAACGGACGGCGCGCGTCTCGCGCGGCACGGGGCGGCGTGGGGGCGACTGGCGGGTCAGCGACCTCCTGCCGGCCCCCGGCCTCCTGGCGGCGGTGGCCCGGCCGGCCGGCGGGCCGGACGAGCCCGTCATGACACACCGGGCCGACGCGGAGCCGAACGGGCCGATCTGACACCTGGCCATCCGGACCGACCGGCTCGGTGGCTTGGATCCGCCCCCTCGCACGCCAGTCGGATCCTGCGTCCCGTTTCTGATGGGGCAACGGTCGACGGTCCGCGCCGGGACGGAGCACACGGCACGGCAAAATTCAGCCGAATCCGTTAGAGAGTGAAGCCCGTCACACTCCCGCCCGCCAGGTCAATATACCGTCCACCGAAACGCACGTAACTCGCCTGCGGCAGGTACGGGAAACCATCCCACCAGCACCGCAAGTAGTTGCACAAAGAACCAACGGGGGCTGTGCATGCATTTCTCGCCATCGACAACCCATTTGACGGCACCAGGGCCGGACACATATCGCCCACGTCAGCTTCTCGCGCGAAGGCACTCGTCCAACCGTCACTGAAGTCACGCGGTGACTCCGACGCCCGCCGACCGCATTCCCCCCATCTTCTGTGTCGAGAGGTCATACCGTGCGCCACGGTGCCATCCATCAGTCCGGTGTCACACGGACCCCATTTCCTACCCCTCAGCAAAATAAATTCAAAAACCAGCCCAAGAATACGTCGCACACCGCCGGGTCGAGCCACGCCGAGCGCGTCTTCCGCGTGCAGCACGCCTTCACCCAGCTGGGCGGCGAGGTGCACGGACTCGCGGAACTGGCCCGGGCCTCCTCGCTGGACGACTCCACCGTCTACCGGATCCTGCGTTCCGGTATCGAGCAGGGCGCGTTCGTGCAGGTCGCCCGAGGCCGGTACCGGCTCGGCCCGGCCGCCGCGCGGCTCGGCACCCAGGCATTGACGCCCCGGCTGGACCACGACGCGCTGGGCGACTGTCTGGAACAACTGCGCCTCAGCGCCGACGGCGGGATGGTGTTCCTGTACGGCCTGACCAACCTGGGCCACCCTCAGCGGCACTGCATCGACATGGCGGTGGGCGCCCACGACCTGACCGAACTGGGGATGTCTCCGCGGGAGATCATGCGGGTCAACCGCTCGCTGCGGATCGGCGCCTCGGGCCGGGCGATCCTCGCCCACCTCTCCGAGAACCTCCAACACCGCGTGCTCGCGGAGCAGTTGCCCGCGACCGTGGGACCGGGCGTGTACCGGGACCGCGGTCAACTGCTCGTCTCCCTCGCGGAGATCCGGGTCAAGGGTTACGCGCTCGGCTTCCAGGAGTGCGCGCGCGGCTGGGACTCCTTCGCCTCTCCCGTGCTGTGGGACGGCACCGTGCTGGGCTCGCTCGTCCTGCTGAAGCCGGCCCACCAGTCGGCAGCCACCCGTGACCGCTGTGTGCTGGCCGTCAGGTCCGCGACGGCCGAGGTGAGCCAGCTGATCGGAGTGCTGGAACCGCAGCCGCGCGGCCGGATCGCCTGACCCACGGCTCCGCGCGGGGGCTTCGCACGGCACCGTCGCCCGGTCCGTGCGGGGCCCCCGCGCCTTCGGTCGGGTCAGCGCGCCGCGATGGCCCGCCCCTCGGCCGGAGTGTCACCGCCGTCCGCCTCCGCCTCCGCCTGTCGCTGCTTCCGCCTGATCAGCAGGTGCCCCGCCTCACCGATCAGCAGGCCCGCGACGACGATCGCGGCGGAAGGCACACCCAGGTAGCGCATCTCGACGTCGTGGTCGAGGAGGAAGCTCCCGACCACCGGGGCGAGCGAGACACCGACGTAGTTCGCCGAGGAACTGAGGGAGATGGACATCTGCGCGACCGCGGGGTTCACCCCGGCGAGCCGGTGCTGGATCGGGACGAGCATCGCCCATCCGCAAGCGCCCCACAGCATCGCGGCGACGAACGCGGTCGCCAGGTGCCGGCTGCTCCACGGGGTGGTGGCGAAGACGGCGACCGCGATGACACCGGCCGTGTTGATCACGACACGGTTGCCGTACTTGTCGGTCAGGCGTCCGGCGGTCATGTTGCCGACGACGGCCGCGATGCCCCAGGCGAACAGCAGCCAGGCCAGGGTCCGGCCGTTGCCGTCCGTGGCCGGGGCGAAGATCTGGCTGACGTAGGTGTACAGGACGAACAGGCCGCTGTAGCCGACCAGGACCAGGAGCAGCGTCAGGGCGATCCGGAGATCGGTGACGGGCGACAGACGCTGCTTCAGCGTCACCGCCGGCGGGCTGGGCACGGAGGGCAGGGCCACCGAGACGGCGATCGCGGCCACCAGACCGACCGCCGCGACGAAGATCATGGTGCCGCGCCAGTCGGTGAATCCGCTGATCGCGGTACCGATGGGGGAACCGAGGGCGGTGGCCGCGCTCAGCCCGCCGAACAGGATGGACAGGGCGGTGCCCCGCCGCTCCGGCCCGGCGAGCGCGACGACGACGCCGGCCGCGGTGGGTGTGAACATGGCACCGCCGAGCGCGGCCATCACCCGGAAGCCCAGCGCCACCTCGAACCCGGACGCGAGCCCGGTGCCGATGTTGCCCGCGATGAACACCAGCAGCCCGCCGATCAGCAGCAGCCTGCGCGGCACCCGGGCGGCCACCGCCGCCACGACGGGCGAGAGGATGGCGTAGGACAGCGCATAGGCCGTGATCAGCTCGGCGCTGGTGGGCACGTCGACGTCGAGGTCCTTGGCCACGCTGGGCAGGATGCCGGCGACCACGAAGCTGTCCGTCCCGATGGCGAACATGCCGATGGCCAGCGTGACGAACCGCCAAGTAAGGCCTTTGTCTGGTTTTTCCACGGGGATCCCCATCGTTGACAACGGAACCAGGGGTGACTGGAGAACGCGACTAACGGAAACGTCAAGTCTTTACCGTTAGGCATCGCGACCCTATCCCAGCCTCACGGAAACTCTCAAGTGCTAGCGTTAGGTCATGGACGCTGCCGAATCCTCCACCGCGACGGCCCCGCCGCAGGCTCCCGGCGAGGACCGCCACGGCGCTCTGGCACTGGTCAACACCGAGTTCAGCCGGCCGAACGGCCCCTATGACGGACTGCGCGACACCGAGAGCGCCGCCGCCTGGCTGAACAACCGGGGACTGCTCCCCTCCGGGACGCCGGTCGCCACCCGGGAACTGGAACGGCTGATCGAACTCCGGCGCTCACTGCGGGAGTTGCTCGACGCCCACCTGAGCGGCGGGACCCCCGCCCCGACCGCCCTTTCCACGCTCAACACCACCCTCGCGGCGGCCCCCGCCGTCCACGAGATCCACTGGGAACACACCGGCCCGGTCGCGGTCGTCCGCCGACCGGCCGGCGACCCCGTCGGCGCGGCCCTCACCGCGCTGGCCGAGAACGCCGTGGAACTTCTGACCGGCCCCCCGAGCGGCCGCCTCTCCACCTGCGGGGCTCCCGGCTGCACCCGCCTCTTCGTCCGCACCCACGGCGCCCGCCGCTGGTGCTCGGACCGCTGCGGCAACCGCGTCCGCGCGGCCCGCCACTACACCGACCACCGCACCACCCGAGGCCGCACGACCTGACCGACGGCTCGTACTCGCGCGCTGCAAGGGCCACGGTCCGCGACCACGCATCTCTGTCAGGCGGGTTGCCGCGCTGGTCAAGCCATGTGAGTCGGCGTGGTCGCAGAGGCCCGGTCGGGAGAAGGTCAGGCGCCCTTGGCCGCCGGCTCCAGGATCGCCACGCACTCCACGTGATGCGTCATCGGGAACAGGTCGAACACCCGCAGCGTCCGCACCCTGTACCCCCCGTCCCTGAAGTACGCGAGGTCGCGGGCCAGGGCGGCCGGGTCGCAGGCCACGTAGGCGATGCGGCGGGCGCGCAGGGACGTGAGGTGCTCGACCGTCTTGCGGCCGGCCCCCGCGCGGGGCGGGTCGAGGACGACCAGGTCGACCTCGGTGATGCCGGTGCGGGGCAGCACCGACTCGACCTTGCCCTGCTCGATCCGCACGCGCGGGAACTCCGCCAGGTTGTGCCGGGCGTCCTCCACCGCGCGCTTGCCGGACTCGATGCCCAGCACCGCGCCCTGCTCGCCGACCCGGTCGGCCAGCGCACCCGCGAACAGGCCCACGCCGCAGTACAGGTCGAGCGCCATGTCGCCCTTGCGCGGCAGCAGGCCCTGCATGACCGCGGTGACGAGGGTGTCGGCGGCCTTCGGGTGGACCTGCCAGAAGCCGCCGTTGCCGACGCGGTGGGTGCGGCCGTCGGCGCGCTCGCGGACGAAGGGGCGGCCGTGCACCCGGTGCACCTGCCCGTTGCGTTCGTCGATGCGCAGCACCGAGAGGGGGCGGTCCAGCTCGACCAGCGGCAGGCGGGCGCCGGGCTTCGGCGTCAGGACGACCTGGCGGTCCTGGGAGCCGGTCGCGGCGATCGCCTCCACCGAGTCCATGCCGGTCCAGTCCCGCTTCTCGATGCCCAGCTCGCTGACGCCCTCCGCGGCGATCATGCAGTGGTCGATCGGCTCGACCTCGTGCGAGCGGTGCCGGCGCAGACCCGCGCGGCCGTCCGCGGTCACCGCGTACTGCACACGGGTGCGCCAGGACGGGACCTGGCCCGCGGGCACCTTGTCGCCCTCGGCGGGCATCACCGTGCCGTCCCAGCCGGCCTCCTCGGGCGTCAGCCCGGCCAGCCGCTGGAGCTGCTCGGCGACGACCTCGCCCTTGAGCCGCCGCTGCGCGCCCGGCTTGGCGTGCTGCCAGTCGCAGCCGCCGCAGCGGCCGGGGCCGGCGAACGGGCAGGGCGCGTCGATGCGGTCCTTGGACGCCTCCAGCACCGTCACCGCGTCGGCGCGCAGGAACCGCGCGCCCTCCTCGCCCTCGGTGACGCGGGCGACGACGCGCTCGCCGGGCAGGGCGTGGCGGACGAAGAGGACCTGCCCCTCGGACGTACGGGCGATGCAGTGGCCGCCGTGGGCGACGGGGCCGATCTCGACCTCGTACTCCTCCCCCACCAGTGATTTCCTCGGTTCTGCCTGCATGGCGGGGTGACTCCACAACATCGGGTACGGGCGGGCGGGCCTGGCGGCCCGGGACAACAGCCCACCAGTCTACGTGCGCGGCGGGGTGTCCTTCGCCCGCTCCGCCGGTCCCCTGCGCGCCGAGCCGGGCGCGGCCCAGTCCTGCCGCCTGCGGGCGCGCAGCTTGGCGGCCTCGGAGGACTCCAGCTGGTACGGCACCGAGGTGACCATCACACCCGGTGTGAACAGCAGCCGGCCCTTGAGCCGCAGGGCGCTCTGGTTGTGCAGGAAGTGCTCGTACCAGTGGCCGACCACGTACTCGGGGATGATCACGGACACCACGTCCCGCGGCGACTGCGCGCGCAGGCTCTTGACGTACTCGATCACCGGACGGGTGACCTCCCGGTACGGGGAGTCGAGCACCTTCAGGGGGACGTCGATGCCGCGCCGCTCCCACTCCTCGCGCAGCGCCCTGGTCTCGTCGGCGTCGACGTTGACGCTGAGCGCCTCCAGGGTGTCGGAGCGCAGCAGCCTGGCGTAGGCGAGGGCGCGCAGGGTGGGGCGGTGCACCTTGGAGATCAGCACGACGGAGTGGACGCGGGACGGCCGTACGGTGTCCTCGCTCGGGGCGTCCGGCGCGGCGATCTCCTCGGCGACCCGGTCGTAGTGGCGGCGGATCGCGGTCATGGTCGCGTAGAAGATGCACATGCCGAGCAGCGCGACCCAGGCGCCGTGGGTGAACTTGGTGAGCAGCACGACGACCAGCACCAGGCCGGTGAAGAAGGCGCCGAAGGCGTTGATGGCCCGGGAGCGGACCATGTGGCGGCGCGCGGCCGGGTCCTTCTCGACGGCGAGCAGCCGGTTCCAGTGCCGGACCATGCCGATCTGGCTGAGCGTGAAGGACACGAACACGCCGACGATGTACAGCTGGATCAGCCGGGTCGAGTCGGCGCCGTAGATCCACACCAGCAGTACGGCGGCGCCCGCCAGCAGCACGATGCCGTTGGAGAAGGCGAGGCGGTCGCCGCGCGTGTGCAGCTGGCGCGGCAGGTAGCGGTCCTGGGCGAGGATCGCGCCGAGCAGCGGGAAGCCGTTGTACGCGGTGTTCGCGGCGAGGAACAGCACCAGCGCGGTGGCGGCGGCGAGGACGACGAACAGGAAGCTGTCGTGTCCGAAGACGGCCTCCGCGACCTGGGAGATCACCGGGTTCTGCACGTAGTCCGGGCCGAGCGGGACGCCGTCGTGGACCAGGTCCTTGGCGGGGTTCTCGGCCATGCGGACGTCGGTGGCTGCGGCCAGCGCGATGATGCCGCAGAACATGGTGACGGCGAGCAGGCCCATCAGGGCGAGGGTGGTCGCCGCGTTGCGCGACTTCGGCTTGCGGAATCCGGGGACGCCGTTGGAGATCGCCTCGACGCCGGTGAGCGCGGCGCAGCCGGAGGAGAAGGCGCGCAGCAGCAGGAAGACGAGGGCGAAGCCGGCCAGTCCCGGGTGCTCGGGTTTGATCTCGAAGTCGGCGGTCGGCGCGCGCATGTCGTCGCCGAGGACGACCCCGCGGAAGGCGCCCCACGCGATCATCAGGAACACGCCGGCGACGAAGACGTAGGTGGGGATCGCGAAGAGTGTGCCGGACTCCCGGACCCCGCGCAGGTTCATCAGCGTCAGCAGCACGATCACGCCGATCGCGCAGGCCACCTTGTTCTCGACGACGAACGGGATCGCCGAGCCGAGGTTCTCGATGCCGGAGGAGATCGACACGGCCACGGTGAGCACGTAGTCGACGAGCAGGGCGCTCGCGACGGTCAGGCCGGCCTTCGGTCCGAGGTTGGTGGTGGCCACCTCGTAGTCGCCGCCGCCGCTGGGGTACGCGTGCACGTTCTGCCGGTAGGAGGCGACCACGGTGAACATCAGCACGACGACCGCTACGGCGATCCAGGGGCTGAAGTGGTACGCCGACAGGCCAGCGATGGACAGGACCAGCAGCACCTCGCCGGGCGCGTACGCCACGGAGGACAGCGGGTCGGAGGCGAAGACGGGGAGTGCGACGCGCTTCGGCAGGAGCGTTTCGCCCAGCCGGTCGCTGCGTAGGGCGCGCCCGATGAGGATGCGTTTGGGCACGTCGGTCAGTTTGGACACAAGTGAGGATCGTAGGCCGTGCGGCGACGAGTGGCGCACCCGCCACCCCAGATCCATACGGCATCCATACGGCCGCTGCCCTCCGGGTGAAAAGTCGGGGCGCCGGGGTGCGTATTGCGCAGGTCGGGGGATTCCCATGCCTGTACGACCACATGCCCGGCCGTTGTCGCCACGCCTCGTGGAGGGTCCCATGCACACGACCGCAGAACTGATCGGAGCGGCGGCCGGCCTCGTCGTCCTCGGCGTCCTGGCGATCGCCAGCGTGCGGAGTATCACTCGACGCTAGAGGGCGGGCGCCTCTGCGGCACGCGGCGGTTCGGGCGCGGTCGGGTGCGGTCGGGTGCGGGCCGTCGGGGGTTGCTCGCACAGTTCCCCGCGCCCCTATGGGGCGCGTTCACCGCAGCACCCGTAGGGGCGAGGGGAACCGCGGGTCCGGGGGCCGGGCTCACGGAACACCCCCGCCGCGCCCGCGTACCGTCGGTTACGGCGGGCAGAGGCGCCCCCGAGGGGCGTCAGGGGCGGCGGACCCCGGCATGATGTTGCCTGGCGGCCGCCAACCGGCCGCGACGTGTTGCCTGGCGAGCCGAAAGAGAGACATGAGCACGAAGGTCATGAAGGTCGCACGGCCTGCAGGAAGCGCGGTGTAACGCGATGCATATTGTCATCATGGGCTGCGGCAGGGTGGGTTCCGCCCTGGCCCAGGCCCTGGAGGAACAAGGGCACACGATCGCCGTGGTCGACCAGGACCCGACCGCGTTCCGCCGGCTGGGCTCCTCGTTCGGCGGCCGCCGGGTCACGGGGGTCGGCTTCGACCAGGACACCCTGCGCGAGGCCGGCATCGAGGACGCCGGCGCCTTCGCCGCCGTGTCCAGCGGCGACAACTCCAACATCATCGCCGCCCGGGTGGCCCGCGAGATGTTCGGCATCGAGAACGTCGCGGCCCGCATCTACGACCCCCGCCGCGCGGAGGTCTACCAGCGCCTGGGCATCCCCACCGTGGCCACCGTCCGCTGGACGGCCGACCAGATGCTGCGCCGGCTGCTCCCCTCGGGCGCGGAGCCGCTGTGGCGCGACCCCACCGGCGGGGTCCAGCTCGCCGAGGTGCACACCTCCGCGGCGTGGGTGGGGCACCGCATCTCCCGGCTGCAGGACGAGACGGGCGTGCGGGTCGCGTTCCTCACGCGGCTCGGGGAGGCCATCCTGCCCAGCTCGCAGACGGTGCTGCAGGAGGGCGACCTGGTGCACGTGATGATGCGCACGGACGAGATCGACCGGGTCGAGGCGGCCTTCGCCAAGGGACCCGAAGAGGAGGGCGGTCGCTCATGAGGGTCGCCATTGCCGGAGCCGGCGCGGTCGGCCGCTCGATCGCGGGAGAGCTGCTGGAGAACGGCCACGAGGTCCTGCTGATCGACAAGGCGCCGACCGCGATCTCGGTGGAGCGCGTCCCGCAGGCGGAGTGGCTGCTCGCCGACGCCTGCGAGATCACGTCCCTGGACGAGGCGGCGCTCCAGCGCTGCAACGTCGTGATCGCCGCGACCGGTGACGACAAGGTCAACCTGGTCGTGTCGCTGCTCGCCAAGACCGAGTACGGCGTGCCCCGCGTCGTCGCCCGGGTGAACAACCCGAAGAACGAGTGGCTGTTCAACGAGTCCTGGGGCGTGGACGTCGCCGTCTCCACCCCGCGGCTGATGTCGGCGCTGGTGGAGGAGGCGGTGAGCGTCGGCGACCTGGTCCGGCTGCTGCGCTTCAGCCATGGCGACGCCAACCTGGTGGAGCTGACCCTGCCGGAGGAGTCGGCGCTGGCCGGCACCCAGGTCGGGGACGTGCAGTGGCCGCAGGACACCTCGCTGGTCACGATCATCCGCGGCACGCGGGTGCTGACCCCGACCCGCGAGGACTCCCTGGAGGCCGGCGACGAGCTGCTCTTCGTGGCCGCGCCGGCCCGTGAGGAGCAGCTGGAGGACCTGCTCTCGGTCCGCAAGGAGTCGTAGCGGCAGCCGGCGGCCGTACGCCGGCACACGTGAGGGGCGCCCGGAGTGATCCGGGCGCCCCTCACGTTCGTACGGGAGACTCAGCGGCGGCGGTGCCGGCCCGCCGGCGCGCCTTCGCTCTCCACCTCGGCGGCCGCGGCCTTCCGCTCCTCCTCGGCCCGCTCCTCCGCCTCCATCTCGGCGAAGACGTCGATCGGCGGCGGGGCCTTCGCCAGGAACACCCAGGTCAGGTAGACGGCGAGCAGGAACGGCGGGATCTTCAGCGCCACCAGCACCCAGCCGAGCTGGGTGGTGTCCGCCCACCAGTACAGCGGGAAGAGGATCGCGCACTTGGCGAGCAGGATCAGGCCCCAGGCCCAGCTGGCCTTGGTGTACGCCTTCTTGCGGCCCGGGTTCCTGGTGCGCCAGGAGAGGTTCTCCTTGAACACCGGGCCCAGCATCAGCCCGATCAGCGGCACGCCCGCCAGCGCCGTGACGATGTACGCCAGGGCCAGGCCCAGGGTGTAGAGCATGCCCGGCAGGTAGAAGTCCTTGGCGTTGCCGGTCATCATCGCGAAGACGACACCGAAGCCGACGCCGAAGACACCGCTGAAGGCGTGCTTGACGGTGTCCCGGCGCACCAGCCGGACCACGACCATGACCAGCGCCACACCGAGCGCGGCGAGCGCCGACATGTGCAGGTTCTTGTTGACCGTGTAGATGCTGACGAAGAGCAGCCCCGGCAGCACCGTCTCGACCATGCCCCGGACACCGCCGAACGCCTCGAACAGGGCGGCTTCCGTCACCGCCCGGGCGTCTTCCGCGGACGTGTCCGCGGATGTCTCTTCGGTTGTCGGCTTGTCGAGCGACGTCACCGGCTACTCCCGTCCGAGGGGTCTCAGTTCGTATTTCGGATTGAACAGCACCCGGCGACCACGGGTCATGGCGATCCGGCCCGATGCGATCAGCTTGCGCCCCGGCTCTATCCCCACGATGGAGCGCCTGCCGAGCCACACCACGTCCAGCGCGGCGGTTCCGTCGAACAGCTCGGCCTCCAGGGCGGGCACTCCCGCGCGCGGCCGCAGCGTGACCGTGCGCAAGGTACCAGTAACCGTAACGATCTCACGGTCCTGGCAGTCACCTATCCGCGTGCATCCGGCAGTCGCGGCGTCCTCGCGCAGCTCCTCCGACTCCAGGTCCTCCTGCGAGGACGAGAGCCGGTCGAGCATGCGGCGGAACCGGCCTGCCGGCTTCTCGGACCGAGGAACAGCACTCATATCTGAAGCGTACCGGGGTGGGCTGACGGTTACGTACCCGCTGCTGCCCCGGTCCGAACGGCCCGCCGTCACTTCTCGAAGCGGTAGCCCATGCCCGGCTCGGTGATGAGGTGTCTCGGGCGGGACGGGTCCGCCTCCAGCTTGCGGCGCAGCTGCGCCATGTACACGCGCAGATAGTTGGTCTCCGTCCCGTAGGACGGGCCCCACACCTCCCGCAGCAGCTGCTTCTGTCCCACCAGCCGCCCGCCGCCGCGCACCAGGACCTCCAGCAGGTGCCACTCGGTGGGCGTCAGCCGTACGTCCCCGCCGTCGCGGTGCACCTTCTTGGCGGCCAGGTCGACGGTGAACGTCTCGGTCTCCACGACCAGGTCACCCCCGTCGGCGGGTTCCGCACGGCGTACGGCGGCCCGCAGGCGGGCGAGCAGCTCGTCCATGCCGAAGGGCTTGGTGACGTAGTCGTCGGCCCCGGCGTCCAGCGCCTGGACCTTCTCACCCGAGGCGTGCCGCGCGGACAGCACCAGGATCGGCATGCGGCTCCACTCGCGCAGCCGCCGGATGACGTCGACGCCGTCCATGTCGGGCAGGCCCAGGTCGAGGACGACCACGTCCGGGTGGCGGGCGGCGGCGCGCAGGGCGCCCGCCCCGTCCTCGGCGGAGTCGACCTCGTACTGCCGGGCCCTGAGGTTGATCACCAGGGCCCGCACGATGGCCGGGTCGTCGTCGACCACCAGGACGCGGGTCATGGAACTCGCCTTTCGTCACGGGCGGCGACGGGGGCGCGCGTGCCCTCGCGCGGGCCGTCGTGCGTGCCCTCGCGCGGGCCGTCCTCGGGCCGGGCTGTCGCCGCGTGCAGGGTGAGGGTCATGGTGAGGCCGCCGCCGGGGGTGTCGTCGGCGTTGAGGGTGCCGCCCATGGCCTCGGTGAAGCCGCGGGCGACCGCCAGGCCCAGTCCGACGCCGGCGCCGCGCGGGGCGTCCCCGTGCCGCTGGAACGGCGCGAAGATGCGTTCCTTCGCCTCGTCGGGGACGCCGGGGCCGCGGTCGACGACCCGCACCTCGACCCGGCCGGCGAGGGCGCTGGCGGCGACCAGCACCTTCTGACCCGGCGGGCTGTACTTCACGGCGTTCTCGATCACGTTCGCCATCGCCCGCTCCAGCAGTCCGGGGTCGGCGTCGACCATGGGCAGCGTCTCGGGGACGTCCAGGGCGACGCTGTCCTCGGGCACCCCGCCGAGGGCGCGCGGCACCACCTCGTCCAGGTCGGTGCCGCGGATCAGCGGGGTGACCGTCCCGGTGTGCAGGCGGGACATGTCGAGCAGGTTGCCCACCAGGTGGTCCAGGCGGTCCGCGCCGTCCTCGATGCCCTCCAGCAGCTCGGCGCGGTCCTCGTCGGACCATTCGACGTCCTCGGAGCGCAGGGAGGAGACGGCCGCCTTGATCCCGGCCAGCGGGGTGCGCAGGTCGTGGCTGACGGCGGCGAGGAGCGCGGTGCGGATGCGGTTGCCCTCGGCGAGGGCGAGGGCGCGGTCGGCCTGTTCGCGCAGCCGGCGGCGGTCCAGGACCACGGCGGCCTGCGCGGCGAAGGCGGCCAGCACCCTGCGGTCCTCGGCGGGCGGCACCCGGCCGGTCAGCGCCAGCGCCATGTCGTCCCCGACGGGCACCTCGACGTCGGCGTCCTCGGGCCGTTCGACCGGGCGGCCCCGGCCCACCCGGCCCGCGCAGGTCCACGGCTCGACGTCCCCGGCCCGTTCCAGCAGCGCGGCGGACTCCATGCCGAAGGTCTCCCGGACCCGCTCCAGCAGGTCCTCCAGGCCGGTCTCGCCGCGCAGTACGTTGCCCGCGAGGAACGACAGTATCTCCGACTCGGCGCGCAGCCGGGCCGCCTGCTGGGTGCGCCGGGCGGCGAGGTCGACCACGGACGCCACCGACGCGCCGACCGCGACGAAGACGACGATGGCGACGATGTTCCGCGGGTCGGCGACGGTCCAGGTGTGCAGGGGCGGGGTGAAGAGGAAGTTCAGCAGCAGCGAGCCGACCGCCGCGGAGGCGAGGGCCGGCGCGAGCCCGCCGAGGAGCGCCGCGGCCACCGTCACCGCCAGGAACATCAGCATGTCGATGGCGAGCCCCGGGTCGAAGGCGGTGAGCAGCACCGCCAGCAGGACGGGGCCCGCCGTGCCGACCGCCCAGCCCCAGGCGAGGCGCAGCCTGCCGAGCGGCGCGCCCCGGGCGACGGGCAGTCCGCGGCCCTTGGCGGCCTCCTCGTGGGTGACGATGTGCACGTCCAGGTCGGGCCCGCAGTCACGGGCGACGGTCGCGCCGACGCCGGGGCCGAGGACGTACTGCCAGGTGCGGCGGCGGGAGGAGCCCAGCACGATCTGGGTGGCGTTGGCGCCGCGCGCGAAGTCGAGCAGGGCGGCGGGGATGTCGTCGCCGACGACGTGGTGGAAGCTGCCGCCGAGGTCCTCCACGAGGGTGCGCTGGGCGGCCAGCTCGCCGGGCGAGGCGGAGGTGAGGCCGTCGCTGCGGGAGATGTACACGGCGAGCAGCTGCCCGCCGGCGCCCTTCTCGGCGAGCCGCGCGGCCCGCCGGATCAGGGTGCGGCCCTCGGGTCCGCCGGTCAGCCCGACCACGATCCGCTCGCGCGAGCCCCAGATCGCCGAGACCGCGTGTTCGCTGCGGTAGCGCTGGAGGTGGGCGTCGACCCGGTCGGCGACCCACAGCAGGGCGAGTTCCCGCAGGGCGGCGAGGTTGCCGGGGCGGAAGTAGCTGGAGAGGGCGGCGTCGACCTGATCGGGCTGGTGGATGTTGCCGTGCGCCATGCGGCGGCGCAGCGCCTCGGGCGTCATGTCGACCAGCTCGACCTGGTCGGCGCGGCGCACCACCTCGTCCGGCACGGTCTCCCGCTCCCGTACGCCGGTGATGGACTCCACGGTGTCGCCGAGGGACTCCAGGTGCTGGATGCCGACGGTGGACAGCACGTCGATCCCGGCGGCCAGCAGCTCCTCCACGTCCTGCCAGCGCTTGGCGTTGCGCGAGCCGGGCGCGTTGGTGTGGGCGAGCTCGTCGACGAGGGCGACGCGGGGGCGGCGGGCGAGGACGGCGTCGAGGTCCATCTCGGCCACGGTCACACGGCCCCGCTCCAGCGTCCGGTACGGAACCTGCTCCAGCCCGGTGAGCAGGGCCTCGGTGCGGGGCCTGCCGTGCGTCTCGACGAAGGCGACGACGCAGTCGGTGCCCCGTTCGGCGCGGCGGTGCGCCTCGGCGAGCATCGCGTAGGTCTTGCCCACGCCCGGCGCCGCGCCGAGGTGGATCCGAAGCTTGCCGCGTCCCATGGCCCCATTGTCTTCCGGTCGTGCTCCCAGCGGAGTCGACCTTAGGCCGCCGCGCGCGGTGGCCGGGCGGCGGGCGGGGGCGCGGGGTGCGACCTTGACGCAACCCTGACGCGCGGGCGGCGGGGCGGCCGGTCAGTGCTCGGTGATCTGCCCGTCGCTCAGTTCGAGGACCCGGTCGGCCAGGTCGAGCAGGGTCGTGTCGTGGGTGGCGACGAGCGCGGTGACGTTCTCGCTGCGGACGACCGCGCGCAGCAGCTCCATCACGGCGTGCCCGGTCTCGGCGTCGAGCTGGCCGGTGGGCTCGTCGGCGACGAGCAGGGCGGGGTTGTTGGCGAGGGCACGGGCGATGGCGACCCGCTGCTGCTGGCCGCCGGACAGTTCGCCGGGCCGCTGGGCCGCGTGGTCGGCGAGGCCGACGAGGGACAGCAGCAGCTCGACGCGCTCCTCGCGCTCGCGGGGGTCCGCGCCGCGCAGCCGCAGCGGGACGCCGACGTTCTCGGCGGCGCTGAGGATCGGGATGAGGCCGAAGGACTGGAAGACGAAGCCGACCTGGTCGCGGCGCAGGGCGAGCAGGCCCTCCTCGTCGAGGCCGGCGAGGTCGCGGCCGTCGACGTCGACCCGTCCCCGGTCGGGAGTGTCCAGGCCGCCGACGATGTTCAGCAGGGTGGTCTTGCCCGAGCCCGAGCGTCCCTTGAGGGCGACGAGTTCGCCGCGCGGGATCTCGAAGGAGACGCCGCGCAGCGCGTGCACGGCGGCGGCCCCCGTGCCGTACGACTTGTGCACGTCCTCGACGCGCACCATGGCGTCGGTGACCGTCCGTCCCATGTGGATGTCTCCCCCCGTGAACCGGGCGCCAGTATCGCTGTCCGGCGCCCGGCCGATCAACAGGCTCAGGCGGGATTGTCGCCGTGGGTGAGGGTCTCCCAGGCGACGAACAGGTTGTTGGTGCCGGCGGGGCGGGTGCGTTCGGTCAGCGCCTGGGTGTTGGTCATGGCGAAGCCGAGGCGGTTGTGCATCGCGTTGTAGCCGACCTCGGTGACCGGGCCGAGGCCGAGGTGCAGGGTGCCTCCGCACAGCCAGCTCGGCACGGCCTCGCCCTGCTCGTACTTCGCCTGGAAGCCGAGCGCGTGCCGCAGCCGCTCGCCGACGTCGGTGCCGTAGAGGTCCTGGCCCTGGATGCGGCTGGTCTCGGCGATGTGCGAGATGGAGGAGATGCCGTAGCCGGTGTGCGTGAGGTCGCGGCAGGTCTCCTGGGTGAGACCGGTGACGAAGGTGGACTGGTTCTGCCAGTACCGGACGATCTTGTCGCGGGTGTCGAGGTTCTGGCTCGGGACGGTCTTCGGCAGGGGCCCGTCGGAGGCCAGGTAGACGTAGGCGGCGGTGCGGGTGCGGAACGTCGCCATGGCCTTGTCGTACGAGGCGCGGTCCTCCAGGAAGACGGAGATGCCGACGGCGGCCTCCGTCATCGTCAGCTCCCAGTTGCCGTTGGAGTTCGAGCCGTTGATGATCTCGGGCAGGTAGACGTCGCGGAGCACGGTGGCGAAGCGGCCGGAGTTCGCCCAGGCGCCGGGGTAGGTGTGCTTGACGATCTCGGCGGCCTTGGCCCAGGAGGAGCCGGCCCAGCCGGTCTGGAGCGGCGCGTTGCTGTTGGTGTGGTCGCGGATCACGGCGGACCAGGCGTCCATGAGCTGGATGGCCTTGCGGGCGTGGCGTTCGTCGCGGGTGACGTACCACAGGAGGGCCTGCGTGTACGCGGCGATCGCGTCCTCGCGCTCGTCGGTGCAGCCGAGGTTGGGGTTGGAGTACGAGCCGCACTCCACGACGGCGCGGGGCCTGGGCGTGCGGTTCAGGTCGGCGTACTTGCTCGCCGCCATGCGGTCGAAGGCGCCCTTCCAGGGCTGGGCGCCGGCCAGCACCTTGGCGCGGGCGAAGTCGAGCTGGCCCCGGGAGACGGTGACTCCGGGGTGCGTGAAGGTGGCCGGGGCGGCGGCGCTGGCGGGCGGGGCGGCCTCGGCGGGCGGGGCGTCGGGGCGGAGGACGAGGGTGGCGGCGAGGGCGGTGGTCAGGAGAGCGAACAGTGTGGCGCGGAGGGGGCGGCGCCGGGGGCGTGAAGCGGACATGTGGGGGCCATCCGTTCCCGTACATGAACAGTGGGCGCTCCTTTGAACACCCGGATTGATCCGGGACGGTAGGTCCAGACCAATCGGCCGTCAAGGGTTGCCGCACCAGGAAGTCGCCCCCGCCGCCCCTTCCCTCCCCGTCCCGGGGGCTGCGCCCCCAGACCCCCCTTCGGCCCTTCGGGCCTCGTCCTCAAACGCCGGACGGGCTGGGGAATCAGCCTCTCCGGCGTTTGAGGAGCGGGGTCCGGGCGGAGCCCCGGAAAACACGTCGGCCCGCGGAACCGGCCGCGAACGGCCGGCCCCGCGGGCCGACGAAAAAAGAACTACCGCACCTCGGTGATCTCAGGCCCCCGCTGCAGCCGGCTCATGCCGCCCGCGAACCGGGACCCTTCCTCCTGCTGCACGTTCTCCGGCACCATCTGCGCGTCGTTCGGCAGCTTCAGGACGATCGGGTCGCGCGGGGCCATGGGCCCGTCCCCGCGCACCACCACCGTGTCCCGGAAGATCTGCTCCAGCAGCCCCGCCGCCTGCGGCTGCACCGCGCCCTGCCCGGAGATCACTCCGCGCAGGAACCAGCGGGGGCCGTCCACGCCGACGAACCGCACGACCTGGAAGCCGCCGGTGCCGTCCGGCAGCTGCACGGGCACCTGGGCGCGCAGCTCCCAGCCCAGCGGGCCCTCGACCTCGTCGATGATGCCGCCCTGCTGGGTGATGCCGGACGCGATCTCCTCGCGCACCTCGCCCCAGATGCCCTCGCGCTTGGGCGCGGCGAAGGCCTGAAGCTGGATGGCGCTGTCCCGCAGCACGACGGTGGCCGCGACGATCGCGTCGCCCGCGACCTCCACGCGCAGTTCCATGCCGTCCACACCGGGCACGAACAGACCGCCCAGATCGACCCGGCCCTCGCCGGGCTCGCGGACCTCGGAGCTGTCCCAGGGCCCGTCGGGCCGGGGCGCGGGCTCGAGCCTCACGCGCCCGGTCTCCTCGTCCGCCTCAGCGTCGACACCGTCGACGACCTGCTCGGCCTCGCCGGCCGCACCGTCGGCGGCATCCCTCTTCTTGCGACGTCCGAACACGTCACTGTCCTTCCCGGTCGGATACGACCGAAGCGTATCGATTCCCACCCGCTGTACCGCCCTCGGCGGCCTGAACGCTTGTGCCGCTCTTACCTTCCACCGCGGCATGGCCGCCGGTGGATCCGAAGCCCCCCTCGGCCCGGGCCGATGCGGGCAGCTGTGCGACCGACACGAAGCGCACCCTCTCGACCTGTTGGACGACCAGTTGGGCAATCCGGTCGAAGCGCTCGAACCGCACGGACTCGCGCGGGTCGAGATTCACCACGATCACCTTGATCTCCCCACGGTACCCGGCATCAATCGTCCCCGGGGCATTCACCAGGGCGACGCCGCAGCGTGCGGCCAGACCGGATCGCGGGTGCACGAAGGCCGCGTACCCCTCCGGCAGCGCGACAGACACCCCGGTGGGCAGCACGGCCCGCTCCCCCGGGGCCAGCTCGCAGGCCTCGGTGGTGCGCAGATCGGCGCCCGCGTCGCCGGGGTGCTCGTACGCCGGAAGCGGTACGTCCGGGTCGACGCGCCGGATCAGCACCTCGAGTGCGCCGCGCTCGCTCACGGGTTCACCTCGAAGGCGCGGGCCCGGCGGACCTGGTCGGGGTCCTGCATCGCGGCCTGGATCTCCTCCTGGCGGCCGTGGTCGACGAAGTGGTCCACCTTGACCTCGATGAAGAGGGCGTCCGCGCGGACGGCGACCGGGCCGTCGGGGCCGCCGATGCGTCCGGTGGCGGTGCAGTAGATCTTGCGTCCGGCCACGGCGGTCACCTCCGCCTGGAGGTGCAGCACGGTGCCGACGGGCACGGGCCGGACGAAGTCGGTCTCCAGCCGTCCGGTGACGGCGATGGTGCGCAGCAGCCAGTTCAGCGAGCCGAGCGTCTCGTCGAGGGCGGTGGCCAGCACCCCGCCGTGGGCGAGTCCGGGGGCGCCCTGGTGCGCGGGCTGCACGGTGAACTCGGCGGTGATCGACACGCCTTCGCCGGCGCGCGCCTGGAGGTGCAGCCCGTGCGGCTGTTCGTCGCCGCAGCCGAAGCACTGCCCGTAGTGGGCGCCCAGGAGCTCGCCCGGTGCGGGGGCGTCGGGGTGGCGCACGGGCGGCACGGCGTCGGCGGGGGGCTGAAGAGCTGCGGAATTACCACTCACAGGCGCAGACCTTACCCGCCTCCCGCCAGGCGGCCGATCACGCGTCCGCCCTGGCGCGGGGCCCTCGCGGGAGGCGTGCCAAGCTTGGATCCATGCAGCTTTCCGCCGCCCCGTACGACGAACGCCTCACCGCTCCCCGCTCCTGGTGGTTCCTGTGCTTCCTGGCCGGGGCCTCGCTGGCGCTGATCATGGTGCCGTTCGGCACCCTGCCGATGCTGGCCGGGCTGGCCGGCGGCACCGCCGCGGCGGCGGTCGTGGTGAGCGCGTACGGCTCGGTGCGGATCCGGGTCGTGAACGGTCATCTGATCGCGGGCGAGGCGAAGATCCCGGCGTCGGCGCTCGGCGACGCGGAGGTGCTGGACGCGGAGGAGGCCCGCGCCTGGCGCGGCCCCAAGGCCGACCCGCGCGCGTTCATGCTGCTGCGGGCGTACATCCCCGGTGCGCTGCGCGTGGCCGTGACGGACCCGGAGGACCCCACTCCGTACGTCTTCCTGTCCACCCGTGAGCCCGAGCGGCTGGCGCAGGCGCTCCGGGCGGCGCGGGACGCGGCGGACGCCTCGTAGCGGTCCGGCGGCCCGTCCCCGGGCGGTCAGCGGGGGTCGTCGTCGTCCTTGCGGGGGCTTACGGCGTCCATGTCGAGCTCCAGCGCGTGTTCGGGGAGGGCGTCGTGGGGGCGCTCCAGCGCCGGGAGCGCGGGCAGCTCGTCCCAGGGCACCTGGATCTTGCGCAGGTCGTCCCGGATGCGGGCGGCGAGCTTTCTGGTGTCGCGCCGGTTCATCACGGCGCCCACGGCCGCGCCCACCAGGAACGGCATCAGGTTCGGCAAATTGCGCACCGTGCGTTTCATGATCCGCTGGCGCAGTTCGCGCTTGACGCGGCTGTTCAGTGCGGCGCTCACGGTGGAGGGCCTGGTCGCCTCGATGCCGCGCTCCTGGGACCAGGAGGTGAGGTAGACGGTGCTGCGCTGGGAGAGGCCGCCGGCCGGTCGTACGCCGTAGACCTCGTGAAGTTCCGCGATCAGCTTCAGTTCGATCGCGGCGACGCCGGTGACCTCCGCGGCCAGTTCCGTCGGCATCGCGGGCGGTACGGGCATCATGGCGGCCGCTCCGACGCCGGCCCCGACGGTCGCCGTGGCCTTGGCGGCGCCCGCCACCAGCTTGTCGGCGAGCTCCTCGGGCCCGAGCCCGGGGAACTGCTCCCGCAGGGTCGCGAGGTCCCGTACGGGCACACGCGGGGCGATGTCGATGATCCGGTCGGCGAGGTGCGCCAGTCCCGCGCGGGCGCGCGCTCCGCCCTTGCGGACGCCGTCCAGGGCCTTCTCCCGGACGACGGCGGTGCGCCTGCGGGCCACGGGCGCGGTGACCTCCACGGACGCCGGAAGGTCACCCCGGCCGGCCCGCGCTTCGAGCGAGGCCGCCCCGGAACCGGTTGGGCCTCGCTCGTCATCACGCGTGTCGTGCTGCGGGTCCGCCAAGGACCCTTGGTCCGCTCCCTTCGAGAAGAAGCGGCGCTTCCGCGGTGGGGTCGAGCCAGTCACGGCCGACCCCGCCTCAGTCGCAGTCGCGGCAGATCGGCTGGCCGTTCTTCTCGCGGGCCAGCTGGCTGCGGTGGTGCACCAGGAAGCAGCTCATGCAGGTGAACTCGTCCTGCTGCTTGGGCAGGACCCGGACGGCCAGCTCCTCGTTCGAGAGGTCCGCACCGGGCAGCTCGAGGCCCTCGGCGGCCTCGAACTCGTCGACGTCCACGGCCGAGGCCGACTTGTCGTTCCGCCGGGCCTTCAGCTCTTCCAGGCTGTCCGAGTCGACGTCGTCGTCGGTCTTGCGTGGAGTGTCGTAGTCGGTAGCCATGTCGCTCTCCCCCTCTGGGTGTATGCGGTGTCTCCAGCGCACGTAACGCGTGAGAGGCCGGACTTGTGCCCGACCTGAGGCGGAGATTTTGCCTCACATCAAGGTCTGTTACTCAATCGACACCCAACCGGACTCCTCATGAGTGATCGGCTTGGATGGCGAAGGGGACCGTACACGGTCCCGATGCCGCACTTCAAAGGCACCTCACCGTGTACTTCCCGTGAACAGGGCCCCTGAAAACCGGGACTTTTCCGGCTTTCCGACGGGATCCATGATCACGGAGAGTAGATGGCTGAATCGGCGCACCTGTGATCGATCACACATGAATTCGATCGCGGCGACGCGAGAAAATTCCGCGCAGAGCGAACATGCGCCGGGGCCGGGGCATGATGTCAGATCGGCAGGGTGACGCGCATCACCAGGCCTCCGCCCTCCCTCGGCTGCGCGTAGATGTGCCCGCCGTGCGCCCGGGCGACCGACCGCACGATGGACAGACCCAGGCCGACGCCCTTGTCGCTGCCGGTCCGCTCGGTGCGCAGCCTGCGGAACGGCTCGAAGAGGTTCTCGATCTCGTACGCGGGCACGACCGGGCCGGTGTTGGACACCACGAGGACCGCCTGGCCGTGCTGGACCTCCGTGGAGACCTCCACCCAGCCGTCCTCCGGGACGTTGTACCGCACGGCGTTCTGCACCAGGTTCAGGGCGATCCGCTCCAGCAGCACGCCGTTGCCCTGGACCACGGCGGACCGGCGGGTGCCGCGGATCGTCACGTGCCGGGACTCCGCCTCGGCGGCGACCTGGTCGATGGCCTGGCCGGCCACCTCCGCGAGGTCGACGGGGCCCCGCTCGACGATCTGGTTGTCGCTGCGGGCGAGCAGCAGCAGGCCCTCCACGAGCTGCTCGCTGCGCTCGTTGGTGGCCAGCAGGGTCTTGCCGAGCTGCTGGAGCTCCACCGGCGCCTTCGGGTCGGAGAGGTGCACCTCGAGCAGCGTGCGGTTGATCGCCAGCGGGGTGCGCAGCTCGTGCGAGGCGTTCCCCACGAAGCGCTGCTGGGCGGTGAACGCGCGCTGGAGGCGCTCCAGCATGTCGTCGAAGGTGTCCGCCAGCTCCTTCAGCTCGTCGTCCGGGCCGTCCAGCTCGATCCGGCGCGACAGGTCCGAGCCCGCCACCGCGCGGGCGGTGCGGGTGATCCGGCCCAGCGGCGACAGCACCCGCCCGGCCATGGCGTAGCCGAAGGCGAACGCGATCACGGCGAGCCCGAGCAGGGCCAGCAGGGAGCGGCTGAGGAGGTTGTCCAGGGCGACCTGGCGCTGGTGGTCGATGCACTCGCTGATCGCGGCGTTGAACTCGGTCAGCGAGAGGTTGCCGTTGGCGACGCCCGGACAGTCGTTGCTGGAGACCTTCAGGCCGTCGAAGTCGACGATCTTGAACAGCGGCTGGCTGCCGGTGCGCAGGGCCTGCGCGGCGAGCAGGTAGATGATCGACAGCAGCAGGATGCCGGCGATCAGGAACATGCCGCCGTACAGCAGCGTGAGCCGTATGCGGATGGTGGGACGCAGCCACGGCAGCGGGGTGGGCGACCGGGGGTCCCAGGTGGGCTTGGGAGGCGCGGTGGGGGGCGCGGGAGTGGCAGCCATGGTCGGTGATCAGATCCGGTATCCGGAGCCGGGCACGGTCACGATGACCGGCGGCTCGCCCAGCTTGCGGCGCAGGGTCATCACGGTCACGCGGACGACGTTGGTGAACGGGTCGGTGTTCTCGTCCCAGGCCTTCTCCAGCAGCTGCTCCGCGGAGACCACGGCGCCCTCGCTGCGCATGAGGACCTCCAGCACGGCGAACTCCTTCGGCGCGAGCTGGACCTCCTTGCCGTCACGGAAGACCTCGCGGCGGTTGGGGTCGAGCTTGATCCCGGCCCGCTCCAGGACGGGCGGCAGGGGCACGCTGGTACGCCGGCCGAGCGCCCGCACGCGCGCGATGAGCTCGCTGAACGCGAACGGCTTGGGCAGGTAGTCGTCGGCGCCGATCTCGAGCCCCTCGACGCGGTCGCTGACGTCGCCGGACGCCGTGAGCATCAGCACGCGCGTGGGCATGCCGAGCTCGACGATCTTGCGGCAGACGTCGTCGCCGTGCACGAGGGGAAGGTCGCGGTCGAGGACGACCACGTCGTAGTCGTTGACGCCGATGCGCTCCAGGGCGGCCGCACCGTCGTACACGACGTCGACGGCCATGGCCTCCCGGCGCAGCCCGGTGGCCACCGCATCGGCGAGCAGCTGCTCGTCCTCGACGACGAGTACGCGCACGTCCCTGGTCCTTTCTCATGACCCGCCCGGCGGACCACGAGGGCACGCGCGGGCAGGGGTACGGGTGGGTGTTGTTGCCTCCATCCTGCCCTTTTCGGCCGTAAGTCGGCTGTAAGGCGGCCCGGAACAGGGGGTGGCCGGCGGCCCCGGGGCCGGGGAACGTGCGGACGAACGGGGCGGGAATACGAGAATTTCTCGCGAGGTTAGGTTTCCACGGGAGGGAGCTTGGGGAGGACGGGTTTACATCCCACGATCACGCTCTGCTTGTACCGCACCACCATGCGGTGCACACGGTCCGCTTCCGCAGAGCGGGCGTGGATGTCCGGCACCGTCGCCGCCCGGCCGAGCGGCGCCGGGCATCCGCCACGGACGTGATCGTCCCTTCCGACGGCACACCCCCGTGCCACCGACCCACCGACCCAGGACGAGGGGGCGCAGCATGGACGCATTCACCGCAGGACTTCTGCAGCGCATAAAGGCGACCGAGTCCGACCTGTCGCGGGCCCGCGACGAGGGCGACGACTTCCTCGTCGAAGTGGAGCAGGGCGAACTCGACGACCTGCGCCGCCTCGCCGCCGAACACGGCGTGGAAGTCGGCGCGACGAGCGTCTGACCGCCGCATCCGGCACCACCCGGCGGGCCCCGGTGGATCACTCCACCGGGGCTCGCCGCGGTTTCCCGCCCGGTCGGCGCCGCCCCCTGCGGCATCCGGCGGTTCGGGCGTAGTCGGGTGCGGGTTGTCGCGGGTTGCTCGCGCAGTTCCCCGCGCCCCTACGGGGCGCGTTCACCGCAGCACCCGTAGGGGCGCGGGGAACTGCGCGCCGAGCCCCCACCGGGCCGCGGACGGTATCGAACCGCCACCCCCCGCATGCCGTGAGGCACCGCGGGGTTGTGCGTACGCACACCTGTTCACCGTCGGGCGGGGCTGTGTCGGCCCGGACGCTCGAGGGCCACCGCACAGCCCCGGCCCGGTGACCTGCGCCGCCGCCATCCCGTCAGTCGGCGGCGCCGGTCGCCGACCTTCTCAGTCGTGCCACGCCCCGAAATCGTCCAGCAGGGCGAGCAGGGGCGTGTAGACGCCCGGGGAGGCGGCCACCGTGAGGTCGCCGGACGGTGGGGCGTCGGGGTGGCGGGCCGAGGTCAGGGCGCCGGCTTCTCGGGCTATCAGGGCGCCCGCCGCCAGGTCCCACGGGTGCAGGCCGCGTTCGTAGTAGCCGTCCAGGCGGCCCGCCGCCACGTCGCACAGGTCGATCGCCGCCGAGCCGCCGCGGCGGATGTCCCGCACCAGCGGGACCAGCCGGCGGACGACGTCGGCCTGGTGGGCGCGGACGTCGGTGACGTAGTTGAAGCCGGTGGAGACCAGCGCCTGGTCCAGCGGCGGCGACGGCCGGCAGGCCAGGCGCCGCTCGCCCTCCCAGGCGCCCGTGGCCCACGCGCCGCCGCCGAGCACCGCGTGGTACGCCTCGCCGCGCATCGGGGCGAACACCGCGCCGGCGACGGTCACGCCGTCCTGCTCGGCGGCGACGGAGACGGCCCAGGTGGGCAGCCCGTACAGGTAGTTCACCGTGCCGTCGAGGGGGTCGATCACCCAGCGGACGCCGCTGCTGCCGGCCGTGGAGGCGCCCTCCTCGCCGAGGACACCGTCCTCCGGGCGGCGCTCGGCGATCAGCCCGGTGATCAGCTTCTCCGCCGCGATGTCCATCTCGGTGACGACGTCGACCGAGCTGGACTTGGTGGCGGCGACCGCGAGGTCGGCCGGGCGGCCGTCGCGCAGCAGCTCGCCCCCGCGCCGGGCGGCCTCCCGGGCGAGGTCCAGCAGTTCCGCGTGCAGGGGGTCGGTCACGGTGCTCCTCATGCGTAGGGGCTGTCGGCGCCCGCGGCGGCGGGGCGTGGGGCGCGGGCCGGGCAGCAGCCCACCGGGCAGAGGTCGTGGCTCGCGCCGAGCGTGCCCAGGGCGCACGGCGAGACCTCCTGCCCCCGCTCGGCGGTGGCGCGCTCCAGGATCAGCTCGCGGACCGCGGCGGCGAACCGCGGGTCGTCGCCGACGGTCGCCGAGCGGCGCACCGGCAGGCCCAGCTCCTCCGCCTTGGCCGTGGCCTCGGTGTCGAGGTCGTACAGGACCTCCATGTGGTCCGAGACGAAGCCGATGGGAGCCATGACGACGGCCGGCACGCCGGCGGCCTTCCGCTCCTCGAGGTGGTCGCAGATGTCGGGCTCCAGCCACGGGATGTGCGGGGCGCCGGAGCGGGACTGGTAGACGAGCTGCCAGGGGTGGTCGACGCCGGAGCGCTCGCGGACGGCGTCGGCGATCAGCCGGGCCACGTCCAGGTGCTGCGCGACGTACGCGCCGCCGTCGCCGTGGGCCTCGACGGGGCCGGAGGTGTCCGCGGCGGCGGTGGGGATGGAGTGGGTGCAGAAGGCGATGTGCGCGCCGTCCCGCACGTCCTCGGGGAGGTCGGCGAGCGACCGGAGCACGCCGTCGACCATGGGCTCGACGAAGCCGGGGTGGTTGAAGTAGTGCCGCAGCTTGTCGACCGCCGGCAGCTCCAGCCCCTCCTCCTTCAGCGTGGCGAGCGCGTCGGCGAGGTTCTCGCGGTACTGGCGGCAGCCGGAGTAGGAGGCGTAGGCGCTGGTGGCGAGGACCAGGACGCGGCGGTGGCCGTCGCGGACCATGTCGCGGAGGGTGTCCGTGAGGTAGGGCGCCCAGTTGCGGTTGCCCCAGTACACCGGAAGGTCCAGGCCGTGCTCGGCGAAGTCCTTGCGCAGCGCGTGCAGCAGGGCGCGGTTCTGGTCGTTGATGGGGCTGACCCCGCCGAACTGGAAGTAGTGCTGTCCGACCTCCTTGAGGCGTTCCTTGGGGATGCCCCGCCCGCGTGTCACGTTCTCCAGGAACGGGACGACGTCGTCCGGGCCTTCCGGGCCGCCGAAGGAGAGCAGGAGCAGGGCGTCGTAGGGGCTGGCATCGAGCACGTCAGACATGTCTCGATCCTCCCACCCGGCGCCGACGGCGGGGACGGGGGCCGGGGATGTGCCCGGAAGGTGCCGGAGATCACCGGCGCGAACGGGTGACACCGCCGGTAATCTGTATCGACTGCGCTAGCACCTTACCGATCTGTACCGATCTCCCGGAGCAGCCGTGTCCAGCCCCTATCGCGCCCTGTTCGCCGCCCCCGGCAGCAAGGCCTTCTCCGCCGCGGGGTTCCTCGGCCGCCTGCCGCTGTCCATGACGGGCATCGGCGTCGTCACGATGATCTCCCAGGTGACCGGCCGGTACGGGCTGGCGGGCGCCCTCTCGGCGACCATCGCGCTGTCCGCCGCGCTGGCGGGCCCTCAGGTCTCGCGGCTGGTGGACCAGTACGGGCAGCGCCGGGTGCTGCGTCCCGCCACGCTGCTGTCGCTGTCCGCGGGGGCGGTGCTGCTTCTCGCCGTCCGCTTCTCGTGGCCCGAGTGGGTGCTGTTCGCCGCGTGCGTGGGAGTCGGGTGCGTGCCGAGCCTCGGCGCGATGGTCCGGGCCCGCTGGGCGGCGCTGTACCGCGGTACCCCGAGCCTGCACACCGCCTACTCGTTCGAGTCGGTGGTCGACGAGGTGTGCTTCATCGTCGGCCCGATCGTCTCCATCGGCCTGTCCACGGCGTGGTTCCCGGAGGCCGGCCCACTGCTGGCCGCCTGTTTCCTGGCGGCCGGCGTCTTCTGGCTGACCGCGCAGCGGGCCACCGAGCCGGAGCCACACCCGCGCGAGCGGAAGGGCGGCGGCACGGCGCTGCGTTCGCGCGGACTTCAGGTGCTGGTGGCGACGTTCGCGGCGACGGGCACGATCTTCGGCGCGGTGGACGTGGTGACGGTCGCCTTCGCCGAGGAGGAGGGACACAAGGCCGCGGCCAGCCTCGTGCTCGCGGTGTACGCCCTGGGTTCCTGCGTGGCCGGTCTGGTGTTCGGGCTGCTGCACTTCGCGGGGGCGCCGGAACGTCGGTGGTTGCTGGGCGTTTGCGCGATGGCCGTGAGTATGATCCCACTCCTACTGGTCGGAAACTTGCCGTTTCTGGCCGTGGCGCTGTTCGTTGCGGGTCTGTCCATCGCTCCCACGATGATCACGACCATGTCCCTCATCGAAGAGCACGTACCTCGCGCGCAGCTCACCGAGGGCATGACCTGGGTGAGCACCGGGCTCGCGGTCGGCGTCGCCCTCGGTTCCTCCGCGGGCGGCTGGGTGATCGACGCGGCCGGGGCGCGCGCCGGGTACGGGGTGCCGGCGGCCGCCGGGGCCGTCGCGGTCGCGGTCGGTTTCCTCGGGTACCGCCGGCTCAAGCGGCCGGCGCCGGGTCGGGGAGGCTCCGTTGGGCAGCACGACGAGCACGAGGAACGGCACGTGGCGTAACTGGGGAGGCACCGTCTCCGTCCGGCCGGCCCGGGAGGTCACGCCCGCCTCCGTCGACGAACTGGCCGCCGCCGTGCGCCGGGCCGCCGAGGACGGGCTGCCGGTGAAGGCCGTCGGCACCGGCCACTCCTTCACCTCCATAGCGGCGACCGACGGCCTGCTGATACGCCCTCAGCTGCTGACGGGGATCCGGAGGATCGACCGCGAGGCGGGCACCGTCACGGTCGAGGCGGGCACCCCCCTGAAGCGGCTCAACGTCGCCCTCGCGCGCGAGGGGCTGTCGCTGACCAACATGGGCGACATCATGGAGCAGACGGTCTCCGGGGCCACCAGCACCGGCACCCACGGCACCGGCCGGGAGTCCGCCTCCATCGCCGCCCAGGTCAAGGGCCTCGAACTGGTCACCGCCGACGGCTCGGTGCTCACCTGCTCCGAGAAGGAGAACCCGGACGTCTTCGCCGCCGCCCGGATCGGCCTCGGCGCCCTCGGCATCGTCACCGCCCTCACCTTCGCCGTGGAGCCGCTCTTCCTGCTCAACGCGCGCGAGGAGCCCATGCCGTTCGACCGGGTGTGCGCCGAGTTCGACGCGCTGCACGCCGAGAACGAGCACTTCGAGTTCTACTGGTTCCCGCACACCGGCAACACCAACACCAAGCGCAACAACCGCGGCGCGGGCCCGGAGCGCCCGGTGCCGCCGCTGCGCGCCTGGTTCGAGGACGAGTTCCTCTCCAACGGCCTCTTCCAGGCCGTCAACTGGGTGGGCCGCGCCGCGCCGGCGACGATTCCGGCCATCGCGCAGATCTCCAGCCGGGCGCTGTCCGCGCGGACGTACACCGACATCCCCTACAAGGTCTTCACCTCCCCGCGCCGGGTGCGCTTCGTGGAGATGGAGTACGCCGTGCCGCGCGAGGCGCTCGTCGACACGCTGCGGGAGCTGAAGGCGATGGTGGACCGGTCCCCGCTGCGGGTGAGCTTCCCGGTCGAGGTGCGCACCGCGCCGGCCGACGACATCACCCTGTCCACGGCGTCCGGCCGGGAGAGCGCCTACGTGGCGGTGCACATGGTCAAGGGGACGCCGTACCAGCGGTACTTCACCGCCGCCGAGCGCATCTTCACCGCGCACGAGGGACGACCCCATTGGGGGAAGATCCACACGCGTGACGCCGAGTACCTCTCACGGGTGTATCCGCGTTTCGGCGAGTTCGTCGCGCTGCGGGACCGGCTGGACCCGGAACGGCGGTTCCGCAACGACTACTTGCGGCGGGTTCTGGGCGCGTAGTCCGGGGCGTGGTCTGCGTGCGGTCCGGTGCGTGGACATTGCCTCCGTTTCCGGTGATTGCGTGAAGTTCCCCACAAGTCCGCCTGGCCCAGGGGTGGATGAGGGGGACAACGGCGGCCAAGTCCCGCCCCTTGCGCGAACTCGCACGGCGTGCCAATCCACGCACGTGGCCCAAATGGAGTACTGTTGCGAGCCCTGGGTCCGGACTCCCGTCAGGGTGCCCGGGTCCTCGGAGGACCGCCGGGAGGGGGCTAGTTGCACAGGGTGACGCATTTGGTCACTTAGCGTTGCGAATAGGTCACCGTGCCATAACGGCGATCCAGGGCCCGCGCCCGACACGCCGGGCAACTCGGCAAGGTTGTGGCAGGCTGCACCCGGGCAGGCCACACTCGACTAGCGGAAGCAGCGACGCACGTGACGTCGGCAGGCACCACCCGGGAGGTCCCCATGCCCGAACTGCGTGTCGTGGCCGTCTCGAATGACGGCACACGGCTGGTGCTGAAGGCTGCGGACAGCACGGAGTACACGCTTCCGATCGACGAACGGCTCCGCGCCGCCGTGCGCGGCGACCGTCCCCGCCTCGGCCAGATCGAGATCGAGGTGGAGAGCCACCTCCGCCCCCGCGACATCCAGGCCCGTATAAGGGCGGGCGCGACCGCGGAAGAGGTCGCGCAGATGGCCGGCATCCCCGTGGACCGCGTACGGCGCTTCGAGGGCCCCGTCCTCGCCGAGCGCGCCTTCATGGCCGAGCGCGCCCGCAAGACGCCGGTCCGCCGCCCCGGTGAGAACTCCGGCCCCCCGCTGGGCGAGACCGTGCAGGAGCGGCTGCTGCTGCGCGGCGCGGAGAAGGACACCGTGCAGTGGGACTCCTGGCGCCGCGACGACGGCACCTGGGAGGTCCTGCTGGTCTACCGGGTGGCGGGCGAGCCGCACTCGGCGAGCTGGACGTACGACCCGCCCCGGCGGCTCGTCCAGGCCGTCGACGACGAGGCCCGCTCGCTGATCGGCGAGTCCGACGACCTCGCCGCGCCCGAGCCCAGCTTCCCTTTCGTGCCGCGCATCGCCCGGCTGCCGCGCGACCGCCCGCTGGACCGCCCCGCCGACCGCGAGCGCCCCAGCCTGCCCGCCCAGGCGTCCGAGCCGCCCGAGGAGTCGACCGCGGCCACCGCCTCGGGTGAACGCGACTCGCTGACCAGCCTGCTGGAGGCCGTGCCGAGCTTCCGGGGCGACCTGGTGGTGCCGGAGCGCACCGAACCGGCCGCGGAGGAGCCGGAGTCGGAGCCCGAGGCGGAGGAGCCGCCGGCGCCGGCCGCGTCCGCGGGCTCCGCGTACGCGGACGTGCTGATGCCCCGTTCGGTGGGCGGTCACCGGGACCGTCTCATCGGCTCGACCGACCGGCAGGCCGAGGCGGACGGCGTCCGCCCCGGCCGCCGTGCGGCGGTGCCGAGCTGGGACGAGATCGTGTTCGGCACGCGGCGCAAGAAGCAGGAGTAGCCGGGTTTCCGGGGCTCCGCCCCGGACCCCGCTCCTCAAACGCCGGAGGGGCTGGAAGATGCCCGTCCGCCGCTCCCGGGCGAGGCCCGTCAGGGCTGACAAGACTCCGTCACCGCGGATCCGGCCCCACCGCGACCGGCCGTTCCGGGTCCGAGGACCACTCCGACCAGGAGCCGACGTACAGCGACGCCGGGACACCGGCGATCTCCAGTGCCAGTACCTCGTGCGCGGCGGACACGCCCGAGCCGCAGTACACGCCGACCGGGACGTCCGGCGTCGCGCCCAGCTCGCCGAAGCGGGCGCGCAGTTCGGCGGCGGGCCGGAAGCGGCCGTCCGGGCCCACGTTGTCCGAGGTCGGCGCGGACAGCGCACCCGGGATGTGGCCGCCGACGGGGTCGATGGGCTCCACCTCGCCCCGGTACCGCTCCCCCGCACGCGCGTCAAGCAGCACCCCCGAACGCGCCAGCGCCGCCGCGCCGTCCGCGTCCAGCACCACGCCGTCCGCCGGCTTCAGCACGAAGTCGCCCTCGGCCGGCACGGGCGTCTCCGTCTCCGTCGGGCCGTCCCAGGCGGGGAGTCCGCCGTCCAGGACCCGCACGTCCGGGTGGCCGGTCCACCGCAGCAGCCACCAGGCGCGGGCCGCCGCCCAGCCGATGCCGCCGTCGTACGCGACCACGGGCCTCCCGGCGGACACCCCGGCGCGCCGCATCGCCGCGCCGAACACCTCGAGGTCCGGCAGCGGATGGCGTCCCCGCGGGCCCGGCGGGGAAGCCAGTTCGCGGTCCAGGTCGACGAAGACGGCGCCGGGGATGTGGCCGGAGGCGTAGGCGGCGCGGCCGTCGAACGGCTCGCCGGTCGCGGCGGCCGTGCTGAGCTGCCAGCGGACGTCGAGCAGGACCGGAGGGCGCTCCGAGCGCAGCGCGTCCGCGAGTTCGGAGGCGGAGATGATGGCGTTCATGGTCACCATCCTCGCGCACGGGGTGGCCGAGTCGTCCCGGTCCGGCTACTCTGCTCGGCCGGGCACATCCGGTCACCGCGCGTACGGGATCGGGCACATACGGTGTCGGCTGCGTTGCGGGAACGATCCGCCGGGCCGGCGCGGGACGGCCCCGCAGGGGCGAGCGGACACGGCCGACGTACGGGCGGCCGAGAAGAGAGTGACGATGACCGACGCACGGCACACGCCCGGCACACCCTGCTGGGTGAGCCTGATGGTGCGCGGACTCGACGCGACCGAGCAGTTCTACGGGGCGCTGTTCGGCTGGGAGTTCCGGCCCGTCGCACGGCCGCTGGGCCCGTACGTGCGTGCCGAGCTCGACGGGCAGGCGGTGGCCGGGATCGGGGTGCTGCCCCCGGACCGGCGGCTGCCCGTGGCGTGGACGCCCTACTTCGCCTCGGACGACGTGGACCTGACGGCCGAGGCGGTGCGGTCGTGCGGCGGGACCGTGGGCGTGGGGCCGCTGGACGCCGCCGACGCGGGACGCCTGGCGCTCGCCTCGGACCCGAGCGGCGCGGTCTTCGGCATCTGGCAGGCGGCGGACGGGGCGACCCCGGGCGCCACCGGCCGGCCCGGCACCCCGGCCTGGAACGAACTGGCCACCTACGAGACGACGAACGTGGCCAAGTTCTACGAGACGGTGTTCGGCTACGACGAGGACCCGGTCGTCTCCGCCGACCTGGACTACGTGACGCTGCGCCTGGACGGCCGCCCGGTGACCGGCGTCCACGGCCTGGGCAACGCGCTCCCCCGCGACCGGGGGCCGCACTGGACGACGTACTTCACGGTGACGGACACCGACGCCGCGGCGGCCCAGGTGCTCGACCTCGGCGGCCAGGTCCTCGCCGGCCCCCGGGACACCGAACACGGCCGGGTCGCCACGGTGGCGGATCCGGAGGGGGCGCGGTTCGCGGTGGTGCGGCCCCAGGTCGCCTAGGTCCGGTCCGACTGGCCCTGGGAGGGCGCCTGCTGGGCCGACTCGGCGCGCGAGTCGTACGCCGCGCGGGCCGCCTCGATGCCGTCCAGGTTGCGGGTGGACCACTCCAGCAGGGGCGCCGTGGCCTCGCGCAGGGTCAGGCCCAGGGGCGTGAGGGCGTAGCTGACGTGCGGCGGCATGACGTTGTGGACGGTGCGGGTGAGGATGCCGTCGCGTTCCAGGCTGCGCAGGGTCACCGTCAGCATGCGCTGGCTGATTCCCGTGGTGGCGCGCTTGAGTTCGGTGAAGCGGCGCGGGCCCTGGCTGAGGTTGCGGACGACGAGCAGGGACCACTTGTCGCCGACGATGCCGAGGACGTCGCTGGTGCGGCAGGGGTCCTGCCGGCGTGGGGTGGACGACGGGCCGTCGGCCGCGGTCATGGTTACCTCCAGGGAACCGGGTCACCGGAATGTGCCTTATTGCCCCAGGTCGGGCGCGTGCACCACGATGAAGGGGCGGTTCCTGAAGCGTACCGAGGCACGGAAGGGAACCGTCTTCCTCCTTGTGCCCTCCGCCCTCCTGAGAGGTTCCCCTGTGTCGACTTATCTGCTTGTCCATGGCGCCTGGCACGACGGCCGGTGCTGGGACCGGACCGCCCCGCTGCTGGAGGCCGCCGGGCACCGCGTGTTCCGGCCCTCGCTGACCGGCTACGGCGACACGGCGCATCTGCTCGGGCCCGAGGTGGGTCTGGACACCCATGTCGAGGACGTCGTCCGGCTGATCAAGGACGAGGACCTGACCGACGTGATCCTGGTCGGTCACAGCTACGCGGGCCTGGTGATCTCGTCGGCGGCCAACGAGGTCCCGGAGCGGGTCGCGCACCTGGTGTATCTGGACGCGATGGTGCCGGAGCACGGCGAGAGCGCGGTCGACGCGCAGCCCGTGACGCAACGGCTGATCGACGCCGCCGCCTCTTCGGACACCCCGTGGCGCATACCGCCGCTGCCGGAACTGCCGCCGCCCTTCGGTCTGTTCGGGGTGACCGACCCGGCGGACGCGGCGTGGCTGCGCGGCATGCTCTCCGACCACCCGGTGCTGAGCCTGCGCCAGCCGGTCCGCATGGACAACCCGGCCCTGCGCCAGGTGCCGCGCACGCACATCCACTGCGTGGGCGCGGCCCCGGAGGGCATCGTGCGGCGCCCGGTGCCGGCGGTTCAGCCCAACGGGTCGCCGGCGCGGGTGCGGGAGCTGTCCACCGGGCACGACTGCATGATCACGATGCCTGTCGAGCTGAGCGAGCTGCTGCTCGACCTGGCGGGCTAGGCACGCCTAGACCGGGGCGGCCGGGACCCGCACCGTCTCCACCCAGTGCGGCGGCTCCGGCGCGCCCTCGCCGATCAGGGCCGCGATCAGGCGGCAGGACGGCGTCTCGGCGGGCCAGGGGGTGTAACCGTCGGTGAGGACGATCACGATCGACGGGCGGTCGGGCGAGGCGAGGGCGGCGTCGATGCCGACGCGCATGTCCGTGCCGCCTCCGCCGCCGAGCGTGACCTGCTCGGTCGACGTCACCCTCGACACGGCGTGCACGTCGGCGTCGCAGGCGAGGACGGTGACGCGGTTGCCCCGTACGCCGACCTCGCGCAGCACACCCGTGATCTCGCCCAGCGCGGCGGCGAGTTCCGCGTCGCCCATCGAGCCCGAGGTGTCGACGACCACGGCCACCCGGGGCAGGGGACGGCGCAGGCTCGGCATGACCACACCGCGCAGCGCCGGGGTGCGGCGGGAGGGGCGGCGGTAGGTGTAGTCGACGGCGCCGCCCGCCCACGCCGCGGCCTCCCGTACCGCGCCGGACAGGGCCTGCCGCCAGTCGACCGTGGGTTCCAGGAGCTGCTCGGCCCAGCGCTGCCAGCCTTTGGGCAGGGTGCCGCGGGAGCGCTGGTGGGCGCGCATCGCCTCGGCGGTGTGCCGGCGCAGCGCCTGCGCCTCGGCCGCGCCGACCCCGTCGGGGCCCTCGGCCGGCGGGAGTTCCCATGGCGCGGGGATGCCGTGGGCGCCCGAGCCGCAGTCGTGTCCCCGTACGTGCGGGGGCAGCGCCGGCAGGTACTCCTCGAACAACTGGCCGTCGGGCAGGCCGAAGACGCGGGGCTCCGCGCGTCCGGCGGGCAGGCGCAGGCCGTCGGCGAGGAGGTCGTCGTTGATCTCGCAGTCCTGGGCGACGTTGACGCGGTAGTGGTCGCGCTGGTCGGCGGCGGGGAGCCGGCCGGCGCGGCCGTGGTGGTCGCGCAGCAGGTGCGCCACCTCGTGGATCCACACGCCCGCAAGCTCCTCGACGGGCGTCGCGTCGACGAACGCTGGGGACGCGTAGCAGCGCCAGTGCCGGTCCACGCCCATCGTCGGCACCTCGTCGCTCGCCACGATGCCGAGGGCGTAGAGCGCCGACGCCAGGTAGGGGCGGTCCTGCGCCGCGCGGTAGCGGGCGGCGAGCAGTTTGGTGCGGTCCAGGCGGCCGCGGGATCCCGTCATGCCGTACGCCTCACCGGCCGCCGGGCAGGGCGCCGGACAGCCGCAGCAGGTCCAGGAACGCGTCGATGCCCGGCGGTACGGGCCAGTCCAGCCGGCGCATCTGCGCGAGATCGGTGGCGGCACGGGCGGCGACGTCCGGGACGCCCGCGTCCACGGCCTTCGCCAGGACGACCCAGGCGGCCTCCCAGCGGGGCCGCGTGAGGTCGCTCTGGACGGCGGCCACCACCGCGATGAGGAAGGCCAGTTGCCGGTCGCCGCGGTCCGGCAGCGCGAACGCGCCGGGGTCGGCGAGCACCCGCTCGGGGTCGGGCAGGTCCAGGTGCTCCAGGTACGACAGCAGCTCGATGCCCGCGCCGTCCCCGACGGCCCCGGTGAGCGCGGCGGCCGTCGCCTCACGGCCCGCGCCGGTCGCGTACGCCGTCGCCAGCAGCCGCAGCGCCATCTCCCAGGTGCGCGGGGAGGGCCAGGAGCGGCCCCGCGCCTCCGCGTCGCCGGGCAGCTGGTGGACCAGGCCGGGTCGGGCGGTGAGGAAACCGGAGACGGCGCCGCGCGCCCGCGCCACGGCGCCGGGGGCCTTGGCGGGGTCGACCACGGGGACCGTGGCCTCCGGCCAGGTGCCGGCCATGCCGCGCGCGACCGTGGCCGGGTCGTGGGTCCAGTGGAGGTGGACGAAACGGTTGGCGAGCGGCGGGCTGAGGTGCCAGCCGTCCGCGGCGCTCGACGGCGGGTTGGCGGCGGCGACGATCCGCACCGCGTCGGGCAGGACGAGGCTGCCGACCCGGCGTTCCAGCACCACGCGGAGCAGCGCCGCCTGCACCGCCGGGGGCGCGGAGGACAGTTCGTCGAAGAAGAGGAGCCCGTGCCCGGCGTCCCGGAGCCGGACCGCCCAGTCGGGCGGCGCCATGGGCACGCCCGTCGCCGCCGGGTCGTCCCCGACGATCGGCAGCCCGGCGAAGTCCGAGGGCTCGTGGACGCTCGCGATGACCGTCTCCAGCGGGAGGCCGAGTCCGGCGGCGAGCTGTTCCAGTCCGGCCGACTTGCCGATGCCGGGTTCGCCCCACAGCAGGACGGGCTGGTTGGCCGTCACCGCCAGGGCCAGCGCCTCCAGCTGCGAGCTGGCGACGGGCTCGGTGCGGCGGGCGCGCAGCCGGGCGACGAGGGCGTCGGCGGCGGCCAGCGGGTCGAGGGCGGTGCGGGAGGCCGGGGCGGTGCGGGAGGCGGGCGCGGTGCGGGAGGCGGGGTCGGTGGTCAAGACGGGGTTCCTCGCTGTACTCGGCGGGCTCGTCCCACGGGGAGACGGGTGCGGTCGGGGGCCGTCGCGCTCGACGCGCTACTCGTCGTCCTCGAGGCTGTCCATATGGTCGTCCCACCAGTCGGCCCCGGCGCCCGGGTGCTCCTCCCGTACGCGCTTCTCGAGAAAGGACAGGTCGGCGCGGCGGTACCGGCGGGCGACGTGCGCCAGGGACATCTCCATGTGGTCCTCGACGTCGATCCGGGCGCCCGCGTCGAGCAGCGCCTCGACGAGGGCGCGGGAGCCGCGCTCGGCGACCGCCACGAACAGCGGGGTCCGCGCCTCCGCGTCCCGGGCCTCCAGGTCGAGCCCCGCCGCAAGCAGCCGCGGCAGCAGCGGCTCGTGGTCGAGGAGGTTCAGGACATGCAGCAGGGAGCGTCCGGAGGCGGCACGCACGCGGGGGTCCACGCCCATGTCCAGAAGCCGGACCACGCCGTCGGTGTCGCCGTGCTGGGCGCGGAGGTACAGGTCGCGGCGCTGGGCGCGAAGCGCCTTCGGCAGCCGGCCCTCGCCGGACGCCCAGGTCTGCTCCACGGCGAAGCATCCGGCGACGTCGCCGCCGAACGCGCGCAGGGCCCGCTCGCGCTGCTGCTCCTCGTCGCTGTGCGGCATGCGCAGCAGACCGCCCGGCCGGAAGCCCACCTCGTGCCACTCGCCCCGGCAGCGCACCCGGACGGGCGACGGGGCCTCGGGGCCCGGCGGGCCGCCGATGCCGCCGCCGGGGCGGACGCCGGGGAACAGGGCCGCGGCGACCAGCGGATGCAGATGCTCCGGCTCGATCCCGCCCACCCGGAGCAGGTCGAGGTCGGGAAGCCTGCGCCAGAGCGCCTCGGGCAGCAGGGGCAGGCCCTCCACCTCGTCACGGTCCACGGCCTTCAGCGCCAGGCCGGTGGCCGTCGGCTCCAGCAGGAGATGGGTGCGCCAGTCGGCGGTGATCAGGAAGCGGTCGCCGACGCCCTCGCCGCGGAGCCGGCGGATCTCGCCTTCCAGGCGGGTGTGGTCGAGCGCGAGCCTGCTGACGGCCGCCGCCGGATCGCTGCGGTACCAACGGGGGCCGGTGGCCGGGGCCGTCAGGTCGGCGTCGATCCCGGCCGCCGCGAAGGCCCCGGCGACCTCGCCCTTCTCGTGCAGCAGCGTCACCCACTCGGCGCGGGCCGCCGCGTCACCGGGGCCCGGGTCCGAGGAGGGCAGCGCGTCCGGGGCGAGCGGTCGGCCCTCGGCGTCGAAGAAGGGGAGCCGTCCGGGTCCGCCCGCGTGCTCGCGGAGGCCGGCGGTGTGCCGCGCGTCCCACAGGTGCCGGGCGTACCGCCAGTCGTCCGTCATGGAGCCGAAGACCCCGGCCGGCGCCTCGTCCATGAGCGTGCCGAACCGCAGGGTGACCCGCTGCGGCCCCTGCCGCATCGGGGGCGTGTCGACATACAGGTACGGCGTGGAGCGCGGGCCTTCGTCCGGCCGCACCGGCCGGTACCGGGCGAGGACCACGGCGCGGTCGGTGTCGAGGGTGGTCCAGCCGTGGAGCATCCGGGGCAGGTGCCAGCGCAGCAGGTCGGGGACCAGGTGCCGCAGGTCGTCCTCCAGCGCGGCGGCGACGTCGTGGCCGCAGTGCTCGGCGATCTCCGCCAGATCGAGGTCGACGTCGACCAGGGCCGCGGCGCAGGCGCCCCGCCAGTCGCCCGCCGCGCGGCGTTCGGCCGCCTGCTCGATCATGTGGCGGGGCACGGCGTACCGGCGGACACGGCGCCAGCTCGCCGCTTCCTCGAGCGAGAAGCACGCGGGTGCGGTGCGGCGGCTCACCGGTAGACGCTCCCTATCGCGCGCAGGTCGGGGTGGGCGGCGGTCGTGGGCCGCAGCCGCCGGGTGAAGGAGCGCTTCACCTTGCGGGGCAGCCCGGGACCGAGGCCGACGTACTCCAGGGGCGAGTCGTCCGGGACGGCCGCCAGCAGGGACTTCGCGCCGCGTCCGGTGAGGCCGGTGTGGCGCAGCTCCAGCCGGCGCAGGGGGCTGCCGGGGAGCGCGGAGGCCAGGGCGTGGGCGCCGTCGTCGCCGGTGGCGTTGGGCGGTGCGCCGAGGCTGCGTTCCGACATGGGCCGTCCGAGGTCGAGGGCCTCGATGCCGCCCAGGGCGTCGGCGAGGGCGCGTGCTCCGGCGGGACCGATGCCGTTGCCGCCCAGGCCGAGGCGCACCGGGTGTCCGGAGCCGGCGGCGGCTGCCGCGAGCACGGCGGCGCCTTGGTCGCCGAGGTGGTTGGCGGGCAGGTACAGCTCGCGCACGCCCGCTTCCCGGATGAGCGCCGCGAGCAGGGGGGCGGTGTCGGCGGTGAGGCCGTTGCCGCCGAGGAAGAGGCGTTCCACCGGGTGCGGGCGGCCGGTGAGGGCGTCGAGCAGGACACGCAGACTCGCCGCGGTGAGGCCGGTGTTGACCAGGTCGAGGGTGCGCAGGGCGGTGTTGCGGCGGAGCATCGCGGCGAGGGCCGTGACGCCGTCGTCGCCGACGGGGTTGCGCTTGAGCCAGAGGGCGCGGACGGTGTCGTCGGCGCTGAGCGCGTCGGCGAGCGCGGTGACGCCGTCGGGGCCGATGCGGTTGCAGCCGAGGTAGAGCGTGTGCAGGCCGTGGTCGTCGGCGAGGGCGCGGGCGACCGTCAACGCCCCTTCGTCGCCGATGGCGTTGGTGCCGAGCAGGACGTGCCGGGCGTGCGGGGAGTGTGCGGCGGCGGGCATGAGCCGGGCTGCGCCCGCGGCTCCGAGTCCCTGCTTGCACAGGTCGACGCGGCCGTCCGTGCGCAGGGTGCCGAGCGGGAACGCCTCGTCGTCCTCGACCGCCCGGTCCGATCCGAGCCTGGCCAGCAGCGGGTCGAGGCCTGCGGGATCGGCGGCCGGGACGTCCGGGTGCTCGATCGCGGGGCAGCGCACGGGGGTCGGCTGCGTCATCACCACTCCACCGGTCCGTCGCCGGTGTCCGGTCCGCCGGGGGCGGCACGGCCCCCGCCCGCCCGGGACGGACCGACGTCTGTCGACGTTTCTCCACGACTAGGGCGGCAAGACCGGTCGGATTCGAACCGACGTCCTCCAGCTTGATGCGTGGGCGCGACGACCTCTGCGCTACGGCCTTGCCTGGCGAAGATCATAGCGGGACCGGGCGCGCTTTTCGATCACTTGTTTGGAAAACGTGGGGCGCGGCGGCGAGCGGGCCGTGTCCTCAGCCCGGCGACACCGGCAGCACGTCCGGCGACAGCGCCGCCGCCCTCGCCGTCGCGGCCGTCATCCGGCGCCGGTGATGGCGCCGGCACAGCACCTCGTAGCCGATCTCGTCCGCGGACCCGGTGACGTCGCCGACGACGACCTGGGCGCCCTCGACGACCATGACACCGCCGACCGTGCGGGCGTTGTGCGTGGCGCGGGCGCCGCACCAGCACAGGGCCTCGACCTGGAGCACCTCGACCCGGTCGGCGAGTTCGACCAGGCGCTGGGAGCCGGGGAACAGCTTGGAGCGGAAGTCGGTGGTGATGCCGAAGGCGTAGACGTCGAGGTCCAGGTCGTCCACCACGCGGGCGAGCTGGTCGATCTGCTCGGGCGCCAGGAACTGCGCCTCGTCGGCGATCACGTAGTCCGCGCGGCGGCCCTGCGAGAGGTGGTCGACGAGGTGGGCGTACAGGTCGGCGCCGTCCTCCACCTCCACGGCGTCGGTGACCAGGCCCAGGCGGGAGGACAGCTTGCCCTCGCCGGCCCGGTCGTTGCGGGTGAAGATCATGCCGACCAGGCCGCGTGCCGACCGGTTGTGTTCGATCTGCAGAGCGAGGGTCGACTTCCCGCAGTCCATCGTTCCGCAGAAGAACACCAGCTCGGACATGGGGGGTCGGGAACCTTTCGGCAGGGGTCAGTAAGGCGGAGCGCGTCAGGAGCGTACTTCGAGGAGGGGGACCAGCTGCTCGGCCGGGGTCATGGAGCCGTGGTTGCCGACCATCGCCGACTCCCTGGGCTCCCGCTCGGAGGCGACGAGGAGGACGTCGTCCCGCGCGGCGGCGATCACGTCCCCGAGCCGGTGGTGGACGCGCTCGTCGACCTCGGGCCCGAACCAGCCCGCGGCGATCGCCTCGTCGCGGGAGGCGACCCAGAACTGCTCGCCGAGCACCTCGCGCCAGCACGCCAGCACGTCACCGGCGGCGCCGGGCACCGCGTACACGTGCCGCGCGCGGCCCTCGCCGCCGAGCAGGGCGACGCCCGCCTTGAGCTCCCAGTCCTCGTCGAAGTCGATGCGGTGCGTCTCGTCGAAGGGGATGTCGACCATGCCGTGGTCGGCGGTGACGTAGAGGGCGCTGCGCGGCGGGAGTTGCTCGGCGAGCCGCTGCACCAGGCGGTCGGCGTACATGAGTTGGCCGCGCCAGGTGTCGGAGTCGACGCCGAAGCGGTGGCCGGCGCCGTCGACCTCGGCGTAGTACGTGTAGACCAGCGCGCGGTCGGCGGCGGCCAGTTGCGCGGCGGCGGCGTCCATGCGGTCCTCGCCGGACAGCTTCCCCTGGAAGACGCCGCCGCTCAGCGCGACCTTCGTCAGCGGGGTGTTGGCGAAGGTCGGGGAGGACACCTGGGCGGCGTGCACGCCCGCGCGGTGCGCCAGTTCGAACACGGTCGGGTACGGCTGCCAGGCGCCCGGCGGGGTCCAGGGCTGCCAGCGCAGCTGGTTCATCAGCTCGCCGGTGTCCGGGTCGCGCACGGTGTAGCCGGGCAGGCCGTGGGCGCCCGGGGGCAGGCCGGTGCCGACGGAGGCGAGGGAGGTCGCGGTGGTCGCCGGGTATCCGGCGGTGATCGGGCGTCCGGTGCCGCCGCGCGAGGAGGACAGCAGGGACGTCATGAACGGCGCCTCCTCCGGGTGGGCCTTGAGCTGCTCCCAGCCGAGGCCGTCGATGAGGAAGACGCAGTTGCGGTCGGCGGGGGTCAGTTCGCCGATGCCCGCGGTCATGCCGGGGACGCCGAGGCCGGCGGCGAGGGTGGGCAGCAGGTCGGCCAGGGAGCCGGTGCCGTAGGCCGGGACGGGCGCGGAGCCGACGGGGAGGGGCTCCGGGTGGGTGTCCCAGGCGTCGGGTGCCAAGGGTCCTCGGTCGGGGGCGGCGGGCGGGGGGTGGGCCATCAGCGCGGGTCCGCGGTCGCCTCGGACAGGGCCTGGGCGAAGGCCAGCGCCTGGCGCACGGTCTCCGGGCCGTCGCCGGCCTCGCTGACGCGCAGGCTCAGGTCGTCGGCGGTCGAGCTGCCCGTGTAGCCGTGGTCGGCCTCGCAGTCGGGGTCGCCGCAGGCGGCCGGCTCCAGGTCGATGCGGGAGACCGCGCCCCAGCCGATGGTGAGCACGATCTCGCGCGGCAGGGTGCCCGGGGTGTACGACTCCGGGTTGGCGACCACGCGGCTGACCACGATCGAGGAAATCCGGCCGAGCTTGACCGACTCGGTGGACGTGGTGGCGTACGGGGCCGGGGACGTGCTGTCCGCGGCCTGCTCGTCGGTGTGGCTGACGATGAAGCGGTTGGCGGTGAGGACGAGCACGGTCACGTGCCGCCGCACCTCGTTCTGGTCGAACGTCGTCTCCTGATGGACCAGGTACGACCGCACGGGCTCGCCGCCCACGGCGGCCTCCACCGCCTCGGCCACGAGGGCCGGGTAGTAGCCGCTGCGCTCGATCGCCGCCCGCAGCCCCTGGGTCGTCGTACTGGTCTTGGCCATGACGCCCATCCTACGGGGGGCCGCTGACTGCGAGGCACCGCTCGCCCATGGTCAGTACGCGGGGAGGGTCCGGGGCCCGTGGTCGTCGCGGGCCGGCGGCGGCGCGAGGCGCACGGAGGCGCCCAGGACGCTGACGCCGTGCGGGGCGACGACGACCGGCTCCAGGGTGACCGCGACGACCTCCGGGTGGTCGTGGACGAGCCGGGACACCCGCAGCAGCAGCTCCTCCAGCGCGGGGGTGTCGACGGGCGCCGAGCCGCGCCAGCCGAACAGCAGCGGGGCGGTGCGGATCGACCGGACCAGCGAGGTGGCGTCCCGGTCGGTCACCGGGATCAGGCGGTGCGCCATGTCGCCCAGCAGCTGGGAGGCGGCCCCGGCGAGCCCGAAGGACAGCACGGCGCCGGCCGCGGGGTCGATGACCGCGCGGACCACCGTGTCCACCCCGCGCGGGGCCATGCGCTGCACCACCGGGCGCAGCTCCTCCGGGCTGCCGAACAGCTCGGTGAGCTCTGCGTACGCCCGGCGCAGCTGGTCCTCGTCGGCCAGGTCGAGGCGGACGCCGCCCAGGTCGGCGCGGTGCCTGAGGTGCGGGGCGGTCGCCTTGAGGGCGACCGGGTAGCCGAGCGTGCGGGCGGCCCCGGCGGCGGCGTCCGGGGTGGGCGCGGGCAGGGCGCGGTGGACGTGGATGCCGTAGGCGCCGAGCAGTTCGCAGGTGGCCTCGGTGGTGAGGGTGAGGCCCTGGCCGCGGGCGAGCAGCCCGTGGACGAGGGCGGCGGCGCCCCGCTCGTCGATGTCCTCGTACTCGGGCACCTTGCCGGGGTCCACGGCGTCCCGCCGCCACTGCCCGTACGCCACGGCCTGCGCGAGCGCCCGTACGGCCCGCTCGGCGGCGGGGTAGGCGGGGATGGGGTGGGCGCCCTCGGGGGGTGGTACGGGGGTGCGTGCGCCCTTGTCGTCCGCCTCGGCGCCCTCGTCCGCGCCCGCGCGTGGTTCCGCGCGCTCCCCCGTGCGTGCTTCCGCGCGCTCCCCCGGCCGTGTGCCGCCGGCCGGCGGGACCGGGCCGGAGGCGGCGCCCGGCTGGGGCGCGGTGCTCGTCGCGGCGGACAGGGCCTCGGCGAGGCCGCCCAGCTCGACATGGACCACGAGGACCGGCTTGGTCGGCTGCTCGGCGGCGGCCGAGCGCAGCGCCTCGGCCAGGGCCGCGTCGCCGACCGAGCCCTCGCCCACCGACGGGATGGCGGTGACGACGACGGCGTCGGAGGTGTCGTCGGCCAGCGCGTGGGAGAGCGCGGCGTGGAAGTCCGCCGCCGAGGCGGCCGTGGTGAGGTCCCGCGGCGGGTGCGGGCGCAGCCCTTCGGCGAGGCAGGCGTCGTAGGTGAGCAGGCCCAGGGACTCGGAGTTGCCGAGGATCGCCACCCGGGGTCCGGCCGGGAGGGGCTGGCGGGCGAGCAGCAGGCCGGCGTCGACCAGTTCGGTGATGGTGTCCACGCGGATCACCCCGGCCTGGCGCAGCAGGGCGGAGACCGTGGCGTGCGGCAGCTGGGTGGCGCGGACGGCGTGCCCGCGCGGTCCCGCCCCGTGGCGCGCGCCCTGCACCACGACCAGCGGTTTGGCGGCGGCGGTGCGGCGGGCGAGGCGGGTGAACTTGCGGGGGTTGCCGATGGACTCCAGGTACATCAGGGCGACGTCGGTGTCGGCGTCCTCGTACCAGTACTGGAGGACGTCGTTGCCGGAGACGTCGGCGCGGTTGCCGGAGGAGACGAACGTGGACAGGCCGGTGACGCCCGTGACGCCGCCGCCGCGCCGGTGCAGGCGGGACAGGAGCGCGACGCCGATGGCGCCGGACTGGGCGAACAGGCCGATGCGGCCGGCTCGCGGCATGTCGGGGGCGAGCGAGGCGTTCAGCCGCACCTCGGGCGAGGTGTTGATGACGCCGAAGGCGTTCGGTCCGATGATCCGCATGCCGTGGCTGCGGGCCTGCCGGACCAGGGCCCGCTGGCGCTCCCTGCCCTCGGGGCCGGACTCGGCGTAGCCGGCGGAGACCACGACGAGACCCTGGACGTCGTGCTCGCCGCACTCGGCGACCACCTCGGGGACCCGTTCGGCGGGCACCGCGACGACCGCGAGGTCCACAGGTCCTTCGATGTCGCGCACCGACCGGAAGGCGGGCACGCCGTCGAGCTCCTTCCGCCCTTCCGGCAGCGCCCCGTTGACGGCGTAGAGGCGGCCGGTGAAGCCGCCGTCGCGGATGTTGTCGAGGATGCTGCGCCCGACGCCGCCGGGGGTGCGGCCGGTGCCGATGACGGCGACCGCGCCGGGGGCGAGCAGCCGCTGCACCGAGCGGGCCTCGGCACGCTGCTCGCGCGCGTACTGCACGGCCAGGGAGCGGTCGGTGGGTTCGAGGCCGAACTCCAGGCGCACGACGCCGTCCTCGAAGCTGCGCTTCTGGGTGTAACCGGCGTCGGTGAACACCTTGATCATCTTGGTGTTGGCGGGCAGCACCTCGGCGGCGAACCGGCGGATGCCGCGCTCGCGGGCGACCGCGGCAATGTGCTCCAGCAGGGCGGAGGCGACGCCCCGGCCCTGGTGGGCGTCCTGCACCAGGAAGGCGACCTCCGCCTCGTCGGCCTCCGCGCCGGTCGCGGGCCGCCCGCCGGCACCGATGCGGTCGTAGCGCACGGTGCCGATGAAGTCGTCGCCGATCGTCGCCGCGAGCCCGACCCGGTCCACGAAGTCGTGGTGGGTGAAGCGGTGGACGTCCTTGGCGGACAGCCGGGGGTAGGGCGCGAAGAAGCGGTAGTACTTCGACTCGTCGGACACCTGCTCGTAGAAGCTGACCAGGCGCTCGGCGTCGTCGGCGGTGATGGGGCGGATGCGTGCGGTGCCGCCGTCGCGCAGCACCACGTCGGCCTCCCAGTGGGCGGGGTACTCGTGGCGGTCCGACGAGGTGTGCATGGGCCCCAGAGTACGGCTCGCGTCCGGCGGCGGCGCGGGGCAGTCTGTGGTGGACGACCGCCGGGCCGAGGCCGCGGCCAGGCGGCCCAGGGGGCCGTCCCGGACGCCGCTCCGGGCATGCGCCACGATATGGAAGACTGGTCTAGACAACCCTGAACAGCGAAGGGCAGCAACACATGGCTGAGCGCCGCGTCAACGTCGGCTGGGCCGAGGGTCTCCACGCCCGCCCCGCCTCCATCTTCGTCCGAGCCGCCACGGCCGCAGGCGTCCCGGTGACGATCGCCAAGGCCGGGGGCACCCCCGTCAACGCGGCCTCGATGCTGGCCGTCCTGGGCCTGGGCGCCCAGGGCGGTGAGGAGATCGTCCTCGCCTCCGACGCCGAGGGCGCGGACGCCGCCCTGGACCGTCTGGCGAAGCTGGTCGCCGAGGGTCTCGAGGAACTCCCCGAGACCGTCTGAATCCGCATTCCGCACGTCACGGCCGTGCGGCACGGAAAGAGACCGAAAGACACGGAAAGGCCCGTCCGGATCACCGGACGGGCCTTTACCGTTCCCCCATTTCCGGGCAGCGGAAAAAGTCCCCCGCGAATTCCGCCCTCTTTGTATACGGGACGCGTGTTAATGGCGCAGGCCCGTCATGTTTACGGGATGTTGCGAGTTCCTCACACGGTCCGCGCGGACGGCGCGCTCCGCGCCCGAGCCGAACCGCAGCCGGTGCCCGGCGTTCGCCTGCTCGGTGTGCAGCGCCGTGAGGGCCCGCGCCCGCTCGCCGTCGCCGCGCGCCACGGCGTCCACGATGGCGCCGTGCTCCGCCCAGTACGCGACCGGGTCGGGCGGGCCTTCGACCGCGTACATCCAGGCGATCTTGTGCCTGAGCTGGGTCAGCATCGACGTCAGCGCCGGGCTGCCGGACGCCTGCGCGAGCGTCTCGTGGAACCAGCCGCCCAGCGAGCGCAGGTCGTCGCTGTTGCCCTGACGTGCGCGTTCCTGTCCCAGCCTGACCAGGCCGCGCAGCACCTTCAGATGGGCGTCGGTGCGCCGCTGGGCCGCCCGGGAGGCGCCGAGGGGCTCCAGGAGCCGGCGCATCTCCAGCAGGTCGGCGGCCTCCTGCTCGGTGGGTTCCGCCACGCACGCGCCCGCGTGCCGCCGGGTCACCACGAACCCCTCCGCCTCCAGCGTGCGCAGCGCCTCGCGGACGGGGACGCGGGAGACCCCGTAGCGGCGGGCGAGCAGTTCCTCGGTGAGCCGGCCCCCGCGCTCGTGGACACCGGCGACGATGTCGTCCCGGATCGCCGTGCACACCGAGTGCGCGGGAATACGCATGACCGACCTCCGGCTTAATCCCCGTGAAACGTCGACGATTGACGTCCGTTCGTGACTCTATTGCAATCGGCGACAATTTCCGACGGGGGCCCGGAATCCATACATGAATTTTGGACAGCCCGCGCCCGGACGGACGGGTCCGAAAACGGCGAAAGCCCCGGCTCTCGTGAGAGCCGGGGCCCGGAGGGCGGGAGGGCGCGCCTCAGATGGTGACGCCGTGCGACCGGAGGTAGGCGACCGGGTCGAGGTCGGAGCCGTACTCGGCGGACATGCGCGCCTCGAAGTGGAGGTGCGCGCCGGTGACGTTGCCGGTGGCGCCGGACAGGCCGATCTGCTCGCCGGCGGCGACCTCCTGGCCCACCGACACCGCGATCGACGACAGGTGCGCGTACTGGGTGTACGTGCCGTCGTGCATCTTGATGACGACCTGGTTGCCGTACGCGCCGCCCCAGCCGGCCTCGACGACGGTGCCCACGCCGACGGAGTGGACGGGCGTGCCGGAGGCGGCGTGGAAGTCGATCCCGGTGTGGCTGCCGGACGACCAGATGGCGCCGCCGCTCTGGTAGGCGGTCGACACGTACGAGCCGGGGATCGGGGAGACGAAGGTGTTGAGGCGCTTGCGCTCGGCCTCACGGGCGGCGCGCTCCTGCTCGGCGCGGGCCTTCTCGGCCTCCTCGGCCGCCCGCTCACGGGCGGCTTGCTCGGCCGCCTTGCGCGCGGCCGCCTCGGCGGCCACACGGGCGGCCTCGTGCTGGGCGGCGGCCTGGGCGTCGATGCGGTCGGCGGCCACGTCGCCGAGGGTGACGACGGGGGTGAGGCCGGTGCGGGCCGCGGCCGGTTCGGCGGCGAGCGCGGGGGCCGCGAGGGAGCCGACGACGCCGCTGCCCGCGAGGGCCGCGACGCCGGCGGCACGGGCGGTGCCGCGACGGCTGCTGGTGGGACGACGGTGCTTCCCGGTGGCGCGCGTGAACGCCATGTACAAGCTGGTCCTTTCCTTCCCTCTCGCCTACCGGGTTAGCTGACGGGTTCGGAGCAGGAAGGTCTCCTACGGGCCCCCTCGCGACACGCGCGGGCGCCCGATTCACCCCAGGGACTTCATGTGGGTCCCCGGCTCCCCTGGCTCGCGCCGTACGGGGACTCGGCGATGACTGTCCGGTGCCGCGGATGCGGCGCACTGCCCGACGAACAGCCCGCACGAAACTAAGCGGGACATCTCGCAATCCCCAAACGATTCCCGGGTTTTGTAGCGCATCCCACAGGGCAGACAGGCAACCTCCGCCTCAATCCGGGCATAAGGGAGCCCCGGTGACGTACCCGCCACCGGGGCCCTCGCGCGCGGGGTGTCCCGCTCCGTCCCTACTCGGCCGCCACGACGGTGACTTCGCCGATCCCGAGCGCCTCCACGGGTGCCTTGATCTGCGCCGCGTCGCCCACGAGGACCGTCACGAGACGGTCCACCGGGAAGGCGTTCACCACCGCGGCCGTGGCCTCCACGGTGCCCGTGGCGGCCAACTGCCGGTACAGGTCGGCCTGGTAGTGGTCCGGCAGGTGCTGCTCGACCTGGTCCGCCAGGGTGCTCGCGACGGCCGCCGCCGTCTCGAACTTCAGCGGCGCCACACCCACCAGGTTCTGCACGGCGACGTCGCGCTCCTCGTCGGTGAGGCCCTCGCCGGCCAGCGTGCGCAGCACGGTCCACAGGTCGTCCAGCGCGGGGCCGGTGTTGGGGGTGTCGACCGAGCCGCTGATGGCCAGCATCGCCGCGCCCGTGCCGTCGGGCGCCGACCGGAGCACCTGGCCGAACGCCCGTACGCCGTAGGTGTATCCCTTCTCCTCGCGCAGGACGCGGTCCAGGCGCGAGGTGAGGGTGCCGCCGAGGCAGTACGTGCCGAGCACCTGCGCCGGCCACACCCGGTCGTGCCGGTCCGGGCCGATCCGGCCGATCAGCAGCTGCGTCTGCACGGCGCCGGGCCGGTCCACGATCACCACGCGGCCGGTGTCGTCCGCGACCACCGGCGCGACGGGCCGCGGCCGGCCCTGCGAGCCGGTCCAGGCGCCCAGGGTGTCGGCGAGCAGCGCGTCCAGGTCGACGCCGGTGAGGTCGCCGACCACCACGGCGGTCGCCGTGGCCGGGCGGACGTGCTTCTCGTAGAAGCCGCGCACGGCCGCGGAGTCGATGCGCTCGACGGTCTCCTCGGTGCCCTGGCGCGGGCGCGACATGCGCGCGCTCGCCGGGAACAGCTCCTTGGAGAGCTCCTTCGCGGCGCGGCGGGACGGGTTCGCCAGCTCGTGCGGGATCTCGTCGAGGCGGTTGCGGACCAGCCGCTCGATCTCGCTGTCGGCGAAGGCGGGCGCGCGCAGGGCGTCGGCGACCAGCCCGAGCCCCTTGGCGAGCCGCGAGGCCGGCACCTCGAGGCTGAGACGGACGCCGGGGTGGTCGGCGTGCGCGTCCAGGGTGGCGCCGCAGCGCTCCAGCTCGGCGGCGAACTCCTCGGCGGAGTGCTTGTCGGTGCCCTCGGAGAAGGCGCGCGCCATGATCGTGGCGACGCCGTCGAGGCCTTCCGGCTCCGCGTCCAGGGGCGCGTCGAGGCACACCTCGACGGCGACGACCTGCTGGCCGGGGCGGTGGCAGCGCAGCACGGTCAGGCCGTTGTCGAGGGCGCCGCGCTCGGGGGCCGGGAAGGCCCAGGGCTTGGCCTCGCCCGCCTGCGGCCGGGGGTGGAACTCCATCGTGGCGAGCTCGGTCACTTCGCCGTCTCCTCGTTCTCGTCGGTGGCGTCGGCGTCGGTGTCGGCGGCGGGGGCGACGGGCTCGTAGACGAGCACCGCGCGGTTGTCCGGGCGCAGGCGGGCCTTGGCGACCTCCTGGACCTCCTCCGCGGTCACCCCGAGCACCCGCTGGACGGCGGTGAGGGCGAGCTGCGGGTCACCGAACAGCACGGCGTAGCGGCACAGTTCGTCGGCGCGGCCGGCGACCGTGCCGAGCCGGTCCAGCCACTCGCGCTCCAGCTGGGCCTGGGCGCGCTCCATCTCCTCGGCGGTGGGGCCCTCCTCGGCGAACCGGGCGAGCTCCTCGTCGATGGCGGCCTCGATGACCGGCACCTCGACGTCGCCGGACGTCTTCACGTCCAGCCAGCCCAGCGACGGCGCCCCCGCCAGCCGCAGCAGGCCGAACCCGGCCGCGACGGCCGTGCGGTCGCGGCGCACCAGCCGGTTGTAGAGCCGCGAGGACTCGCCGCCGCCGAGGACGGTGAGCGCGAGGTCGGCCGCGTCGCTCGCGCGCGTGCCGTCCTCCGGGAGCCGGTAGGCGGCCATCAGCGCCCGCGCGGGGACCTCCTCCTCGACGACCTCGCGCAGCTCCTGACCGATGACGTCGGGCAGCGAGCCGTCACGCGGGGCGGGCTTGCCGTCGTGCCCCGGGATGGAGCCGAAGTACTTCTCGATCCAGGCGAGCGTCTGCTCCGGGTCGATGTCGCCGACCACGGACAGCACCGCGTTGTTCGGCGCGTAGTAGGTGCGGAAGAAGTGGCGGGCGTCCTCCAGGGTCGCCGCGTCCAGGTCCGCCATCGACCCGATCGGCGTGTGGTGGTACGGATGGCCCTCCGGGTAGGCGAGGGCGGTCAGCTTCTCGAAGGCGGTGCCGTACGGCACGTTGTCGTAGCGCTGGCGGCGCTCGTTCTTCACGACGTCCCGCTGGTTCTCCATGGACTCCTCGTCCAGGGCGGTCAGCAGGGAGCCCATGCGGTCGGCCTCCAGCCAGAGGGCGAGCTCCAGCTGGTGGGCGGGCATGGTCTCGAAGTAGTTGGTCCGCTCGAAGCTGGTGGTGCCGTTGAGCGAGCCGCCGGCGCCCTGCACCAGCTCGAAGTGGCCGTTCCCCTTCACCTGGGCGGACCCCTGGAACATCAGGTGCTCGAAAAGGTGAGCCAGGCCGGTACGGCCCTTGACTTCGTGCCGGGAGCCCACGTCGTACCAGAGGCACACCGCCGCGACCGGGGTCAGGTGGTCCTCGGAGAGCACCACGCGCAGGCCGTTGGACAGGCGGTGTTCGGTCGCTGTCAGGCCCCCGGAGCCTGCCTGGGCTGTGGCCGTGTGACCCATGGGCATGTACGTCCCTTCGATCGCGGAGGCGGTCGTCGTCGACACCGCCGTTTCTGCCGGTCCTGCCACTGTATGCAAGCGCGCGACCGGCCGACGGAGTTCCCACCCCGCCCGGCTACGCCGAGAGCGAGCACCTACGCCGCCGCGGGCAGTCGTGCCGCTGGGGCGGCACGGGTGGGCGCGGCGGCACCCCGCAAGCGCCGGGCTGCGCGACACCCCCCGCCCCGCACCAACGCCCGGTGCCTGACAAACGCGCCCCGAGGAGAGCCGCGGCACCGAAGCCACGTACCCTGCACGCGCCCCCGTACCCCACCGCACGGCGCCGAACCGGACCCCAGGACCCAGGTCCTGGTCCCACCCTGTCAGTGCGAAGGTCCACAATGGTCCGCGTCAGATCCCGTCCCACGCTTCAGCAAGGAGCCGGCAGCGATGGCCCGCCGCAGCACCAAGACCCCGCCGCCCGACGACCCGTTCGAGGAGAAGATCCTCGACATCGACGTCGTCGACGAGATGCAGGGCTCCTTCCTCGAGTACGCGTACTCGGTCATCTACTCCCGCGCCCTGCCCGACGCGCGTGACGGACTCAAGCCGGTGCACCGCCGCATCGTCTACCAGATGAACGAGATGGGCCTGCGCCCCGAGCGCGGTTACGTCAAGTGCGCGCGCGTGGTCGGCGAGGTGATGGGCAAGCTGCACCCGCACGGCGACGCGTCGATCTACGACGCCCTGGTCCGCATGGCGCAGCCGTTCTCCATGCGCCTGCCCCTGGTCGACGGCCACGGCAACTTCGGCTCGCTGGGCAACGACGACCCGCCGGCCGCGATGCGGTACACCGAGTGCCGGATGGCGGAGGCCACCGGTCTGATGACCGAGTCCATCGACGAGGACACGGTCGACTTCGCGCCGAACTACGACGGCCAGGAGCAGGAACCGGTCGCCCTGCCCGCCGCGTTCCCCAACCTCCTGGTGAACGGCGCCTCGGGCATCGCCGTCGGCATGGCCACCAACATGCCGCCGCACAACCTCCGTGAGGTCGTCGCCGCCGCCCGGCACCTGATCCGGCACCCGAACGCCGACCTCGACGCCCTGATGAAGCACGTCCCGGGCCCCGATCTGCCGACCGGGGGCCGGATCGTCGGCCTCTCCGGCATCCGGGACGCCTACGAGACCGGGCGCGGCACGTTCAAGATCCGCGCCACGGTGACCGTGGACGACGTGACCGCGCGCCGCAAGGGCCTGGTCGTCACCGAGCTGCCGTTCACGGTCGGCCCGGAGAAGGTGATCGCCAAGATCAAGGACCTGGTGGGCTCGAAGAAGCTCCAGGGCATCGCCGACGTCAAGGACCTCACCGACCGCGAGCACGGCCTGCGCCTGGTCATCGAGATCAAGAACGGCTTCGTGCCGGAGGCCGTGCTGGAGCAGCTGTACAAGCTGACGCCGATGGAGGAGTCCTTCGGCATCAACAACGTGGCGCTGGTGGACGGCCAGCCCCTCACCCTGGGCCTGAAGGAACTGCTCGAGGTCTACCTCGACCACCGCTTCACCGTGGTGCGCCGCCGCTCGGAGTTCCGCCGCGGCAAGAGGCGCGACCGGCTACACCTGGTCGAGGGCCTGCTCACGGCCCTGCTCGACATCGACGAGGTCATCCGCCTCATCCGCTCCAGCGAGAACTCGGCGCAGGCCAAGCAGCGCCTGATCGAGCACTTCTCGCTGAGCGACGTCCAGACGCAGTACATCCTGGACACCCCGCTGCGCCGCCTCACCAAGTACGACCGGATCGAGCTGGAGGCCGAGAAGGACCGGCTGAACGCGGAGATCGAGGAGCTGACCCGGATCCTGGAGTCGGACGCGGAGCTGCGCAAGCTGGTCTCGGCCGAACTGGCCGCCGTGGCGAAGAAGTTCGGCAACGACCGGCGCACGCTGCTGCTCGAGTCGGCCGGTGTCCCGGCCGCGGTGCCGCTCCAGGTGGAGGACGCCCCGTGCCGGGTCCTGCTGTCGTCGACGGGGCTGCTGGCGCGCACCGCCGACGACCGGCCGCTCGGAGACACGTCCGGCGGCAAGCGGGTCAAGCACGACGTGATCGTCTCGGCGGTCCCGGCGACCGCGCGCGGCGAGATCGGCGTGGTCACCTCGGCGGGCCGGCTGCTCCGGGTGAACGTGATCGACCTGCCCCAGCTCCCGGAGACGATGCCGGTCCCGAACCTCTCGGGCGGTGCGCCGCTGGCGGAGTTCGTGTCCCTGGAGGACGACGAGCAGGTGGTGTGCCTGACGACGCTCGACGAGTCCTCGCCGGGCCTGGCGATCGGCACGCAGCAGGGCGTGGTCAAGCGGGTGGTGCCCGACTACCCCTCCAACAAGGAGGAGCTCGAGGTCATCACCCTCAAGGAGGGCGACCGGATCGTCGGCGCGACCGAACTGCGCACGGGCGAGGAGGACCTCGTCTTCATCACCGACGACGCGCAGCTGCTGCGCTACCCGGCCTCCGTGGTGCGCCCGCAGGGACGCCCGGCGGGCGGCATGACGGGCATCAAGCTCGCCGAGGGCGCGAAGGTCATCAGCTTCACGGCGGTCGACCCGGCGGCGGACGCGGCCGTGTTCACGGTGGCGGGCTCGCGCGGCACGCTGGACGACTCGGTCCAGACGACGGCCAAGCTCACCCCGTTCGACCAGTATCCGCGCAAGGGACGGGCCACCGGCGGCGTCCGCTGCCAGCGGTTCCTGAAGGGCGAGGACTGCCTGTCCCTGGCCTGGGCGGGCCCCGTCCCGGCGCGCGCGGCGCAGAAGAACGGCACGGCGGTCGACCTCCCGGTGATCGACCCGCGCCGGGACGGCTCGGGCGTGTCCCTGGCCAGGACGGTGGCCGTGGTGGCCGGTCCCGTCTAGCCCACGGGGTCCTCGGCCTCCTGGACGTAGCGCAGGACGCCCCACATGCCGGCCTCGTCGTCGGTGTGTGGGGCGCCGTCGCTCACGCACCCCTCCAGCTCGGCGCGCAGGGCGCCGGTGTCGAGGCCGGTCCCGATCAGCACGAGCCGCGTCGCACGCCCGGCGCCGGCCGGCCACGGCTCCGGGTAGAAGCGCAGGAAGCGGCCGACGGCGTGCACGGCGTACCGGTTGCGCAGGTCGTACGGGCCGAAGTCGACGTACCCCTTGATGCGGTACAGCCCGGCGGGCCTGCTGTCGAGGAAGGCGATGAGCCGCCGGGGGTCGAGCGGCTGCTCGGACACGAAGGAGAGGGTGTCGTACCCGGCGTGCAGATGCTGCACGTGCTGGTCGTCCTCGCCCTCCTCCCGATGGAGGTCGTCGAAGGACAGCTGCCCGATGCGCTCCTCGCTCGGGCGGCAGTCGAAGAGGAACTCGGGGTCGACCCGTCCGTGCGTGGCGGACACCACGGCCGCCCGGTCGACGAGGGACCTGACCGTCTTCAGCACGGGTTCCGGGTCGTCCACCCGGTCGATCTTGTTCACGACGACGAGGTCGGCGAGCGCCAGGTGCCGGTCGACACCCGGGTGCGCGGCCCTGGTCTCGTCGAACTCGGCGGCGTCCACGACCTCGACGAGCCCGCCGTAGACGATGTCCGGCAGCTCGCTGGCGAGCACCATGCGGACGATTTCCTGCGGTTCGGCCAGGCCGCTCGCCTCGATGACGACGACGTCGATGCCGGCGGAGGGGCGGGCGAGCCGCTCGAGGTACTCGTCCAGCTCACTGGCGTCGACGGCACAGCACAGGCATCCGTTGCCGAGGGACACGGTGGAGTCGCCGAGGGCGCCCGCGACGGCCATCGCGTCGATCTCGACGGCCCCGAAATCATTGACCACGGCTCCGATGCGGCTGCCGCCGCTGCGGTGGAGGAGGTGGTTGAGCAGGGTGGTCTTTCCCGAGCCGAGGAATCCGGCCAGCACGACCACCGGAATCTGCCGCCCGCTGCTCCGCTCCGACACACGACCCCTCTCACACCTGTGCGCACACCGGCTCGCTGACGGCGTGCGCACGGACGAACGACTGACGGTCCAGGATACGAGTACCCGTAACGCCTCCGAAGTGAACGATTGTTAGCAGCATTCGCGGGGCAGACGTCTGGCAAGGCGCCGGATTGTGCGACCCTCGCTTCCCTCCGTGCGCCTCCTCTCCGCCTTCCCGCCGATCAGAGCCGCTCGGCACCCTGGAAGGCGGCAAGCGCCGCCCACCGCTCGCCGGTTCCCTGAAGTCGACCCACCACCCGACGACCGGCGGACGGCGGCCTGATCGGGGGTAATTGACATGGGCACAAAGAGCGTAGGGCTGCGGAGGCTGCACTCGGCGACCGCGGCCGGTCTGGGGATGGTCGCAGGGGTCATCGCTGCGGTGGCAGCACAGCGGAACGCATTGGATGCGATCAGCAAGCGCCTTGAGCGCCTGGAAGAACAGGCCGGCCATCAGCAGCGGGCCAACCTGGCCATGCAGCAGCGCCAGCACTGGGAGTTGCTGAGCAAAGCGATCGACGACCCGGAACTGGCCGAGGTACTGGACCTTTACGAGGTGCCGGTCACCGCCGAGAAGCGTCGCCAGTACCTGTTCGCGAACGCCCTGTACACGAATCTGCTGTGCTACCACCGCATGGGCAACCTCACTCTGGATGAATTCTTCAAGCACGCCAGAGCCATGTTCCAGAACCCGATAGCCAGGGACTACTGGGAGGCAACACGCCACGACCGCGCCAGCCTCAAAGGGACAGAGGAGGCGAAGCTGGGTCAGATGATCGACGACTTGCTGCTGCAGCTGGATGAGGCAGACACCGAGGAGTGGTGGGTGGTGGGCGAGCCACCCACCGATCTGTGACCTAAGCGTCCGGGATGTCCGGCTTGGCCTTGATCAGGGTTTCCCTGGTAATCACAACGATGCGCTCGTAGTCCGCACGCGCCGCGTCTGCGGGTAGTTGCGAGTCCAGCGAATCAGTGACGTCCGTTCCGATGACGGCGAAGTTCCCATCGGCCAACTCGAAGAGGTCGGGGCACGTTGCCCCGGTGGCACTGCCTCGAAGACGCGGAGCGACACCGAGGCGGCGAACGATCTGACTCACTGATTTCCTCTGTTCTCTGGGCACGAGCACCAGCGCTCGATGCCGCGCGACGCGCGAGCGTATCTTTGCAGGTCCGCCCCGTTATGGAAAACAGGCGCACAGAGGTGGAACAGGGTCGCGGCGAGACTGTAACAACGCCGCAACCCGAAGGTGTGAGCACTTCACTTTCACTGAATAGCCCCTGAGAGTGACAAGTACTCGAAGAATCGATACTCACTCGCATTCTTGGCATACGCCGCCAATACGAGTACACGGGACGGGCCGCGCCGGCACCCCGGTGGGCCGGCACGGCACCGAGGTGCAACTCAGGTTAGGCTCACCTGTGTGAGTAGCACGTGCTCAACCGTCTCCCGCGCGCTCGACGAGCCCGTCGAAGGGACCGCGGCGACCGCGCGGACGTGGCTGCTGCTGGAGCAGCCCGGCCCGTGGGGTGCCAAGGCGCTCACGTCCAGCCATCTCGACCCCGCACTGGGCCGTGCCCTGGAGGCCGCCGCGAAGGGCACCGGCGTGCGCGTCGCCCTCATCCGGCGTCCCGGACGTCACGCGGACAGCCGTATGCCCGCCACGCGCCGCGTGTACGTCGCCCACACCGTCCCGGGCAACGTCTGGCTGCACTCCGCGACCACCACCGACCCCGCCCGCCTGCTCGACCTCGACTACCCGGCCCTCGGCCGCGGCGAGGCCGCGAGCTTCGGCGCGGTGCTGGGCGGTGAGCCGCACGACGGCGATCCCCTCGCCCTCGTCTGCACCAACGGCAAGCGCGACCGCTGCTGCGCCCTGCTCGGCAGGCCCCTCGCCGCCGAGCTGGCCTCCTCCGGCGTCGAAAGCGTCTGGGAGGTCACCCACCTCGGCGGTCACCGCTTCTCCCCCACCGTGCTCGTGCTGCCGTACGGCTACGCGTACGGACGGGCGGAGGCGCACGCCGTCAAGGAGGTGCTGCACGGCGCGCGGGAGGGCCGGATCGTCACCGAGGGATGCCGGGGCGGCTCCGCCTGGGAGCGGCCCGGTCAGGCGGCCGAGCTGGCCGTGCGGCGCGCCGTGCGCGAGGACGCCGCCCAGGTGCTGAGCGTCGTCCGTACGGAGGGCGAGACGCCCCACTGGGAGGTGACCGTCGCCCATGTGGACGGGCGCCGCTGGCGCGTGGCGGTCGCCCAGGGCGCGGCCCTGCCGCCCCGCCCGGAGAGCTGCGGCTCGGTGCTCGGCTCGCCCGCGCGGATGGACGTCGTCGACGTCCGTGAGCTGACCCCGGCGGTCACGGTCATGGCCGGCTGACCTCTCTCGGCCTCACCCCGCCGGGAGAAGCACGTCACACCCCCTACGGCACCCCCGCCTCCCCCACGTACCGTCGGGGCATGAGCCCCACAGCCCCCGCTCGCCGTCTGCGCCTCGGCCTGCCGCGGCGGGTGTTCTCCCAGATCCTGCTGATGCAGGTGGCGATCGCCGCGGGCGTCGCGGTCCTGGCGACCGGCCTGTTCCTCGCGCCGCTCGGTGAGCAGCTGGACGACCAGGCGATGCGCCGCGCCCTGGCGATCGCGCAGACCACCGCCCAGCAGCCGCAGATCGCCGAGGACCTGCGCGCCACGGAGCCCACGCCCGGTGGGCCGGTGCAGCGGGAGGCGGAGCGGATCCGGCGGGCCACGGGCGCGGAGTACATCGTGATCCTCGACCGGCGGGGCGTGCGCTGGTCGCACACCGCCCCGGAGCGGATCGGCGGGCTGGTGTCCACCGACCCCGGTGAGGCGCTGGCCGGCCGCGAGGTCATGGAGATCGACGAGGGCACCCTGGGCCGCTCCGCGCGCGGCAAGGTCCCGCTGCGGGACGCCGACGGCGAGGTCATCGGCGCCGTCTCGGTCGGCATCGCCTACGACAGCGTCCGCGCGCGGCTGATCCACGCCATCCCGGGGCTGCTCGCGTACGCGGGCGGCGCGCTCGCGGTGGGCGCGCTGGCGGCCTGGCTGATCTCCCGGCGGGTCCAGCGGCAGACCCGTGACCTGGCCTTCTCCGACATCGCCGCGCTGCTCGCGGAGCGCGAGGCGATGCTGCACGGCATCCGGGAGGGCGTCGTGGCCCTGGACCGGGACGGGCGTGTCCGGCTGCTGAACGACGAGGCGCAGCGGCTGCTGGGCATCGGTGAGGAGGCCGTCGGCCGCTCGCCGGACGAGGCGCTGGGCGCGGGCCGTACGGCCGACGTGCTGGCGGGGCGGGTGACCGGCACCGATCTGCTCACCGTCCGCGGGCATCGGGTGCTGGTCGCGAACCGTATGCCGACCGACGACGGCGGCGCCGTGGCCACCCTGCGCGACCGGACCGAGCTGGACCAGCTGGGCCGGGAGCTCGACTCGACGCGCGGGCTGATCGACGCGCTGCGCGCCCAGGACCACGAGCACGCGAACCGCATGCACACCCTGCTGGGGCTGCTGGAGCTGGAGATGTACGAGGACGCGGTGGAGTTCGTCGGTGAGGTGGTGGGCGACCACCGGGCCACGTCGGAGCAGGTCACGGAGCGGATCCGGGATCCGCTGCTGGCGGCGCTGCTGGTGGGCAAGGCGACGGTGGCGGCGGAGCGCGGGGCGGTGCTGCGGCTGTCGGACCGGTCGCGTCTGCCGGACCGGCTGGTCGACCCGCGCGGGCTGGTGACGGTCGTGGGAAACCTGGTGGACAACGCGCTGGACGCCGTCGCCGGCACGCCCGACGCGCGCGTGGAGGTCGAGTTGCGGGCGGAGGGCCGCACGGCGGTGCTCGTGGTGCGGGACACGGGCCCCGGAGTGCCGCCCGAGCAGCGGGAGCTGATCTTCACGGAGGGCTGGTCCACCAAGGAGCCGCCCGGCCACCGAGGGCGGGGCATCGGGCTGCCGCTGGTGCGCCGGCTCGCGCACCGGCACGGGGGCGACGCGCGCGTGGGTGAGGCGCCGGGCGGGGGCGCCGAGTTCACCGTGGTCCTGCCGGAGGCGCTGACCGAGCCGGGGCCGCCGGCCGCCCTCGCGGGCGCTTCGTCCCGGCCCGCGGAACCCGAGGAGGCGCGATGATCGAGGTGCTGGTCGTGGACGACGACGTCCGGGTGGCGCGGGTCAACGCGGCCTATGTCGACAAGGTGCCCGGGTTCCACGCCGTGGCCCCGGCGCACAGCGCGGCCGAGGCGCTGGAGCGGGTGGAGACGCTTGCCCGGGTGGATCTCGTCCTCATGGACCACTATCTGCCCGACGAGACGGGTCTCGACGTCGTCCGGGAGATGCGGCGGCGCGGCCACCAGGCCGACGTGATCATGGTGACGGCGGCACGGGACGTGGCGACGGTGCAGGCGGCGATGCGGCACGGAGCGCTCCAGTACCTGGTCAAGCCGTTCGCCTTCGCCGGGCTGCGCGGCAAGCTGGAGGCGTACGCACGGCTGCGCCGCACCCTCGACGGCGGCGGTGAGGCGGAGCAGGCGGAGGTGGACCGCATCTTCGGCGCGCTGTCCGAGTCGACCGAGCCGCAGCTGCCCAAGGGGCACTCCCCCACCACGGCGGACCTGGTGCGGCGGGCGCTGACGGCCGCGGAAGGGCCGCTGTCGGCGCAGGAGATCGCCGAACGCACGGGAGTGAGCCGGCAGACCGCTCAGCGCTATCTGAAGCTCCTGGAGCGCACAGGACGGGCCACGCTGACCCTGCGCTACGGGGACGCGGGCCGCCCGGAACACCGTTACGTGTGGGCGACCCGCGCCTGAGGCACGGCTCGTGGGGGCGGGGGAAGGAACCGTGCCCCCCTTCCATACGGATGCCGGCGCCGTACGTCTCCGCGCGGCCCCTCGCCAGACCGCGCCGGCGCCGCGGCCCCCACCGCCCGGTGGCCGCCCGCCAGGGCCGCTTCGCCCTCCGCTAGGCCGCCCCCGCGCCCGTCAGTGACCGCACCTCGGTCTCGGCGTGGCGGGCCTCGTCGGGGACCTCGGTGGAGGTGACCGTGCCGAGCCATCCGGCGAGGAAGCCCAGCGGGATGGAGACCAGTCCCGGGTTCTGGAGCGGGAAGAGCTGGATGTCCACGCCGGGGAAGAGGGAGTCGGGGCTGCCGGACACCACCGGGGACAGCAGCACCAGCACCACCGCCGGGACCAGGCCGCCGTAGACGGACCACACGGCGCCGCGCGTGGTGAAGCCGCGCCAGAACAGCGAGTAGAGCAGCACGGGCAGGTTGGCGGACGCGGCGACGGCGAAGGCGACGCCGACCAGGAACGCGACGTTGAGGTCGCGGGCCAGCAGGCCGAGGGCGATCGCGACGACGCCGATGCCGACGGCGGCGACGCGCGCGACGGCGACCTCGCTGCGGGGCTTGCCGCCGGGACGGCGCAGGGAGGCGTACAGGTCGTGGGCGACGGACGCCGAGGAGGCGAGCGTGATCCCGGCGACGACGGCGAGGATGGTGGCGAAGGCGACCGCGGCGACGACCGCGAAGAGGACCGTGCCGCCGGTGGTGCCGGCGCCGCCGCCCAGGTCGAGCGCGAGCAGCGGGACCGCCGTGTTGCCCGAGGCGTGCGAGGCGCGCACGGCGTCCGGGCCGATGAGCGCGGCGGCGCCGAAGCCGAGCACGATGGTCATCAGGTAGAAGCCGCCGATGAGGCCGATCGCCCAGACCACGGACCGCCGGGCGGCGCGCGCGGTGGGGACGGTGTAGAAGCGGGACAGGATGTGCGGCAGGCCCGCCGTGCCCAGCACCAGGGCGAGTCCGAGGCTGATGAAGTCGAAGCGGGCGGTCCAGTCGCCGCCGTAGGCGAGGCCGGGGGCGAGGAACGCGTCGCCGTGGCCGCTGCGTTCGGCGGCGGTGCGCAGCAGGCGGTTGACGTCCCCGTGGAAGCGCAGCAGGACGAGGACGGTCAGGGTGACGGTGCCGCCGAGCAGCAGGACCGCCTTGACGATCTGGATCCAGGTGGTGGCGCGCATGCCGCCGAGCGACACGTAGATCACCATGAGCGCGCCGACGCCGACCACGGTCCAGGCCTGCACGGCCTCGCCGGTGCCGCCGAGGAGCAGCGCGACAAGGCTGCCCGCGCCGACCATCTGCGCCACCAGGTACAGCACGGAGACGGTGACGGAGGAGGTGCCGGCGGCGATGCGCACCGGCCGCTCCCGCATCCGGGCGGCGACCACGTCGGCGAGCGTGAACCGCCCGCAGTTGCGCACCAGTTCGGCGACCAGGAACAGCACCACCAGCCAGGCCACGAGGAAGCCCACCGAGTAGAGCATCCCGTCGTAGCCGACGAGGGCGATGAGTCCGGAGATGCCGAGGAAGGAGGCGGCCGACATGTAGTCGCCGGCGATGGCAAAACCATTTTCCATCGGCGAGAAGAGACGGTTGCCGGTGTAGAACTCCTCGGCGGAGCCCTGGCGGTGGCGGCTCACCCAGGTGGTGATCACGAGGGTGACGGCGACGAACGCGCTGAACAGCAGCAGGGCGGTGGTGCGGTGGTCGGTCGTCATGCCGCGCCGCCTCTGCCTCGGGCCAGCTCCTGGGTGTCCCAGCGCAGTTCGAGCGCCGCGCGGTCGCGCCGCAGCCGGGCATGGCGGACGTAGGCCCAGGTGAGCAGGAAGGTGGTGAGGAACTGGCCGAGGCACGCGAGCATCCCGACGTTCACCGCGCCCGCGACGGGGCGCGCCATCAGTCCGGGGACGGTGGTGGCGGTGACGACGTACGCGACGTACCAGACGAGGAAGGCGACGGCCCCGGGGACCACGAAGCGCCGGTAGCGGCGCCGCACTTCCTGGAAGGCCGCGCTGCGCTGCACCTCGAGGTAGATGTCGGCCGCCGCGGGCGCGGCCTCCGGCTCGGGCCGGGCCGACTGCACTGCCGCCGCGGCCGATTCGCCCCAGCCCGAGGCCAGGGCGTCGTACCAGGGATCGTCGTAGGTCACGTCCCCCGCATTGCTTCGCTGCATGCCCAAGGATGGACAGAACGGGAACTTCCCTGACTCTTCTTCCCGTTCCTCTTCACTCCATCAGGTGACCGGAGCGTGCGGGCACCTTGTGAAGCGACTACGGAGACGTCCGAAGGGGCGCCGTCCCGCTGCGGAACGGCGCCCCTCCGGACCTGACAATGCCTAGGCGTCGATGCGGGAGCGGTCCAGTGTGGCCGCGGAGCTGGAGATGAACTCCTTGCGCGGGGCGACGTCGTTGCCCATGAGGAGGTCGAAGACCTGCTCGGCGGCCTCGAGGTCGCTGAGGTTGATCCGGCGCAGGGTGCGGTGGCGCGGGTCCATGGTGGTCTCGGCCAGCTGGTCGGCGTCCATCTCGCCGAGGCCCTTGTAGCGCTGGATCGAGTCCTTGTACCGGACGCCCTTGCTCTGGAGTTCCATGAGCTTGTCCCGCAGCTCCCGGTCCGAGTACGTGTACACGTACTTGTCCTGGCCCTTCTTGGGCTGGACGATCTCGATCCGGTGCAGCGGCGGCACGGCGGCGAAGACCCGGCCGGCCTCGACCATGGGCCGCATGTAGCGGTGGAACAGGGTCAGCAGCAGCGTGCGGATGTGGGAGCCGTCCACATCGGCGTCGGTCATCATGATGATCTTGCCGTAGCGCGCCGCGTCGATGTCGAAGGTCCGGCCGGACCCGGCTCCTATGACCTGGATGATCGCGCCGCACTCGGCGTTCTTGAGCATGTCCGTGACGGACGACTTCTGCACGTTGAGGATCTTGCCGCGGATCGGCAGCAGCGCCTGGAACTCGGAGTTCCGGGCGAGCTTGGCCGTGCCCAGCGCGGAGTCGCCCTCGACGATGAACAGCTCGCTGCGGTCGACGTCGTCGCTGCGGCAGTCGGCGAGCTTGGCGGGCAGCGAGGAGGACTCCAGGGCCGTCTTGCGGCGCTGGGCGTCCTTGTGCTGGCGGGCCGCGATGCGCGTACGGGCCGCGGCGACGACCTTCTCCATGACCACGCGGGCCTGCTGGGCGGCGTCGCGCTTGGTGGAGGTCAGGAACGCCTTGAGCTCCTTGGAGATCACGGTGTTCACGATGCGGCGGGCCGCCGAGGTGCCCAGCACCTCCTTGGTCTGCCCCTCGAACTGAGGTTCGGCGAGACGGACCGTGACCACCGCGGTGAGGCCCTCGAGGGCGTCGTCCTTCACGACGTCGTCCTCGGCCACGCGCAGCATCTTCTTGGCCCGCAGGACCTCGTTCATCGTCTTGGCGACGGCCTGCTCGAAGCCCGCGACGTGGGTGCCGCCCTTGGGGGTGGCGATGATGTTGACGAACGACTTGACGGTCGTCTCGTAGCCGGTGCCCCAGCGCAGCGCCACGTCGACGCCGAGCTCGCGGGTGACCTCGGTGGGCGTCATCTGGCCGTGCTCGTCGAGCACCGGGACCGTCTCCTTGAAGGAGCCCTGCCCGGTGAAGCGGAGCGTGTCGCAGATCGGCCGGTCGGAGGCCAGGAACTCGCAGAACTCGCTGATCCCGCCGTCGAAGCGGAAGGACTCCTCACCCTTGCTGCCGCCGTCGCCGAGCCCGTACTCGTCGCGGACGACGATGGTCAGGCCGGGCACCAGGAACGCGGTCTGCCGGGCGCGCTGGTGCAGGGTGTCCAGGGCGAGCTTGGCGTCCTTGAGGAAGATCTGGCGGTCGGCCCAGTAGCGCACGCGCGTGCCGCTGCGGGTCTTCGGGATCTTCTTGGTCTTGCGCAGGCCGCTGCCGGGCTCGAACTTCGCGTCCGGGCCCAGGGCGGAGAAGGCGCCGGGGACGCCGCGGCGGAAGCTGATCGCGTGGGTGTGCCCCCCGCGGTCCACCTCCACGTCGAGCCGCGCGGAGAGCGCGTTCACCACGGAGGCGCCGACGCCGTGCAGACCGCCGGAGGCGGCGTAGGAGCCGCCGCCGAACTTCCCGCCGGCGTGCAGCTTGGTCATGACGACCTCGACGCCGGAGAGGCCGGTCTTGGGCTCGACGTCGACCGGGATGCCCCGGCCGTTGTCCTTGACCTCCACCGAGCCGTCGTCGTGGAGCACGACCTCGATGTGGTCGCAGTAGCCGCCGAGGGCCTCGTCCACGGCGTTGTCGATGATCTCCCAGAGGCAGTGCATCAGGCCACGGCTGTCCGTGGAGCCGATGTACATACCGGGGCGCTTGCGTACGGCCTCGAGCCCCTCGAGGACGAGCAGGTGCCGCGCGGTGTAGTTGGAACCGTCCCGGTCTGCTCCTGCCAGCAGCGCTGTGGACGACGGCACGGACGTCTCGGCGGTCACGCGGTTCGCTCCTCGCTGAATTTCAGATGGGGCCCTGGTGGGTAAGGGCGCGGCTTGGTTCACCGGTGAGAGGGTACCGAGGCCTGGTAGAGCCGTTGTAACGCCACCCTCGTCTCGGTCTCACCCTAGTCGAGAGTCGCATGGGTGTTCGATCCCTCGATGGAGTGAAGCACACATCACGTTCCCATCGAGGCATGAACCATTTAGGCTCCGGGCACGTCCTCATGAACAACCGGCAACCCAGCCGGGAGGGCCGACCACCGATACCACGCGAATCCGTACGACACAGAGACACGCACTACGGCACATTCGCCGCCAACCGGCAGCAGCCGGCCGCCTCGAAGATTTTTTTCGAGGAAAAGCCCCGAGCGGGAACGTTTTGGGGCTGGTTGGATGTTGACCCTGGTACGACAGCTCGTCGAGCTAGAGAAGAGGCGACGTGACTACTGTTCTGACCCCCGCGAGCCCGCTGACGGCCGCCGATCGCTGCGACCGCTGCGGCGCCCAGGCCTACCTGCGCGTCGTCCTGCTGAGCGGTGGAGAACTGCTCTTCTGCGCCCACCACGGGCGCAAGTTCGAGCCGGAACTCAAGAAGATCGCCGCTGAGATACAGGACGAGACGGAGCGGCTGACCGCCCCGAAGGCAACTCCTGACGAGGAGCGCTGACACTTCACGTCCGACGACGAGCAGCCAGACCGGCACAGGCCGGCGAACGGGCGGCGTCTTCCCCCGCGGAGGGCGCCGCCCGTCTGTTGCGAGCCGGTGTGCCGGTCGTACCGGTGTATGCCGGTGTGCCGCAGTTTCAGCCCTGTGATGCCGCAGGCCACCCCAGTGTGGCCAGGACGTCGGAGATGCGGGTGTAGACCCCCGGGCTGCCCGCCCAGCCGCAGCCGGCCCCCCAGGAGACCAGGCCTATGAGCCGCCCCTGGGCGACCAGCGGCCCCCCGCTGTCCCCCTGGCAGGCGTCCCGGCCGCCGGCCACCTCACCCGCGCACAGCATCGTCTCGGCGCGGTAGGTGCCGTCGGAGCCCCCGGGGTACGCCTTCTCGCACAGCGCGTCGGGCTGCACCCGTACGCGCGCCCCGTGCAGGCTGCCGGCGTAGCTGCCGGAGCCCGTGGTGTCCCCCCAGCCGTAGACCGTGGCGGCGGTCCCCGCCCGGTATGCCGGGTCGCCCGCCCCCGCCATGCCTATGACCGAGGCCGCGGGTAGCGGCTCGGCCAGGCTGAGCACGGCGAAGTCGCCGGAGTTGGTCGCGCCGTCGTAGTGGGGGTTCACCCAGACCTTCCGTACGGCGACCTCCTGGCCGCCCTCCGAGAGCAGCTCGGTACGCCCCGCTATCACCCTGAGGTCGCGCACCCGCTCCGGGGAGGCGCCGAGCACCTCCGGGTCCATGCAGTGGGCGGCGGTGAGCACGGTGGTGCGGCCGACCGCCACGCCCCCGCAGAACTGCCCCGCCCGTGTACCCCCGAACCGGTCACGGCTGGAGAGCGCCACGGTGTACGGGCTCTGTGACACATCGACGGGGAAGCCGCCGACGACGATGCTGTCGGCGGCCACCGGAGCGGCCGAGGCCAGTGGTATGACGGTGCCCGCGGCCACCAAGGTCAGCGGCAGGGCCAGAGCCCTGGCAAGTCGACGTCGCATGCACGCTCCTCACACTGGGGTGAACCTTGGACACCCACAGTGAGGTAAGCGGTCCGCACCCGCACCCGCACGGCAGCGTGAAGGCCCGGTCCCGCCGGAGCGGGGACCGGGCCTTCACGGACGGCGGTGCACGACGGGTCGCCCCGCCGCGGACGACGTCCTAGTCGAGGTAGTCGCGCAGCACCTGCGAACGCGACGGGTGGCGCAGCTTCGACATCGTCTTCGACTCGATCTGGCGGATGCGCTCACGCGTGACGCCGTACACCTTGCCGATCTCGTCGAGGGTCTTCGGCTGACCGTCGGTGAGACCGAACCGCATCGAGACGACGCCCGCCTCGCGCTCCGACAGGGTGTCGAGCACGGAGTGCAGCTGCTCCTGCAGCAGCGTGAAGCTGACGGCGTCGGCGGGCACGACGGCCTCGGAGTCCTCGATGAGGTCACCGAACTCGCTGTCGCCGTCCTCGCCCAGCGGGGTGTGCAGGGAGATGGGCTCGCGGCCGTACTTCTGGACCTCGATGACCTTCTCCGGGGTCATGTCGAGCTCCTTGGCCAGCTCCTCCGGGGTGGGCTCGCGGCCCAGGTCCTGGAGCATCTGGCGCTGCACACGCGCGAGCTTGTTGATGACCTCGACCATGTGCACCGGGATACGGATGGTGCGGGCCTGGTCGGCCATGGCGCGGGTGATCGCCTGACGGATCCACCAGGTGGCGTACGTGGAGAACTTGTAGCCCTTGGTGTAGTCGAACTTCTCGACCGCGCGGATCAGACCGAGGTTGCCCTCCTGGATGAGGTCCAGGAACAGCATGCCGCGGCCGGTGTAGCGCTTGGCCAGGGAGACCACCAGACGGAGGTTGGCCTCCAGCAGGTGGTTCTTGGCCCGGCGGCCGTCCTCCGCGATGATCTCCAGCTCGCGCTTGAGCTTCGGCGCCAGCTTGTCGGAGTTCGCCAGCTTGTCCTCGGCGAACAGGCCCGCCTCGATGCGCTTGGCCAGCTCGACCTCCTGCTCGGCGTTGAGCAGGGGGACCTTGCCGATCTGCTTGAGGTAGTCCTTGACCGGGTCGGCGGTGGCGCCCGCGGCGGCGACCTGCTGGGCCGGCGCGTCGTCCTCGTCCTCGTCGGACAGGACGAAGCCGGCGCTCTCGGCGCCCTCGGGCTCGTCCGCGACCTTGGTGTCCTCGAGGACTTCCTCGTCCGCCGGCTCGGCGTCGTCCTTCTTCGCCGTGGCCTTCTTGGTGGCGGTCTTCTTGGCCGTGGTCTTCTTCACCGCCGCCTTCTTGGCGGTGGTCTTCTTGGCGGCCGCCTTCTTGGCGGGCGCCGCCTCCTCCTCGACGGCCGCGTCGGCGGCCGGGGCCGCGGAGGCGGCGGCGGTGGCCTTCCGGGGGGTCGCCGTCTTGGCCGCTACGGTCTTGGTGGCGGTGCGCTTGGCGGGAGTCTTCGCTGCGACGCTCTTGCGGGTGCGCTTGGGCTCTGCGGCACTGACCATCAGCGTCACACCCTCTTCCTCGAGGATCTGGTTGAGGCTGCGCAGTACGTTCTTCCACTGAGTGGCCGGAATCTGGTCAGCTTCGAAGGCCCGACGCACGTCATCGCCGGCGATCTGCCCCTCAGCCTTTCCCCGCTCGATGAGCGCCATGACAGAGACGGACTCGGCGATCTCCGGCGGGAGCGTACGGGATGTGCTGGCCGACACGAACAACCTCTCGGAACGTTGGAAAACGGCTTCCGGCCCCGTCCACAGTGGACAGGGGCCGACCGCCGGCTTGGGGATGGGCCGACGGCGCGGGCGGGGGCCGGGAAGATGCACAGCGCCGATCACGGCGTCCGTATTCCCTCCGCGGCTGTCACCTCTTAGGTCATCGCGTTCTTCCCGGAAGCGTTACGCCCATTCCGCGTGGCCCGAATCACACCCCGTAACCAGTCAAAGCCTGGCAGACACGGACAGAAGTGCGCACGGGGGGCGAGGGGTCCCCCGCTGTGCAGGTTACTGCGGGCGTCGCTTCATATGTCGCTTCGTACCGTCGGACCCCGCGGCACCGTCGAGGGGGCCGCAGGGTCCGACGGGGGACGGCTCACGGACGCGGCGCTGCCACAGGAGGGGGATGGCAGGCCGGACCGCGCCGTCGGGGAAACGCGGTCAGTGAGGGCGGGGCGCGGGCACCACACGCTCGACCTCGGGGTGGACCGTGAGGAGCTGCCGCATGGCCTCCTCGGCCGCGACGCCGTCTCCGGCGGCGAGGGCGTCGACGATCCGGGCGTGGTGGGCCAGCGAGGTCTCGTTCGGCCGCTCACAGCCGGTGACCGGGCCGCCCGACACCTGGAGCGCGGCGGACACGATCCCGGACAGGTGCTCCAGCATGCGGTTGCCGGCGACCTGGATGAGCAGGGAGTGGAACTCGTTGTCCGCCCGGGCGAAGGTCAGTGCGTCGCCCTGTCCGAGGGCGTGCCCCATGATCTCCACCATGTCGGTCAGCCGCTGCTGGACGTCGTCCCGGCCGTGTCCGGCCGCCAGACGCGCGGCGAGCGGCTCGATCGTCCAGCGCAGCTCGCTCAGCTCCCGGCGCTGGTCGTCGCGCTGCGGCCCGTAGGCCCGCCACTCGATGATGTCCGGGTCGAGGAGATTCCAGTCACTGACCGGGCGCACCCGCGTGCCCACGTTCGGCCGGGCACTGACCAGGCCCTTGGCCTCCAGGACGCGGAGGGACTCGCGGACGACGGTACGGGACACCTCGAAACGCTGACCGATCTCCTCGGGCACCAGCGGGCGGTCGGCGCCCAGGTCGCCCGAGACGATCATCTGTCCCAGCTGCTGGACGAGTTGTCCGTGCAGCCCGCGTCCGCGGCTGCCCGCGGTCCGCCGGCCCACACGGCCAAGCTCCGGATCCCCGCCGTCCCACACCGGGCCCCGGTCGGTGCCGGGCGTGTCCGCGTAGGGGTAGCGGTCGAGTTCGCCCGGGGTCGCGAGGCCGGAGTCGGCGGAGCGGGCGGCGGTCATCATGGTGTGCGCAAGGGTACTCACGCATCCTTTGTCGGCGTCGGTTCCAACTCCCTTGAGGTCTTTGGTGAAAAGCACACGAAAGGGTGATCGCTCACCTCGTCGCAATTGACGCCTTATCGGAAAGAAATGAGCGTTTCCTAGGGAGTTGCGCTCAGAGAAGGTCCGAGAAGCGCAAACTCGGTCGTCATCGGACGCGGCCCCGCAAACCCGTGAACGCGTACGCGCACAGCAGGGCCAGCACCGACAACGCCATGGCCCCGCCCACGGGTTGGGCCAGCAGTCGCAGCAGCCCCTCCAGATGCTGCTCGCCCCCGAAGATCCGGCGCAGCGGCAGTCCGCCCCACAGGCGCCCGGCGAACGGCTCCGGATTCCGCACCGCCGGCCCCTCCGTGATCTCGCGCACGGCGGGTACGACGAGAAGCGGCACGGCGACGACCGCGGCGAGCCCGGCGGTGGTGGACCGGAACACGCCCGCGGCCAGCACCCCCGCCCAGGCGCACCCCGTGACGAGGGCGAGCCACCCGGCGGTGAGAGCGGGCCACTCCGCCGGAACCGCGACGAGCTCGCTCCCGTAGACGAGATACAGCACTTCGGCGGTGCAGCCGACGGTCAGCACGGCCAGCGCGAGGGCGGTCAGCGTTGCGACGAACAGCTTCGCCGTCAGCAGGCCGAGCCTGCGGGGGACGGTCCCTCGGTCCGCCGCGAGCGCGGGGTGGCGGAACTCGTCGCCGAACGCCAGCGCGCCGAGCAGACCCGCTCCGAGCGCGGCGGGCGGCAAGGGCACCTGCACGGGCCAGGCGGCCAGCAGCCGCGGCTGCGGGGTGTGACCGATGCGGGCCAGCAGCAGCGCGGTGAGGGCGGACACGACGAGTACGCAGGCCCCGACGACGAAGCCCGTGGCCACCCCGGTGGCCCGCCGGATCTCGTAGCGGACGGGCCGCAGAGGGGTGGGCGCGGGGCGAACGCGGACGGGGGGCGGGAGGGTGACGGGGGCGGGGCGGGCGGTGGGCCGGTGGGGCGGGGTCGCCTTGGGGGCGTCGTTCTCGGGGGTGGTTCGGGGCGGCTCGGGAGGGGTTGATTCGTCGGGGTTGGTCGAGGGGGCAGGAGCTGCGGGTTCCGGCTGGGGGTCAGGGGCGGGGGCTGCGGGTTCGGGTCGGAGGTCAGGAGCGAGGTCGGGGTCCGAGGCGGGCTGAGGAGCGATTTCGGCATCGGGCTGCGGGGCGGTTCCCGCATCGGACTGAGGAGAGGTGTCGGGATCGGGCCGAGGGGCGGTGTCGGAGTCGGGCCTAGGGGCGGACTCGGCCGCCGGCCGGGGCTCGGGAGCGACGGCCGGTTGCGTGTCCGCACCCGCCCCCGGCCCCATGTCGCCCACTTCGTCGGCCAGTTGATGCACGACGATGCCGTGCCGGAAGGCCGTCTCGCCCACCTCGGCGCAGCTACTCCCGTAGACGCAGAGGCGGTTGCCGCCCTCCTGTACGACCTCCACGGACCGTTGTGTGGAACGGGCCTGCTGGGCGAGCAGCGCGGAGAGGCGGGCGGCGTGCGGGCTGCGGACGGCGACGCGGGGGCGCAGCCGGGTGCGGGCGAAGTCGGCGGCCCGCTGGTCGGCGACGAGCCGTCCGTCGTCCAACGTGACCACGTGATCGGCGATCCGCGCGGCCTCCTTGGGATCGGCGGTGCTGCACAGCACCGTCCCGCCCTGCGCCGCGTGTTCCCGCAGCATGTCGTACAGCCAGCGCCTCTCCCCCGCCGCGAGCCCTCTCGCAGGGTCGTCGAGCACGAGGGTGTGCGGGTCCGGCAGGAGGGCGCAGGCCAGACCGAGGCGGCGGTCCATGCCGCGCGACAGGGTGCCGAGGCGTTCGTCGCGCAGGCTCACCAGGCCCACCGCTTCCAGCACTTCGTCGGCGCGCCGGGCCGGGACCCCCGAGGCCGCGCAGAGCATGCGGAGATGCCCGCGGACCGTGCGGGCGGGGTGCCCCGGCACGTCACCCAGAACCACCCCCACCTCGTGGGCGGGATGCGGGATGCGATGCAGGGGGCGGCCTGCGAAGTAGGTGATCCCACGCCCGCGTTGGAGCTCGAGCATGAGTCTCAGCGCCGTGGTCTTGCCGGCGCCCGGCGCTCCGAGCAACGCGGTGACGCGGCCCGCGTGCGCCTCGAAGGAGACGTTGTCGAGGGCGGGCCGCTGCTCTTTGCGAGGGATGCTGGTCAGTCCGATGGCCTGGATCACCCGATGCAAGATAGCGCGCCAAATCGCGTTTTTCGGGCACCACGGGGCCTGTTGCACGGAGGGAGAACGGTCCGGGACACGCACCCCCGGGGGCCGGCCTCTCCCGTGTCAGACCTCGGGACGCAGCATCGGCGGGTTGAGCAGAGTGGCGCCGCCGGCCCGGAAGAGCTGGGCGGGACGGCCGCCCTGCCGGGTCGTGGTGCCGCCGGTGGGGACCAGGAAGCCCGGGGTGCCCGTCACCTTGCGGTGGAAGTTGCGCGGGTCGAGCGCCACACCCCAGACCGCCTCGTAGACGCGGCGCAGCTCACCGACGGTGAACTCCGGCGGGCAGAACGCCGTCGCCAGCGAGGAGTACTCGATCTTGGAGCGGGCGCGCTCCACGCCGTCCGAGAGGATCTGGGCGTGGTCGAAGGCGAGCGGCGCCACCGGCTCGCCGTCCCTGCCGTAGCCGCCCTGCTGCAACAGCTCGTCCACGGGCGCCCAGCGCGCGTTGCTGGCGTCGCCGCCCGCCCGCGGCGCCGGCAGGTCCGGCGCGAGAGCGAGGTGGGCGACGCTCACGACCCGCATGCGCGGGTCACGCTTGGGGTCCCCGTACGTGGCCAGCTGCTCGAGGTGGGCACCGTGATCCTGGGCGGGGATGGCCGGATCATGAACCCGCAGCCCCGTCTCCTCGGCCAGCTCCCGCGCCGCCGCCTGCGCCAGATCCTCGTCGGCACGCACGAAGCCTCCGGGAAGTGCCCACCGCCCCTGGAACGGGGGCTCGCCCCTGCGTACCGCCAATGCGCACAGAGCGTGACGTCGCACGGTGAGCACGACCAGGTCCACGGTGACGGCGAAAGGCGGGAAAGCTGACGGGTCGTAGGGCATGCGGCGATCATAGTCGTCTGCCTGACGATAAACACTCCCTTCACCGGCCGGATCGTCGGCCGGTCTCGTTCCGTACCGGCATCTCCCCTACTCCTCCGCCTCCTCCCCACGCGGCACGGTGTGCGCACCTTCCTGGTGCTGCCCGCGCCGGGACGCGGCGCCGGAGTGCGCGGCGCCTTCGGGCCGGGCCCCGCCCGGTGCCATCCGGGGGCGCGGCAGCCGCCCCGTCGGCGAGCTTTCGCGGCGAGGGAGCCGCCCCGCACGGCCGGCCGCCCGCAGCCGACGCCTCCGGGACGTGGGCGACGCGTCGAGGCGGGGAGCCTCACCCTCACCCCTGCCGGGGCCCTCACCCTCGCTCCCGCCGGGAGCCTCGCTCCCCTGCCCACCGGAAGACCCGCTCACCTCAGCCGTGCCGGACTCCCCCTCGCCCCCGCCCCGCAGGCAGCGGCGGATCGACTCCGGGTCGAGCCCCTCGTTGCACGCCTGGTGCAGCAGACGCGCGAAGAGGTAGTCCGGGTCGGCTCCGAGAGCCATGGCGAGGGCCTCCCGCGCCTCCAGTTCGTCGCCGGAGGACCAGGCGACCCACCCGGCGAGGGTGAGGGGCGCGGCGGCGTACTCCGCGTACGGGCCGACGCAGCGGCGTGCCAGAGTGCGCCACAGGCGGAGGGCCGGGGCCGCCTCGTCGCCCTCCATCCACGCGGCGGCGCGGTCGCGGGTGGTGCGGTCCTGGAGGCCGAGGAGCACCGTGGCCGCCTCGTCGTGGCCGATCAGATCGTCGTCCCGCAGGTCCGACGGGAGCGTGCCGGAGACGGGCGGGGCGTCGGCGAGGCGGTGCATGAGGCGCTCGGCCAGTTCCAGCGTCTCGTCGGCGACGGCCTTGCGGGCCTGCTCGTCGACGATCCGGGGGAGCAGCTTCAGCCCGGCGTCGTCCAGGGCACGGCGCTGGTCGTGGGCGGCGGAGGTCTCCCAGGGCTGGAGCCGGACGTGCAGTTCGCGCAGGGAGCCGCGGACCTGGAGACCCGCGTAGGCGGCCGCGGCGGCCAGCACGGACGTGCCGGGCAGGCCCATCGGCGTACCTTCCTCCGGGCAGCAGGTCCGGTCGTCGCAGCAGTACGACCAGAAGCGGCCGGCGGAGACGCAGAGGGCTTCGACCACCGGGACGTCCAGGGCTCCGCACTCCAGGCGCAGGGTGTGGGCCAGGGGTCCGAGGCGCTCCTTGACCTGCCGGCCGGTCTCGCCCTGTCCCGGTTCCTGGCACAGGAAGACGACCATCTGCTCGGGCCGGGCTCCTCGGCGCTCGCATCCGGTCACCAGGCCGTGGGCGAGCTGGCGGGCGGCCGAGGGCCAGTCGCCGGGGTCGGCGGGGATGCCGAGCCTGGCCCGGCCGCCGAACCTGCCCCGCCCGCCGGTGTCGTGCAGGGAGACGAGGACGATGCTGTCCTCCGGGCGGTACCCGAGCAGGTAGGGCACGGCGTCGGCGAGCTCGGCCGGGGTGCGCAGCGTCACCTGCTGCGGGTCGCCGTGGCTCTGGTACGCGGTGCAGGTGAGGTCGGCCGGGAGGGGAGGGCGGTCCTCGCCGGTCACCGGCACGGGCGCTTCGGTGCGGGCCGCGGCCGCTTCCCGTCGCGGCTCCGTGGCGTCGCGTCCGCCCTGGCTCGGGATGTCACTGTTCTCGGAGGGACCGGTCGTCCCGCTGTGGTTCGTCATGCCGGGACCTTCTCGCGGATTGCGACATTCCGGTTTACCTGTGGACAAGTCGGGTCAGGTCCATGCCACCACCGCGCCGTCGGCCGGCCGTTGTCCACAGCCCGGAGCCGATGTCGGCGCCGTCCTGTTGTATGGAACCCATGGAGCACACGAGCAACACGGATCTCCGGACGGCCGCCGACGCGGTGCTCGCCCGTCTCGTCGGCGACGACACGGGCACCGCACGGCTGCGCGACGACCAGTGGCGGGCGATCGAGGCGCTGGTCGCCGAGAAGCGCCGGGCCCTGGTCGTCCAGCGCACGGGCTGGGGCAAGTCCGCGGTGTACTTCGTGGCGACCGCGCTGCTGCGGGCCCGGGGCAGCGGCCCGACCGTGATCGTCTCCCCGCTCCTGGCGCTGATGCGCAACCAGGTCGAGGCCGCGGCCCGGGCCGGGGTCCACGCCCGGACCATCAACTCCTCCAACAGCGAGGAGTGGGACGCCATCCGGACGGAGATCGAAGCGGGGGACGTGGACGTGCTGCTGGTCAGCCCCGAGCGGCTGAACAACCCGGACTTCCGCGACCAGGTGCTGCCCCGGCTGGCCGCCGCGACCGGACTGCTCGTGGTCGACGAGGCGCACTGCATCTCCGACTGGGGCCACGACTTCCGCCCGGACTACCGGCGGCTGCGCACGATGCTGAGCGACCTGCCGCAGGGGGTGCCCGTCCTCGCCACCACCGCCACGGCCAACGCCCGGGTGACCGCCGACGTCGCCGAGCAGCTCGGCACGGGCGGTTCCTCGGACGCGCTCGTGCTGCGGGGCCCGCTGGACCGGGAGAGTCTCAGCCTGAGCGTGCTGCGCCTGCCGGACGCGGCGCACCGCATGGCCTGGCTCGCCGACCATCTGGACCAGCTCCCCGGGTCGGGGATCATCTACACGCTGACCGTGGCCGTGGCCGAAGAGGTCACCGCGTTCCTGCGCCGGCGCGGACACACGGTCGCCTCGTACACCGGCCGGACGGAGAACGCCGACCGGCAGCAGGCGGAGGAGGACCTGCTGGCCAACAAGGTGAAGGCGCTCGTCGCCACCTCCGCCCTCGGCATGGGGTTCGACAAGCCCGACCTGGGTTTCGTGGTCCACCTGGGGTCGCCGTCCTCCCCCATCTCCTACTACCAGCAGGTCGGCCGGGCGGGCCGCGGCGTCCGGCACGCGGAGGTGCTGCTCCTGCCCGGCAAGGAGGACGAGGCGATCTGGGAGTACTTCGCCTCCCTCGCCTTCCCGCCGGAGGAGACGGTGCGGCGCACGCTCGACGTGCTGGCGCGCGCCGAGCGGCCCCTGTCGCTCCCCGCGCTCGAACCGCTCGTGGAGCTGCGCCGCTCCCGCCTGGAGACGATGCTGAAGGTGCTCGACGTGGACGGGGCGGTGCGGCGGGTCAAGGGCGGCTGGACCGCGACCGGACAGCCCTGGACGTACGACGCCGAGCGGTACGCGTGGGTGGCGCGTCAGCGCGCGGCCGAGCAGCAGGCGATGCGCGACTACGTGTCGACGACGGACTGCCGGATGGAGTTCCTGCAACGGCAGTTGGACGACGAGGGCGCCAAGCCCTGCGGCCGCTGCGACAACTGCGCGGGCGCCCGTTACACGGCCGAGGCGTCCGCCGTGGCGCTCGACGCGGCTCGCGCCGACCTCGGCAGGGCAGGCGTGGAGGTGGAGCCGCGGCGCATGTGGCCGACCGGACTCCCCGCGATCGGCGTGGACCTGAAGGGCCGTATCCCGGCCGGGGAGCAGGCGGCGCAGGGCCGGGCGCTGGGCCGGCTGTCGGACATCGGCTGGGGCAACCGGCTGCGTCCGCTGCTCGCACCACAGGCGCCGGACGGGCCCGTGCCCGACGACGTCGCCCGGGCCGCGGTGGGCGTGCTCGCCGACTGGGCCAGGGGGCCCGGTGGCTGGGCGCCCGGGGTGGACGACGCCCAGCCCCGGCCGGTCGGGGTGGTCACCGTCGCCTCGGCCACACGGCCGCAGCTCGTCCAGTCGCTCGGGGCGCGCATCGCGGAGACCGGGCGGCTGCCGCTGCTCGGGACGGTGCTGAGCTCGGGCGAGCAGCATCAACTGCCCCGCAGCAACAGCGCCCAGCGGCTCAAGGCCCTCGCCGGCGCGCTGACCGTCCCGCCCGAGCTCGCGGAGGCGCTCGCGCGGGCCGGAGGTCCGGTGCTTCTGGTGGACGATTACACGGAGACAGGGTGGACACTCGCCGTCGCGGCACGGCTGCTGCGGCGTGCGGGTGCGCAGGGAGTGCTGCCGCTGGTACTGGCCGTACAGGGCTGACCCGGAGCCGCCGTTCGGCGGGTGGGGATATTAGCCGCGGATCTGCCGATAACGGTCCCCTGTCCCAATTGCTCGTTGCCGCATCCAAGTTCGACAGGAAGAATTGAAGGACGCACCCGCACGGCTCGCCCGCCGACCAGGTAGGGCTCTGTTGCGTGCGCGCTCCCCCGAATCCGACCCGCCCGCAGAGTGGGCGTAGCCGAAGGGAGGACCGTGACCTTCGGATTCGCTCCGTCCTCGGCGGCATCGCTGTCGACGTCCGCCGTATCCGCCAACCGTGTGCTCGAGCCTGCGGAGTGGGCGGCCGCGGGCATCCCGCTGCTGCGCAGTCCGCGCGAGGTCGTCAGCGGACTGCACGCCCGGCACCGTCCCGGCCCGGCGACCGCGGTTGTCGCCGTGCTCGATCCGGACGAACGCCTGTGCGCGAGCGCGTCGTTCACGCGGCGCTCCACCGGCGCGGACGGCTGGATGTACCGCAACGCGCTGCTGGCCCAGCTGCGCCGGGTCATCCCGCACGACCTGCGGCGCCGCACCCCGGTGCGTACCGCCGTCCTGCTCTACTGCCGTGAAGGCGACGCCCGCTGGACGGAGGAGGACGGGGCCTGGATGTGGGGGCTGCGGGACGCCTGCACCCTGCACGGGCTGCGCTGCGGCGCGTACATCACGCTGACCCGGGACGGCTGGCAGGTCCTGGGCGAGGGGCGGGGCGGCCGCCATCCCAGCGCCGGTTCGGAACCGGAGCCGGTCGCCATGTCCGAGGCGCCGCCGCGGATCCCGCGCACCGGCGGAGCCGCGTCGGACGTGCTGCGGCGCGCGGCGGCCCGCTGACACCGGGCCGTCCACACCCGCGCTCGGCCAACCGCAGGTCCGGCGTCGAACGTGCCCGCGGCACCAACATGCCCCGGTGCGCCGCCATGGAGCGACCACGACCGGCGCCCGTACCGCCCGCGCGCCGTCCGTCAGGAACCCCTCAAAAACCCCGGCCACGGGACCCGTGGAGCCGTCCCCGAGGACCGGCGCGCCTCACACCCGACTTCCGTGCGCGCCGCGCCCTCACCCGTCCCCGGGCACACCGACGGACCGGCGGTGCGGGCACCGCGACCGCCGGCGTTCACGCGGGGGCGACGACCCCGTCCGGGTGCCGGACGGCGCCGTGGTGTCGGCTCAGACCCCGGCGCCCAGCACGGAGTTGATGCGCTGCGGATCCCCGCAGACGATCAGCAGCGCGCCGGCCCGGGCGTGGGCGGTCTTCAGGGCGGAGGCGGTCACGGACTCGGGACCGCCGTTGACGGCGACCACCACGACGGGACGCGTCCGGGCACGGTCCGCCGCCTGGGCGTCCGCGTAGAAGACGTCGTCGCCGGCGTCGTGCTGTGCCCAGTAGGACGCCTCACCGAAGGACAGTTCGTGGGTGGCCCACGGGTGGTGTTCACCCGTGGTGAGCACCAGCACGTCGCCGGGGGCTCGGCCGGAGTCCAGAAGCAGGTCGACTGCCTCCTCGGCGGCGTCGAGCGCCCCTTCGACGGAGGCCGGGATCAGCTGGATCTGCGGGCCGTCGGCGGCAGCGGACGGATGCGATGGGCCGGGCGTGGCCGCGGGGGCCGCCTCACGCGAGGTGCGCTGGGCCGGGGGCGCCGGCCGCGGCGGGCCGGGACGACCGGGACGCGACGGAGCCGCGGGGCGGGGACCGGGTACGGGGCGGGGGGTCGGCGCGGTACGGCCACTGGCCGGTGTGGCGCGGGGACCCTGGGCACTCTCGTGAATCTGAGGCTCCTCGGGAATGAGAGGCATGAGCTGATTTTTATCAAACGGTGGCGCGGCCGGCATCGCCGGGTGGCACATCAGTGCGAACGTCTCGTCAGAAGTCGAAGCCGAGCTGGCCTTCGATCTGCGGGACGGTCGCCTCCGCCCAGGTGCGGGCCTTCTTGAGGTGCCGCCACTGGGGCAGCGCATCAAGATACGCCCACGACAGCCGGTGGTACGGGGTGGGTCCCCGGACCTCCAGCGCGGCCCGGTGCACGGGGGACGGATACCCGGCGTTGTCCGCGAAACCGAAGTCTGCATGGTCGGCGCCCAGTTCGGCCATCATTTTGTCGCGCTGGACCTTGGCGATGACCGACGCCGCCGCCACGGCCACGCACGACCGGTCGCCCTTGATGACCGTCCGGACCTGCCAGGGCGAGCCGAGGTAGTCGTGCTTGCCGTCGAGGATGACCGCGTCGGGCCGCACCGGGAGGCTCTCCAGGGCGCGGACGGCCGCCAGCCGGAGCGCGGCGGTCATCCCCAGGTCGTCGATCTCCTCGGGCGACGCGTGACCCAGGGCGTACGACGTGACCCAGCTCCGCAGCGTCTCGGCGAGTTCCGTGCGGCGCTTGACGGTGAGGAGCTTGGAGTCGGTGAGTCCCTCGGGGGGCCGGCGCAGTCCGGTGATCGCCGCGCAGACGGTGACCGGGCCGGCCCACGCGCCACGCCCCACCTCGTCGACACCTGCAACGATCTTCGCTCCGGTCGTGGCGCGGAGTGAGCGCTCGACGGTGTGAGTAGGTGGTTCGTACGGCATGGCGCCCTTAGCGTACGCCGCCCGGTTCGGCGTGCGACACCCCGGTTCCCCGACCGTGGTCACCGTCGTCACCACCTTGTGATCAGGAGGCGTGCGGGCGTGCGATCAGAAGCGTGCGGGCCTGTGATCAGGAGGCGTGCGGGCGCAGCAGCGGGACCATCAACTGGTCGATCATCTGCTCCAGATCGACGTCCGACCATTCGCTGCCGCACATCTTCTCGCGGTACATCATCATCGCCGGCACGGCGTCGAAGACATAGCCGTTCGCCGCGTCGGGGCGCACCTCTCCCCGCTCGATACCGCGCTCGACCACCTGCCGGAGCAGTGTGAGGGTCGGTTCCACGACGCCGCTGACGATCACCGTGTGGAAGCGCTCGGCCTCCATGCTGTCGCACTCGTGAATGACCGCACGCAGAGCGCACCCCGGCTTGGAGAACATGGCGTCGCGGGCCCTGCGGCACAGCTCCAGCAGGTCTTCGCGCACGTTTCCCAGGTCCGGCGCCTCGTGGAACTCGGGCAGCGCGGCGCGCAGGGCGTCCGCGACGAGGTCCTCCTTGGAGGGCCAGCGCCGGTAGACGGCCGCCTTCCCCGTCTGGGCGCCCGCGGCGACGCCCTCCATGGTCAGGCCGTTCCAGCCGACCGTGCTGAGCTGCTCCAGCGCGGCCTCGAGGATCGCGCGTTCCAGGACGGCGCCGCGGCGGCGGGAGGCGGCCGTCTGAGCGTGGGTGGCGGCCCAGCTCGAAGTAACCATCTGACTCTCTCCATCGAGAAGAGGAAGCGGACATTCGGGGATGAAGCATCCGCCGTGCGGCGCCGAAGGGGGACACGCCGAAGCGACGGCCAGTCAGTGAACGCTTGCGTTCACTGTCGGGGGCTTCTACGGTTGACGCAACAGTGAACGCGTTCGTTCACTAATCCATTCGTGGGGGACCCATAGTGACCACCTCTCCATTGCTCCAGGATCCAAAGCCGGGCGCGGCTCGGCGGCCGGGGCGTCCCGGCATCGCGCTCGCCGTCATCGCGGCCTGTCAACTCATGGTCGTACTCGACGCGACGATTGTGAACATCGCGCTCCCGCACATCCAGAATGCCTTGCAGTTCAGCACCACCGATCTCACCTGGGTGGTCAGCGCCTACACCCTGACCTTCGGCGGACTGCTGCTCCTCGGCGGCCGGGCCGGCGACATCCTCGGCCGGCGCCGCGTCTTCATGAGCGGCATCCTGCTGTTCACCGCGGCCTCCCTGCTCGGCGGGCTCGCCCAGGAGCCCTGGCAGCTCCTCGCCGCGCGCGTCCTCCAGGGCATGGGCGGCGCGATCGCCTCGCCGACCTCGCTGGCGCTCATCACCACCACGTTCCCGGAGGGCCCCGAACGCAACCGCGCCTTCGGCGTCTTCGCCGCGGTCTCGGCGGGCGGCGGCGCCATCGGTCTGCTCGCGGGCGGCATGCTCACCGAGTGGCTCGACTGGCGGTGGGTGCTCTTCGTCAACGTGCCCATCGGCCTGCTGATCGCGGTCCTCGCGCCGATGTTCATCAACGAGTCCGAGCGGCACACCGGACGCTTCGACATCGCGGGTGCGGTGACCTCCACGGCCGGTATGGCCTCGCTCGTCTACGGCTTCATCCGCGCGGCCGAGGAGGGCTGGAGCGACAGCCTCACCATCGGCTCGTTCGTCGCCTCGGCCGTCCTGCTGGCGGGCTTCGCCATGATCGAGTCGCGCGCCAAGGAACCGATCACCCCGCTGCGGATGTTCGCCGACCGCAACCGCTCGGGCACGTATCTGATCATGCTCAGCCTCGCCGCGGCGATGTTCGGCATGTTCTTCTACATCGTTCTCTTCGTGCAGAACGTCCTCGGCTACACCCCGATCGAGGCCGGTCTCGCCTTCCTGCCGGTGACGGTGGTGATCGCCATCGGGGCGGGGGTGTCGCAGCGGTTCCTCCCGGTGTTCGGACCCAAGCCGTTCATGATCATCGGTTCGACGCTGGCCGCGCTCGGACTGGCCTGGCAGACGCTGATCGACTCCGACAGCTCCTACGTCAGCGGCATCCTCGGGCCCATGCTGATCTTCGGCCTGGGCATGGGCCTGAACTTCGTGACGCTGACGCTCACCGCGGTCTCCGGCGTGGCCCAGCACGAGGCGGGCGCAGCCTCCGGCCTGCTCAACGCGACCCAGCAGGTGGGCGGGTCGGTGGGTCTGGCGCTGCTGACCACGGTGTTCGGCACGGCCAGCCGGGACGAGGCGGAGAAGCAGGTGCCGTCCTTCCTCGCCGAGGGGACGGCGCAGCAGAAGGCGGAGTTCGCCCAGACGCAGCAGCTTCCGGCGCCCTGGGGGCACGAGGTGCTCGCACAGGGCATCTCCGCGGCGTTCGTCCCGGCCGCCGCGATGGCGGTGCTGGCCCTGGCCGTCGCCTGGCTCGTCATCCGGGTCCGCAAGAGCGACCTGGAGGCCCTGTCCGGTACGGCGGGACCCGGCATCGGCTGAGGGGAACACCGCACGCCACCGGCCCGGCGACGCACCGGCCGACTTCACGGGGGTCGGCGGGGCGACGCCGGGCCGGCGCGCGTACCGGAGCAGCACGGCGCACAGCACCAGGAGAACTCCCGTCCACACGCCCATCCGGCACCCCTCCCCCGGCGTACTCGCACCTCGTACCCACAGCAGGGCGACACGTGTCAGCCCCCACAGGTTCCCGCAGGCCCCGCAGGCCCCGCAGGCCCCGCAGGCCCAGCCCTCGCAGAACCTCACCCCGCCCGCAGCGGACACACCGACAACGACCGACCGGTCACGCAGAGTTCCCGAGACACACGGAGAGTTTCGACGTGCGGAACAGGAAGGGACGCCTCAGGCCCCGACCGCCCCCGTCACCCACTCCGGCAACGGCTCCACCCGCTCCGCCCAGTCCTGCGGCGGCGCACCCGCCGGCCCCGCCGCGACCACCCCGCCCACGATGGAGCAGGTGGTGTCGACGTCCCCGCCCACCTGCGCGGTCGTCCAGAAGGCGGTCTCGTAGTCGCCCAGGGAGCGGGCGGCGGACCAGAGCGCGAAGGGCACGGTGTCGTGCGCGCTCGTACGCCGTCCGCAGCCGAGGACGGCCGCGACGGTGGCCGCGTCCGCGTAGTCGAGCATGTCGCGCGCCCGGCGCAGCCCCGCCCCGACCGCGCTCCGCGCGGGCACCAGGGCGATGACCCCGTCCAGGAGGTCCTCGGCGCCCGGCGGGCCGTCCGGCGCCGCGGCGAGGGCGGCCGCCGCGGCGACGGCCATGGCGCCGACCACGGCCTCGCGGTGCTGGTGCGTGGGGTAGGCGGAGATCTCCGCCTGGTGGGTGGCCTGCTCGGGGTCGTCGGCGTACCAGGCGCCCAGGGGCGGGATGCGCATCGCGGCGCCGTTCCCCCACGAGCCCTGGCCGTTGAAGAGCGCGGCGGACAGTTCGCGCCAGTCGCCGCCCTCGCGGACCAGGCGCAGCAGCCGGTTGACCGCGGGGCCGTACCCCCGGTCGAAGTCGTGGCGGTGGGCGAAGGAGTGGGCCAGGGCGTCCTGGTCGATGCGGTGGTGTCCGGCCAGGACGGTGACGACGGAGCACGCCATCTCCGTGTCGTCGGTCCACTGCCAGGGGTCCTCGGGCAGCTCACGGCGCTTGAGCAGCGGGTAGTTCACCGGCACGAAGAACTGCGAGCCGAGCGCATCCCCCACCGACAGGCCGCGCAGGCTCGCCAGCGCGCGCTCCAGCCGCGCCTCGGGGGAATGATCAGTGGTCATCGCCTCGCAACTCTCCCATCCGGCACTCGCCGACTCCAGCACATTCTCGACTCCTATCCCGTGATCGGGTAGGGCTCCGGGTCCCGCCAGCGGTCGAAGGGCCGGTCGAGGGTGTATTTCCCGTTCTCGCCCAGGACGAGCATCCTCACCTCGGCGTTCCCCGGGTTGGACAGCGACTCGAACTCCGCCACGGTCCAGTGGAACCACCGCATGCAGAACAGCCGCATGGCCAGACCGTGGGTGACGATGAGGACGTTCGGCGGGTGGTCCGGGTCCTCGAAGCTGCGGAACAGGCTCTCCAGGAAACCGCCGACCCGGTCGTAGACGTCGGCGCCGGACTCGCCCTGGGCGAAGCGGTAGAAGAAGTGGCCGTAGGCGTCCCGGTAGGCCTTCTGGAGGCGGACGTCCTCGCGGTCCTGCCAGTTGCCCCAGTCCTGTTCGCGCAGCCGGGGCTCCTCGCGGACGCGTATCTGGTCCGGGTCGAGGTGGAAGGCGTTCAGGGTCTCGAGCGTCCGCCGGTACGGGGAGACGTAGACGCTGACCCGCTCCTGGCCGAAGACGCCGCGGAGCCGCTCGCCCGTCGCCTCGGCCTGCTTTCTGCCCCGCTCGGTGAGACCGAGGGCGTGGTCGGGTTCGCGCTCATAAACGGTGTCGTCAACATTGCCCGTTGATTCACCGTGCCGGACAAGGACGATGCGCCGTGGTCGTGCCATGCCAAAACCCTAGATCGGGTGAGGGCGCGACGGGCACTCGTGCGGGTTCGGTACGGCATTTGTCACACATGTTCGCCTCGTCATTTGTTACACATGTGCGCCTCGTCGCGGCCGGTGTGGCGTGCGCCGGCGGCTCACACCGTCCAGACGGGCTCCATGTCGACGATGTCGCCCGCGAGGGCCGCGACGTCCGCCTCGGTCTGCGCCCGCAGGGCCAGTCGCTCCACGCGTTCGGTGCGGTACTTGCCGTGTTCGGCGGCGGAGCGCCACATCGACAGGACGAGGTACTCGCTGCCCGGCGCCTCGCCGAACAGTCCGCGCACCATGCCGGGCGAGCCGGCCATCGCCGGGTTCCACACCTTCTCCTGCATCAGCACGAAGTGCTCGGCGCGCTCCTCGTGGACGCGGCACAGCGCGACCCGGATCAGGTCGGCGTCGGTGAAGCGCGGTTCGAACCCGGTCTTCACGTCGAAGCGGTGGTCGAACAGCCTGACCTGGGCGTTCGTGAAGGTGCCGGCCTGCGACGCGGCGAGCCGGTCGTGGGACCGGGCCATGAAGGAGTCGTAGAAGGCGCGGCTCTCCCAGAAGGAGAAGATGTGCGCCACGTCCTGCCGCCCCCGGCTCCAGCCTCCGCCCTGCGCGCGAAACCCCGGCTCCCCCAGAAGCCCCGCCCACTTCCGCTGCCCCCGCTCGAACCCCCGTCGGTCCACCACGGTGCAGCGAATCCACTTGACCAGCACCGCGCCATCGTAAGGCCAGGAGCCCGGCCCCGGTCGCCCTCACGTCGAGCGCATACCGGCGCCCGGGAGCGCGTGCGTGGCAGGATGGACAATCTGCCGTGGCTGTGCGGCAGTTGAGGTGCGCCGGCAGGACGGTCACGAGGAAGGGGACAACTGGTGAACGGCCTCAGCAAGGGGATCCGCAAGGTCGAGATCGCGCTGCGGTGGGATCCGAGTCCGCCGGGAGAGCCCTCGACCGACCTCGATCTGGTCGCCGCGCCCTTTCCGGCGGACGCCCCGCACGGGGAACCCGCCTACGTGGTGCACTTCGACAGCCGCTCCCCGGACGGCACCATCACGCTGAACCGGGACAGCCAGGACGGCAAGGGATTCGGGTACGACGAGGTCATGACGCTGGAGCTGGACCGCCTGGACCCGCGCTACGCGCGCGTGGTGGTCGGGGTCGTCATACAGCAGCACGCCCCGCGCACGTTCTCCGGGGTGCGCAACCCGGGGCTGCGCATCCGCGAGGGCTACGACGTGCTGGCGGAGGACGACTTCGGCGGTGTGCTGGGAGCGACGGCGGCCACGGTAGCGGAGTTCGTCCGGGAGGGCTCGGGCCCCTGGGAGTTCGTGGCGGGCGTGCGGGGCTTCGACGGCGACCCGGCGGACTTCACCCGCGAGATGGGCGCGGCCCGCCGGTCCTGACGCCGTAAGGCGGCCCGCGGACAGGGGCGCGAACGCCCGAGGGCGGTGGCACCGGTTTCCCGGCGCCACCGCCCTCACCGTCTCACCGCCGGGCAGCGCCCGGACGGGTCGGCGTCAGCTGCAGCCGCTGGTCGAGCCGCAGCCCTCGCAGATGTAGCAGGAGCCGGCGCGCTGCATCTTCGTGCCGCAGGAGAAGCACAGCGGGGCGTCGGCCTGGATGCCCAGCTGCATCTCCACCAGCTCGGCGCTGGTGTGGGCCTGCTTCGGGGCGGGCTTGGCCGCCTCGGTCTCGGCCTTGGGCGCGGTGACCGCCTTCAGCTCCTGGGCGCGCGGGGCCGACTGGGCCAGGCCCTCGACGTCGACCTCGTCGTCGGTCGGCTCGTAGGAGCCGGTCTCCAGGTGACGCTGGCGCTCCTCGGCGGAGTGGATGCCGAGCGCGGAGCGCGTCTCGAACGGCAGGAAGTCCAGCGCCAGGCGGCGGAAGATGTAGTCGACGATCGACTGCGCCATCCGCACGTCCGGGTCGTCCGTCATGCCGGCCGGCTCGAAGCGCATGTTGGTGAACTTCGAGACGTACGTCTCCAGCGGCACGCCGTACTGGAGGCCCACCGAGACGGCGATGGAGAAGGCGTCCATCATGCCGGCGAGCGTCGAGCCCTGCTTGGACATCTTCAGGAAGACCTCGCCGAGACCGTCGTCCGGGTAGGAGTTGGCGGTCATGTAGCCCTCGGCGCCGCCGACCGTGAAGGAGGTGGTGATGCCGGGGCGGCCCTTCGGGAGGCGCTTGCGGACCGGGCGGTACTCGACGACCTTCTCGACCGCGGCGCGGATCGTCTCCTCGGCCTTCTCCGTGACCTCGGCCTTCTCCTTCTCCTTGGTCTTGGCGGAGAGGGGCTGGCCGACCTTGCAGTTGTCGCGGTAGATGGCGAGCGCCTTGACGCCCAGCTTCCAGGCCTCGAAGTAGATCTCCTCGACCTCCTCGACGGTCGCCGTCTCCGGCATGTTGACCGTCTTGGAGATGGCGCCGGAGATCCAGGGCTGGATCGCGGCCATCATGCGGACGTGGCCCATCGGGGAGATGGCGCGCTCGCCCATGGCGCAGTCGAACACCTCGTAGTGCTCGTGCTTGAGGCCGGGGGCGTCGATCACGTTGCCGTTGTCGGCGATGTGGGCGACGATCGCCTCGATCTGCTCCTCCTGGTAGCCCAGGCGGCGCAGGGCCTGCGGGACGGTGCCGTTGACGATCTGCATCGAGCCGCCGCCGACCAGCTTCTTGAACTTGACCAGGGCGAGGTCGGGCTCGACGCCGGTGGTGTCGCAGGACATCGCCAGACCGATGGTGCCGGTCGGGGCGAGCACGGACGCCTGGGCGTTGCGGAAGCCGTTCTTCTCGCCGAGGCGCAGCACGTCCTGCCATGCCTCGGTGGCGGCGGCCCACACCGGGGTGTCCAGGTCGTCCATGCGCACGGCGGTGCCGTTGGCGTCGGCGTGCTGCTTCATGACGCGCTTGTGGGCGTCGGCGTTGCGGGCGTAGCCGTCGTACGGGCCGACGATCGCGGCGAGCTCGGCGGAGCGGCGGTAGGCGGTGCCGGTCATCAGGGAGGTGATGGACCCGGCGAGGGAGCGGCCGCCGTCGGAGTCGTAGGCGTGACCGGTGGCCATCAGCAGGGCGCCGAGGTTGGCGTAGCCGATGCCGAGCTGGCGGAAGGCGCGGGTGTTCTCGCCGATCTTCTGGGTCGGGAAGTCCGCGAAGCAGATCGAGATGTCCATCGCGGTGATGACCAGCTCGACGACCTTCTGGAACCGCTCGGCCTGGAAGGACTGGTTGCCCTTGCCGTCGTCCGTGAGGAACTTCATCAGGTTCAGCGAGGCCAGGTTGCAGGACGTGTTGTCCAGGTGCATGTACTCGCTGCACGGGTTCGACGCGGTGATCCGGCCGGACTCGGGGCAGGTGTGCCAGTGGTTGATGACGCCGTCGTACTGGATGCCCGGGTCGGCGCAGGCCCACGCGGCCTCGGCGATCTTGCGGAAGAGCGCCTTGGCGTCGACCTCCTCGATGACCTCGCCGGTCATGCGGGCACGCAGGCCGAACTTGCCGCCCTTCTCGACGGCCTCCATGAACTCGTCGTTGACGCGCACGGAGTTGTTGGCGTTCTGGTACTGGACGGACGTGATGTCGTCGCCGCCCAGGTCCATGTCGAAGCCCGCGTCGCGCAGGACGCGGATCTTCTCCTCCTCCTTCACCTTGGTCTCGATGAAGTCCTCGATGTCGGGGTGGTCGACGTCGAGGACGACCATCTTCGCCGCGCGGCGGGTGGCGCCGCCGGACTTGATGGTGCCGGCGGAGGCGTCGGCGCCGCGCATGAAGGAGACCGGCCCGGAGGCGTTGCCGCCGGAGGAGAGGAGCTCCTTGGAGGAGCGGATGCGGGAGAGGTTCAGGCCGGCGCCGGAGCCGCCCTTGAAGATCATTCCCTCTTCCTTGTACCAGTCGAGGATCGACTCCATGGAGTCGTCGACGGACAGGATGAAGCAGGCGCTGACCTGCTGCGGCTGGGGCGTGCCCACGTTGAACCACACGGGGCTGTTGAAGCTGAAGATCTGGTGCAGGAGGGCGTAGGCCAGCTCGTGCTCGAAGATCTCGGCGTCGGCGGGCGAGGCGAAGTACTTGTTGTCCTCGCCGGCCTTCCGGTACGTCTTCACGATGCGGTCGATCAGCTGCTTGAGGCTGGTCTCGCGCTGCGGGGTGCCGACGGCACCGCGGAAGTACTTGCTGGTGACGATGTTGACCGCGTTCACCGACCAGAAGTCGGGGAACTCCACGCCGCGCTGCTCGAAGTTGACCGAGCCGTCGCGCCAGTTGGTCATGACGACGTCACGGCGCTCCCAGGCCACCTCGTCGTACGGGTGGACCCCCGGGGTGGTGTGGATGCGCTCGACGCGAAGTCCCTTGCCGGCCTTGCTCGCCTTGGCTCGGGAACTACGTGCCGGACCGCTCGCCGTCTCTGTCATGCCGCCTCCCTGATACGGGCGAAAACGCCCTGAAGTGCCCCGATGTTCCCGTGGGCACGGTGTTCTGTCTGATGCTGCGGGCACCCACTCGCCTGCCCGCAGCAGGTCTTCTTCGTCGCCGCCGGCCGAACCCGTCCCCGGACCCTCGCGTCCGGGGCCGGACCGCCGTCAGCCGGCGGCGGGAGCGGGCGCGGGGACCTGCGTGGTCCCCTCCTGCCCGCTGTCGTCTTCCTGGCTCCCCGGGGCGGCCCCGTCGCCGCCCCCGTCGTCCGCGGCGGGCCACTGCGCGCGCCTGAGTTCCGCGATCGCGGCCTCGAAGTCCTCCAGCGAGTCGAACGCCCGGTACACGGACGCGAACCGCAGGTAGGCGACGAGGTCGAGCTCCTGCAACGGGCCGAGTATGGCCAGCCCCACGTCGTGGGTGGTCAGCTCGGCGCTTCCGGTGGCCCGCACCGCTTCCTCGACCCGCTGGCCGAGCTGGGCGAGGGCGTCCTCGGTGACGGGCCGTCCCTGGCACGCCTTGCGCACACCGTTGATGATCTTGGTGCGGCTGAACGGCTCGGTGACTCCCGACCGCTTGACCACCATGAGCGAACACGTCTCCACGGTCGTGAAACGACGGGAGCAGTCCGGGCACTGGCGGCGCCGGCGGATCGACGTGCCGTCGTCGGTCGTACGGCTGTCGACGACACGGCTGTCGGGGTGCCTGCAGAAGGGGCAGTGCATGGATCCCAACCCTCCTCACAGCAGACTCAATGGCCCCGCCAGGCCTCAGGGGCCTCACGAAGCAGCACCAGCATAGGCGATCGTGGAGCCGCCGGAGACCGGGGGGACCACAACTTCTGGGCTGCTGCCGCAATCCAACCACTAGATGTGGGGATTGGCTCATACACGGAGGCCCTTACGCGTGTCGCCCGCTCCGGAGCGGGAAGACGGACCTGGCGACCTGCCCGCGGGCGGCTGAGGTACGCCCGGGGGCCCGCTTGTCACGCACCCGGACGCCCTGCCCGTTGGGGAGAAGGCGTGCCGGAGACGGGGAGAGGGCGTGCCGCTCCGGAAGAGGGCGGGGCCGCTTCACACGCGCGGGGGCCCACGATGGCAGACTGAGTCCGCGCGCCGCGAGGCCGCCGCCCCGGCGGAGACGTCGGCGGTGAAGAATACAACGAATGGCCCGTTTGCCCGACAGGAAGCGCGGCGACCAATACACCTCGACGAAAGAACGCGAGCCGCAATTCGCGATTTTTCACTCGAACGTGTGTTTGGCGCAACCTTTCGAAAGCATCTACCGTTGTGCTGCAGGGAGACCATCGAGAGGGGCCGACGTGACCACCACCGCAGACAGTGCCGCCATCACTGCCCAGGACCGCTCCCAGGGCCGCATCGAGCCGGTGCATGCGATGAACGAAGCCGTGAATCCCGAGGCGCACAAGCGTTCCCTGCCGGGCCGACCTCCCGGCATCCGGGCGGACAGCTCCGGACTCACCGACCGCCAGCGCCGGGTCATCGAGGTCATCAGGGACTCGGTGCAGCGGCGCGGATACCCGCCGTCGATGCGGGAGATCGGTCAGGCGGTCGGGCTCTCCAGCACCTCCTCCGTCGCGCACCAGCTCATGGCGCTGGAGCGCAAGGGTTTCCTGCGCCGTGACCCTCACCGCCCGCGCGCGTACGAGGTGCGGGGGTCCGACCAGGCCGCGTCCGTGCAGCCCACGGACACCGCCGGCAAGCCCGCCGCGTCCTACGTGCCGCTGGTCGGCCGGATCGCCGCCGGTGGCCCGATCCTCGCGGAGGAGTCGGTCGAGGACGTCTTCCCGCTGCCCCGGCAGCTCGTCGGCGACGGTGAGCTGTTCGTGCTGAAGGTCGTGGGTGACTCCATGATCGAGGCCGCGATCTGCGACGGCGACTGGGTCACGGTCCGCCGCCAGCCGGTCGCCGAGAACGGCGACATCGTGGCGGCGATGCTCGACGGCGAGGCGACCGTGAAGCGGTTCAAGCGGGAGGACGGCCATGTGTGGCTGCTCCCGCACAACGCGGCCTACGAGCCGATCCCCGGCGACGACGCGACGATCCTCGGCAAGGTGGTGGCCGTCCTCCGCCGCGTCTGACCCCGACGGGACGCCGGACACCCCCCGGCAGCCCCCGTCCCCCTGACCGGACCCCGGAACCCCTGCGCCGGTTCCGGGGTCCTGCGCTGCCTGAGGGCACCTTTGAGGCGCTCCGGGCATAGGAGGGGGCGGTGCGGCCGACCCGGCCCGGGAAAGGGCTCACGACCCGCCTACACGCCGCCTCCGGTGCGTCGGCCCTGCGGGCGAGCGGGATGCCAGCCACTCCGGCCGCGCCGGACCCGGGACGGTGGCCAGAGACGCCGTCCCGGACGCGGGACCCGTGCGGGCGGCTCCGGCCGCAGCCAGTCGTCAGGTCGTCGGGCCCTAGGGCTGTGTGTCGCGCGCCGTCGGGAGGCGCGGGATCCGCGGGCAGGTCCGGCCACAGCCAGTCGTCAGGCCGAGATTCCTGCGGCTCGGCCCCGTAGTGACCCTCCGGAAGACATCTGCCCCGCGGAGCCCGCCCACGCCGAGTACGGCAGGCAGTCGTCCGGCCCGCTCCGTAGCGGCCGGAGGCGGCCCCGCGTCCTCCCTCCAGGGGCGTGAGGTCCACCCCTTTCCCCCAGAGGGCAGCGGGGCCCCAGGCCCCGCACCTACTTCTCCGTCTCCTTCGCCGCCGCGTCGATCGCCGCCAGGGACTTGCGGACCTGATTCCGGTCCGTCGTGTACCAGAAGTCCGGCATCGATGCCTTCAGGTAGCTGCCGTAGCGGGCCGTCGCCAGGCGGGGGTCCAGGACCGCGACCACCCCGCGGTCGCCCGAGGCGCGGACCAGGCGGCCCGCTCCCTGGGCCATCAGCAGCGCCGCGTGCGTCGCGGCGACCGCCATGAAGCCGTTGCCGCCGGCCTCCTCCACGGCCTTCTGGCGGGCGCTCATCAGGGGGTCGTCCGGACGCGGGAACGGGATCTTGTCCATGACCACCAGCTGACAGCTGGGCCCGGGGACGTCCACGCCCTGCCACAGCGACAGCGTGCCGAAGAGGCACGTCCGCGGGTCCGCCGCGAAGTTCTTGATCAGCTCGCCGAGCGTCTCCTCGCCCTGGAGGAGGATCGGGTACTCCGGGATCCGCGACCGCAGCTCCTCCGCCGCGAGCTGAGCCGCCCGCATCGACGAGAACAGCCCCAGCGTGCGGCCCCCGGCCGCCTGGATCAGCTCCGTCAGCTCGTCCAGCATGTCCGTGCGGTCCCCGTCCCGGGCCGGGCGGGCCAGGTGCTTGGCGACGTACAGGATGCCCTGCCTGGGGTAGTCGAACGGCGAGCCGACGTCCACGCCCTTCCACTGCGGGAGGTCGTCGCCCTCCGCGCCCTCGGGCCCGAGCCCCAGCGACGCCCCCACGCCGTTGAAGTCGCCGCCCAGCTTCAGCGTCGCGGAGGTCAGCACGACCGAGCGGTCGGTGAACAGCTTCTCCCGCAGCAGCCCCGAGACCGACATAGGCGCGACCCGAAGCGAAGCACCACTGTGCCGATATGCGGCTCCGCCGCGGGGCTCGTGCCGCTCGTACCAGACGACGTCCCACTCGGAGCCCTGAGTGATCCGCTCCGCCACGTCGTGGACGCTCTCCACCGAGGCCAGCGCCTGCTTGCGGACCGCGTCCTCGTCCTGGACCGACTTGTCGCGGGTGGCGCCGATCGCGGAGATCACCGTCCGGCACGCGTCCCGCAGCGCCATGAGCGCGTAGCCGAGGTCCTCCGGGATCTCCTCGAGCCGGCCGGGCAGGGCCAGCTCCATCAGCCGCTCGAAGCCCTCGGCGGCCGTCTGCAGCTGATCGGCCGCCTTCTCGTTGACCAGCTTCGCCGCTCGCCGCACCGCGCGGTTCACCTGCCCCGGGGTGAGCTCGCCGGTGGCCACCCCGGTCACCCGGGAGACCAGCTCGTGCGCCTCGTCCACGATCAGCACCTCGTGCTGCGGCAGCACCGGCGCGCCCTCGATGGCGTCGATGGCGAGCAGCGCGTGGTTGGTGACGATCACCTCGGCCAGCTTGGCGCGCTCGCGGGCCGCCTCGGCGAAGCACTCCGCGCCGTACGCGCACTTGGTGGCGCCCAGGCACTCCCGCGAGGACACCGACACCTGCGACCAGGCGCGGTCGGACACGCCCGGGGTGAGATCGTCCCGGTCGCCGGTCTCCGTCTCGTCCGACCAGTCGCGCAGCCGCAGCAGGTCCTGGCCCAGCTTGCTGGTGGGCGCGGCCGCCTCGAACTGGTCGAAGAGGCCCTCCTCCTCGTCCTGCGGCACGCCCTCGTGCAGCCGGTGCAGGCACAGGTAGTTCGACCGGCCCTTGAGCATGGCGAACTCCGGGCGGCGGCGCAGCAGCGGATGCAGGGCCTCCACCGTGCGCGGCAGGTCCCGCTCCACCAGCTGCCGCTGGAGCGCCAAGGTGGCCGTCGCCACGACGACCCGCTCCCCGTGCGCGAGCGCGGGCACCAGGTAGCCCAGCGACTTGCCGGTGCCGGTGCCGGCCTGGACCAGCAGATGGGCGCTGTCGTCGATCGCCTCGGCGACGGCTTCGGCCATGGCCACCTGACCGGGGCGCTCCGTGCCGCCGACGGCAGTGACAGCAGCATGCAGGAGTTCGGGGAGTGAGGGCTTTGTCATAGCCCGACCACCCTACGGCCCCCCACCGACAAACGTGCGCGCACACCGGGAGCGACCGGGGCGCCCGGCGCCCGGCGCCCGTGTCCCGCGCCGGCCACACCCCCCTCACGCCCCGCGCCCGGCGCCCGGTAAGGACCGCCCCCGCTACCACCTCCCGCGCCCCCACGCCCCCGCTCCACGAGATCCGCACACGACCGGCCAGGTCAGGCCCCTTGTAGCCGAACCGTTGCCGTTCCGTCGGACGTCCCCCACGGCGAACGCCTAGTGTGTGGTGCCGTTGTCCCAGCCGTCGGAGCGGCACTGCGACCCGTCCGGGTCGGATCTGACGCCGGCGTCGTACCACCATCGTTCATTCCAGGGGGAGTTCAGATCATGCGATCCATACGGCCGTCGTCCACCGTCCGCCGCGAGAGGAGGCGGTCACGCAGAACCTCCCCCGTACTGGCGGCAGTTGCCCTGGCCTCCGCCCTCGCCCTGACCGCCACCGCGTGCGAGTCGGGCGACACCGACGCGAGCGCGGACAGCTCCGCGACGGCCGCCGCCGACGACGGCAAACTCAAGATCCCGGACGACATCGCGGACCGGCTCAAGGAGCACGGGATCGACCTCGACAAGTGGCGGGACGGCGCCTGGAAGAACTGGGACAAGGACAAGTGGCTGCGTGAGGCGCAGGACTTCGTCAACCCGATCATCGAGGGCCTGTGGGACCCGGACCGCATGCGGGACGCCGACGAGCCCGACCAGCCTGAGGTCGACGAGAACGACATCTCCGGCGACCAGGGCGTGACCGACCCGACGCCGAAGCCGGTGCAGGCGAAGGCCGTGCCGACGACGTACCACGAGAACGCGCCCACGGCGGGGAAGGTCTTCTTCGACTCCCCCGAGGGCACGATGGTCTGCTCCGCGACGGTGGTGCAGGACCCGGCCAACCCCGGCAAGTCCAACATGGTGTGGACGGCGGGCCACTGCGTGCACGCGGGCAAGAAGGGCGGCTGGTACCGCAACATCGCCTTCGTGCCGTCGTACAACGACTCGGGCATGCCGGCGCAGGAGGTCGGCGGGGCCGCCAAGGAGGAGGTCGCTCCGTACGGCATCTGGTGGGGCGACTGGGCGCAGACCTCGGACCAGTGGATCGAGCAGGGCGGCGCGACGGGCGGTGACGGCGCCCCGTACGACTTCGCCGTCATCCATGTGACGCCGGAGAAGGGCGGCGACGGCAAGTCGCTGGAGGAGACGGTCGGTTCGGCCATGCCGGTGGACTTCGACGCGCCCGCCGTGCCGAAGATCGAAGAGATGACGGCGATCGGCTACCCGGCCGCGCCGCCGTACGACGGGCAGTCCCTGTACTCCTGCGAGGACAAGCCGGGCCGGCTGTCGCTGAGCGCGTCCGACCCGACGATGTACCGCATCGGGTGCACCATGACCGCCGGTTCCTCCGGCGGCGGCTGGATCGCGGCCGGCCAGGACGGCGAGCCGGCGCTGGTCTCCAACACCTCCATCGGCCCGGTGACGACCGGCTGGCTGGCCGGGCCGCGGCTCGGCAAGGAGGCCAAGGGCGTCTACGACGCGGTCAGCGAGAAGTTCGCCGGCCAGTGACCGGACCGTCCGCCCCGGGTGGCGCCGCGCACCCGGGGCGGACGACGGAACACCCGAGCCGCGGCACAGGAACTTCGAGTAGTGACGGGGGTCACCACAGCATGCGTTTCCTTTCCACGTCCGTCCCGCGCCTGCACGGACGTCGGACCGCCCTCGCCGCGAGCGCGCTGCTCGCCGCGCTGGCGCTCACCGCGACCGCCTGCGGCGGGTCGTCGGAGAACAAGGCGACCGACCGGCCCGACGCGACCGCGAGCAAGGCCGGTGACGACGCGGGCGGCGAGGTCCGCCTCCCGGCCGACATCGCCGACCGTCTGAAGGAACACGGCATCGACGTGGACCGCTGGCGGGACGGCGGCTGGCAGGACTGGGACAAGGACGAGTGGCTGCGCGAGGCGCGGGACTTCGTCAACCCGGTCATCGAGGGCCTCTGGAAGCCCGAGCGGATGCGGTCCGCGGAGGAGGCCGAGAAGACGGTTACCACCCAGGACGCCTCCGCGGCCCAGGGGCTCAGCGATCCGGAGCCGGCGCCGGTGACCGCCCAGGCGGAGAAGACGCCGTACCACGAGAACGCCGCCCCGGTCGGGAAGGTGTTCTTCGACTCCCCCGAGGGCTCGGCCGTCTGCTCGGGCACGGTGATCAAGGACGTCAACCACCCGGGGAAGTCCAACCTGGTGTGGACCGCCGGGCACTGTGTGCACGCCGGCGCGAACGGCGGCTGGTACCGCAACATCGTCTTCGTCCCGGCCTACAACGACTACGGCCGGTCCGAGGCGGAGCTGGCCCAGGCGGGCGCCTCCGAGGTCGCCCCGTACGGCAACTGGTGGGCGGACTGGGTGTCCACCTCGAACGGCTGGATCCAGGGCGGCTCGGAGAGCGGCGGCGACGGGGCGGCGTACGACTACGCCGTGCTGCACGTACAGCCGGAGCAGGGCGCCAAGTCGCTGGAGGAGACCGTGGGCGCCGCGCTCGACGTGGACTTCTCCGGCCCGACCGCCGCCGAGGCGGGCACCATGGGCGCCTGGGGCTACCCGGCGGCGGCGCCGTACAACGGGCTGCGGATGTTCAAGTGCCTGGACACCCCTGGCCGCTTCTCGCTCGCCCCGAACCTGCCGGACATGTACCGCATCGGCTGCACGATGACCGGCGGCTCGTCGGGCGGCGGCTGGTTCCGGGTGGCCGGCGGCGAGACGGTGCTGGTGTCGAACACCTCGATCGGCCCGCTGGACCACACCTGGCTCGCGGGCCCGCGGCTCGGCCCGGACGCCGAGGCGCTGTACCAGAACATGAGCAGGACCTACGGCGGCAGGTGAGCCGTGGATGACGAGGGCCCGCCCCCTGCGCTCGGCAGGGGGCGGGCCCTCGTCACATGTCCGCGGTCCGGGTCAGCCGGCCGGGGTGGGAACGTACGGCGCGAGCTCCGCCGCCAGCTCCGCGTGCACCCGCACCTTGAGCAGCGTGCCCTCCGGGGTGTGCTCCTCGGAGATCACCTCGCCCTCGTCGTGCGCACGCGCCACCAGCTTGCCGTGGGTGTACGGCACGAGGGCCTCGATCTCCACCGACGGGCGCGGCAGCTCGTTGTCGATCAGGGCGAGCAGCTCCGGGATGCCCCGGCCGGTGCGGGCCGAGACGGCGATGGAGCGCTTCTCCGTCCGCAGCAGCCGCTGAAGGGTCAGCGGGTCCGCCGCGTCGGCCTTGTTGATCACGACGATCTCGGGCACGTCGGTGGCGCCGACGTCCCGGATCACCTCGCGCACGGCGGCGAGCTGCTCCTCCGGGGTCGGGTGCGAGCCGTCCACCACGTGGAGGATCAGGTCGGAGTCGCCGACCTCCTCCATGGTGGAGCGGAACGCCTCGACCAGGTGGTGCGGCAGGTGCCGGACGAAGCCGACCGTGTCGGCCAGCGTGTAGAGCCGGCCGCTCGGGGTCTCGGCCCTGCGCACGGTCGGGTCGAGGGTGGCGAACAGCGCGTTCTCCACCAGCACGCCCGCGCCGGTGAGGCGGTTGAGCAGCGAGGACTTGCCCGCGTTGGTGTAGCCCGCGATGGCGACGGACGGCACCTTGTTGCGCTTGCGCTCCTGGCGCTTGATCTCGCGGCCGGTCTTCATCTCCGCGATCTCCCGGCGCATCTTCGCCATCTTCTCGCGGATCCGGCGCCGGTCCGTCTCGATCTTGGTCTCACCGGGACCACGGGTGGCGAGGCCGCCGCCCTTGCCGCCGCCCATCTGCCGGGACAGCGACTGACCCCAGCCGCGCAGCCGCGGCAGCATGTACTGCATCTGCGCGAGCGCGACCTGCGCCTTGCCCTCTCGGGACTTGGCGTGCTGGGCGAAGATGTCGAGGATCAGGGCCGTACGGTCGATGACCTTGACCTTGACGACGTCCTCGAGGTGGATGAGCTGGCCCGGGCTGAGCTCACCGTCGCAGATGACGGTGTCCGCGCCCGACTCGAGCACGACGTCCCGCAGCTCCTCGGCCTTGCCGGAGCCGATGTAGGTGGCCGCGTCCGGCTTGTCCCGGCGCTGGATCACGCCGTCGAGGACGAGGGCGCCCGCCGTCTCGGCGAGGGCGGCGAGCTCCGCGAGGGAGTTCTCGGCGTCCTGCACGGTGCCCGAGGTCCACACCCCGACGAGCACGACGCGCTCCAGGCGGAGCTGCCGGTACTCGACCTCGGTGACGTCCTCGAGCTCGGTGGAGAGGCCGGCGACACGGCGCAGTGCCGCACGCTCGGAGCGGTCGAGCTGGTCGCCGTCCCGCTCTCCGTCGATCTCGAGGCTCCAGGCGACGTCCTCTTCCATCAGGGCATCGGCCCGAAGACCCTCGGCGTGGCTGTGCGCGAAGCGCTTGGTGTCCTGGGAAGGGGAAGAAGAGGAGGTCATTGGGTCCTTACGTCGTTGGGTTGCCGTCTGCGGCGACGGGGCGGGCCGACGGCCCTTCCGTCACTGTCCACAACGTCCGGGTACCCCGGGAGATTCCCGTTTCCCCTGTCGCGCGGACCCGACGATGGTCGCACGGTACGGCCCGTCTCGTCACCGTGTTATTCCCCGCCCGCGTCCGCGCGATGCCCGTGCGGGCCGGGCAGATGCCCGTGCCGGTACTCGCGGGTGCGGGGGCCGGGCTCAGCCGTCGCGGCCCGCTTCGAGGAGCGCCAGTCGGGGTGACCGGGCATGGGCGGGGTGGTGTCGTCGTACAGCCACGGGTGCAGGAAGCCGGTGAGGTCGCGGCCGGCGGTCTCGGAGGCGAGGCGGACGAAGTCGGCGGTCGAGGCGTTGCCGTCGCGGTGCCGGACGACCCAGGCGCGCTCCAGCCGGTCGAACACCTCCCGCCCGATCTCCTGCTGCAGGGCGTACAGCACCAGCGCGGCGCCGCCGTAGACGCCCGGGCGGAAGATGCCGATCTTGCGGCCCTGCTCGGGCGGCTTCGGCGCGGCGGGCGGTCCTCCGGCGGTGCGCCAGCCGTCGGAGGACTCGTACGCGGCCCGCATCCGGCTCTCCAGCGACCTGCCGCCGCGCTCCTCGGCGTACAGCGCCTCGTACCAGGTGGCGTGCCCCTCGTTGAGCCACAGGTCGGCCCAGGTGCGGGGGCTGACGCTGTCGCCGAACCACTGGTGGGCCAGCTCGTGCACCATGATCGACTCGACGTACCAGGCGGGCAGGGCGGGGTCGGTGAACAGGTCGCGCTCGAAGAGGGAGAGGGTCTGGGTCTCCAGGGCGAAGCCGGTGGAGGCCTCGGCGAGCAGCAGGCCGTAGGTGGCGAAGGGGTAGCGGCCGACCCGGTCCTCCATCCAGGAGATCTGCCGCGGGGTCCTGGCCAGCCACGGTTCGAGGGCGGTGCGGTGCTCGGCGGGGACGACGTCCCGCAGGGGCAGGTCGTGCGGTCCGGTGCGGTGCAGCACGGCGGAGCGGCCGACGGACACCTGGGCGAGTTCGGTGGCCATGGGGTTGCGGGTCCGGTAGCTCCAGGTGGTGGTCCCGGGGGCACGGTCGATGGCGGTGGGCAGGCCGTTGGCGACGGCGGTGTAGCCGTCCGGGACGGTGATCCGGAAGGTGAACATCGCCTTGTCGGAGGGGTGGTCGTTGCACGGGAACACCAGGTGGGCGGCGTCGGCCTGGCCCGCGAGGGCGAGGCCGTCGGCGGTGCGCACCCAGCCTCCCTCGCGGTCCGCGGGCCGCCGGGGGTCGCTGGTGTGCCGGACGGTGATACGCACCGACTCGCCCCGGTCGAGGCCGTCGCCGGGGGTGATCACCAGGTCCTCCCCCGCACCGGCGAAGGCGGCCGGCTCCCCGTCGACGTCGACCGAGCGGACCGTGCCGTGGGCGAAGTCGAGGTTGATCCGGTCCAGCTCGGCGGTGATCCGGGCGTCGACGGTGGTGACGGCCTCGAGCGGCCGGTCGTTCCGGCCCGGATAGGTGAGGTCCAGCTCGTACGCCTGGACGTCGTAGCCGGGGTTGCCGAGGTGCGGGAAGAGCGGGTCCCCGATGCCGAGCGGCTCGGCGGGGGCACCGGCGGCGACCAGGCAGACGCCGACGGCGGAGGCGAGGAGGGCCTGGGCGGTGCGGCGGCGTGCGGGGCGAGCCGGGCCGGCCGGGCGTCGGGCGGTTCGAGGGGCGGGGTGACGGGAGGTGAGCGGCATGCCTCACGGCTATCAGCGCGCGCGGACGCCGCAGTGGCGGCGCGCTCCCGACCTACCCGATCGGGTAATCACACCGCAGGGGTCTATGCGCCGGGTGCCGTCATCGGGGGTGGCCGGGGGCGTCCCAAGCCTGGGCCGTCTCAGGCCCCGGCGCCTCCGGCTGCGGCTACGCCCGGGTCACGTCGTACACGCCTGCCACGTTGCGCATGGCGCGCATCAGGGCCGGGAGGTGGGCGGCGTCCGGGAGGTGGACCGTGTAGGTGTGGCGGACCTGCTGGCGGTCCGGGGGTTCGACGGTCGCGGAGACGATCTCGGCGCCTTCCGTGGCCATCGCCTCCGTGAGGTCCGCGAGCAGATGCGGCCGCACGAACGACTCCGCGACCAGCGTGACCCGGCACTCCGCGCCCTCGCCCCAGCGCACGCCGACCTCCGTGCGCCCCGCGCTCTTCATCCGCGCCACCGCGGGGCACTCCGTCCGGTGCACGGTGACCGTTCCCCCGCGCACCGCGAACCCGGTGACCTCGTCGGGCGGTACCGGCGTACAGCAGCCGGCCAGCCGTGCGGTCGCGCCGGCCCGGTCGGCCAGCACCTGCGCGGCGGCGGGACGTCCGGGGTCCGTGTTCTCGGCGCCGGACGGCTGGGGGGCCTCCGGCAGGGGGCGGGCGTCCGTCGTGGGGGCGCTGTCCTCGGCGGTGGGGTGGGTGGCGAGCCACCGCTGGATGGCGATGCGGGCCGCCGGGGTGGTCGCGTGGTCGAGCCACTCCCGGGACGGCGCGGAGGCCGCGTCCTGGTCCATGAGCAGCTGGACGGTGTCCCCGTCCTTCAGCACCGTGCTCAGCGTGGCCAGCCGCCCGTTGACCCGGGCGCCGATGCAGGCGTGCGCGTCCTCGCCGTACTGCGCGTAGGCGGCGTCCACGCAGGTCGCCCCCTCGGGCAGGCCGAGGGTGCCGCCGTCGGGGCGGAAGACGGTGATCTCCCGGTCCTGGGCCAGGTCCTCGCGGAGCGTGGACCAGAAGGTGTCCGGGTCGGGCGCGGCCCGCTGCCATTCGAGCAGCCGGGACAGCCAGCCGGGGCGGGTCGGGTCGGCGCGTTCGCCGTCGCCCGCGGACTGCTCCTCCGGCGGGGCGGCGTAGGGGTTGCCGAGCGCGACGACGCCGGCCTCGGCGACCTTGTGCATCTGGTGGGTGCGGATGAGGACTTCGACGACCTGGCCGTCGTCGCCGGTCACCGCCGTGTGCAGCGACTGGTACAGGTTGAACTTGGGGACGGCGATGAAGTCCTTGAACTCCGAGACCACCGGCGTCATACACGTGTGCAGCTCGCCCAGCACGGCGTAACAGTCCGCGTCCTCGTTCACCAGCACCAGCAGCCGGCCGAAGTCGGCGCCGCGCAGCGGGGCGCGCTTGCGGGACACACGGTGCACGGAGACGAAGTGCCGGGGTCTGATGAGGACTTCGGCCGGGATGTCGGCCTCCCGGAGCACCTCGCGGACGTCGTCGGCGACGTCGGCGAGCGGGTCGTCCGCACGGGCGGCGTTGCGGACGATCAACTCGCGGGTCTTCTCGTACTCCTCGGGGTGGAGGATCGCGAAGACCAGGTCCTCCAGCTCCGTCTTGAGCGCCTGGACACCGAGGCGTTCGGCGAGCGGGATGAGCACGTCACGTGTCACCTTGGCGATGCGTTCCTGCTTGGCGGGGCGCATCACGCCGAGGGTGCGCATGTTGTGCAGCCGGTCGGCGAGTTTGATCGACATCACGCGGACGTCGTTGCCGGTGGCCACGAGCATCTTGCGGAAGGTCTCGGGCTCGGCGGCGGCGCCGTAGTCGACCTTCTCCAACTTGGTGACGCCGTCGACGAGATAGCGCACCTCCTCGCCGAACTGCTCGCCCACCTGGTCGAGCGTCACGTCGGTGTCCTCGACGGTGTCGTGCAGCAGCGAGGCGGTCAACGTCGTGGTCTCGGCGCCGAGTTCGGCCAGGATCAGGGTGACGGCGAGCGGGTGGGTGATGTACGGCTCGCCGCTCTTGCGCATCTGGCCGCGGTGGGAGGACTCCGCGAGCAGGTAGGCGCGGCGCAGCGGTTCGAGGTCGGCGTCGGGATGGTGGGCGCGGTGCGCGTCCACGACGTGGCCGATGGCGTCGGGCAGCCGGTCGCGGGCGGAGGACGACCCCATCAGGGCGGCGCGGCCCAGCCGGCGCAGGTCGAGCCGGGGGCGGGACTTGCGGCGCGTCCCGGCCGGTGTGACGTGACCCGATGCGAGCGGGCCCGGGGTCGCAGGTTTCGCGGCCTCCGCGTTCATGAGCACCTCCGGCTGCGTGGATCCGGCGGACGGCGCCCCAGGGCGGACTCGGGCCTGGGAGACGGCGTTGATCCCCCGTCCGGGCCGGTGCTTGATGCTATCCAGCCGCAGGGGGTCGCACCGGCCGCCTCCGGCCGAGCGTGAAACGGATCACTCCAAAGAGCGATGGGCCGTTCAAGGTCGTTTTCACGCCATCGGGTGGGACCGGCCCCATGATCTCGAAGCCCCGCACCCGCTCCGGTCTGCGGATCGACGGCGAGGAGGGCCGGAGAGCGGAAGATCGTACAGCGCACCGTTCAGCGGACGGCGTTCTCCAGCCACTCGGTCTCGATCGCGCCCTCGGCGACGATGACCGCGGGTCCGGTCATCTCGATGTCGCCGTCGGGGTGTTCGGTGATCACGAGCGTGCCGCCGGGGAGGTCCACGGTGTACGTCACCGGCAGGCCGGTGTCGCGCGGGTCGACGCCGTCACGGCGGGCGGCGGCCACGGCGACGGCGCACGCGCCCGTGCCGCAGGAGCGCGTCTCGCCGACCCCGCGCTCGTGCACGCGCATCGCCACGTGCCGCGGGCCGCGGCCGACGACGAACTCCACGTTCACGCCGTCCGGGTAGGCGGCGGCCGGGGCGAAGGAGGGCTCGGTGAACAGGCCGCCCGCGTCGGCCAGATCGGCGACGAAGGCCACGGCGTGCGGGTTGCCCATGTTCACGTTGCGCGCGGGCCAGCTGTGCTCGCCGACGGTCACGGTGACGTCGCCCTCGGGCAGGACCGCGCGGCCCATGCCGACGGTGATGTCGCCGTCCTTGGCGATGTGCACGGTCTTCACACCGCCGCGGGTGGCGATCGCGAGGTCGCCCTCGACGGCGTGTCCGGCGTGCTGGAGGTAGCGCGCGAAGACGCGCACGCCGTTGCCGCACATCTCGGCGACGGATCCGTCGCCGTTGCGGTAGTCCATGAACCACTCGGCCTCGCCCGCCATGGCCCGCGCCTCGGGGTGCGCCGCGGACCGCACGACGTGCAGCAGCCCGTCGCCCCCGATCCCGGCGCGCCGGTCGCACAGCGCGGCGACGGCCGCCGCCGACAGCTCGACGGCGTTCTCCGGGTCCGGCACGATCACGAAGTCGTTCTCCGTACCGTGCCCCTTGAGGAAGGCGATCCGCGTGCTCATTCCTCGATCCTACGGGGTGGCGGCGGAGGGCCGTCGCCGCCGGTGGACGACGGGGGCGGGGGACCTACGCCCACAGCGAGGGCGGGACGGAAGCCCACCGCGTCGCGGTGGGAGATCAGCGCAGGCGCGCCACTCGCCAGACCGCCAGGGCCACCACCGCCGCGACCATCACCGCGTACGCGGCCACCACGCGCCAGTCGGACGTGCGGTCCGAGCCGCGGGCGGAGAGGCCCGGCCAGGTGTAGCCGACCTTGCGGGCGGCCATCATGCCCCAGCCCGCCGCGCAGGAGCAGATCAGCAGGCCCAGCATGGCGATGACCGCGCCGCTGTCGCCGAAGTCGAAGGCGAGCGGGAAGGCGAACATCAGTGAGCCGACCGCGCCGAGGCCGACGATCGGTGCGAGCTGCCAGACGCGCAGCCTGCGCTGCGGGCGCAGCTCGACCTCGACCTCGTCCCCGCCGGCGAACATCTCCTCCGGCTCGGGACCGTCGTCGGTCACACCGCCCTGCGTCTCCTCGGGCCCGTCAGGGCTGAGACGCCCCGCGTCCGGCTCCGAGGCATCCCGCTCGGTGGTGAGGTGCTCGGTGCTGTGTGCGGTGTCGCGAGGGCCGGCCTCCATCGCCACGCGCCCTCCCAACTTAGGACTCCACTGGTCGATCGAAGCTTGATGATGGCACGGCGTCACAGGCCCGGATGACGGCCTGGGCGTCCCGATGCCAGGACGTGATCAGGCTGTAACCGGTCGTTCGACCAACGACATCGCGAGCCGCGGAAGTTCCCGGAGGTCCGCCGCGGCCCCACTCAACCAGTGCACCCGCGGATCGCGCCTGAACCATGAATCCTGACGGCGCGCGAAGCGCTTGGTCGCACGGACGGTCTCGGCCCGTGCCTCCTCCTGGGTGCACGCGCCGGCAAGTGCGGCGAGCACCTGCTGGTAGCCGAGGGCGCGCGACGCCGTACGCCCCTCGCGCAACCCCTGCGCCTCCAGTGCGCGCACTTCGTCGACGAGCCCGGCCTCCCACATCCGGTCCACCCGGCGGGCGATGCGCTCGTCCAGTTCGGGGCGGGCCACGTCGACGCCGATCTGGAGCGTGTCGTAGACCGAGTCGTGGCCGGGAAGGTTGGCGGTGAAGGGCCGCCCCGTGATCTCGATGACCTCCAGCGCGCGGACGATGCGGCGGCCGTTGCTCGGCAGGATCGCGCCGGCGGCGTCCGGGTCGGCCGCGGCGAGCCGGGCGTGCAGCGCACCGGGGCCGCGCAGGGCCAGCTCCTCCTCCAGCCGCGCCCGGACCTCCGGGTCGGTGCCGGGGAACTCCAGGTTGTCGACGGCCCCGCGGACGTACAGGCCGGAGCCGCCGACCAGGACCGGCCAGCGCCCCTCGGCGAGCAGCGCGTCGATCCGCTCCCGGGCCATCCGCTGGTACTCGGCGACGGAGGCGGTCTCGGTGACGTCCCAGACGTCGAGCAGGTGGTGCGGGATCCCGCCGCGCTCCTCGGGCGTCAGCTTGGCGGTACCGATGTCCATCCCCCGGTAGAGCTGCATGGAGTCGGCGTTGACGACCTCGCCGCCCAGCCGCTGGGCCAGAAAGACGCCCAGATCGGACTTTCCGGCCGCGGTGGGACCGACGACGGCGATGACGCGGGGGGCGTGGGGTGCGCTGCTCACCGATCCAGTCTCCCAAACCTCGAGGGCGGCTCTCGAACGGGTTACGTGACGCGGGGTCCGCCGGGTCGTTGCCCGTTCGAGGTTCCTGCCGCCGGATCGCGGTGGCGCTCGCCCGGCTCACACGGATGGACACACCGGGCTACGCGGAATTTCGCCCGCACGAGTAACGTATGGAGTGGATATGGGCGTTTTTGCACGACTTTTTCGGAGGTCGAAGACCACGGGAGAGACAGCGGCGGCCGAGGCCCGGACCGACGGGGAGAAGACGGACGGGCAGAAGACCGACGGGCAGAAGGCGGGGACCGGTACGGACGGCACGGCGGCGACGGCCGAGCCCGAGGCCACGACCGCGGCCGACGAGGCCACCGCCGCCTCCGAGACGCCGGTGAAGGAGTCCGGCGAGGCCACCGTCACGGAAGGCGTCGACATCCCGAAGCAGCAGTCCGGCAAGGCCGCCGACACCGAGGCCGGCGAGGGCGCCCGCACGTAGCGTGCCGCGAGGGAAGGTACATCATGGGTCTCCTGGACAATCTGAAGGCCAAGCTCGGTCCTGCCAAGGACAAGGTCTCCGGCCTCGCGCAGCAGCACGAGGACAAGATCCAGCACGGCCTGGACAAGGCGGCGCAGACCGTCGACCGGCGGACCAAGGGCAAGTACAGCGACCGGATCCAGTCGGGCACGGGGAAGGCCAAGGAGGCCGTGGACCGCTTCTCGCACAAGAACGACCCCGGTCCGGGCGCGGGCGGCGGCACCACACCGCCGGCCGGACCGCCGCCCGCCTCCTGAGCGGCGGCAGACGAACGGCGGACGGCCGGGGCATCCCGCCCCGGCCGTCCG
>NZ_JBHRWL010000006.1:464224-509958 GCF_042647945.1 Streptomyces lusitanus
ACCGCCGCTCGCGTACGCGCCGTTCCCGTACGCGCCGTTCCCGTGCGCGCCGTTCCCGCGCACCGCCGCTCGCGTGCGCGCCGTTCCCGCGCACCGCCGTTCCCGTACGCGCCGTTCCCGCACGCGCCGTTCCCGCGCACCGCCGTTCCCGCGCACCGCCGCTCCCGTACGCGCCGTTCCCGCGCGCCGCCGCTCGCGTGCGCGCCGTTCCCGTGTGCGCGCCTACGACCAGGTCGCCACCATGTACCCGACGCCGTACGGCGCGTCGTCATGAAGCAGCGCGCCCGACAGACCGGTGTTGCCCTCGGCCGCCCCTGCCAGCACCTGCCAGGGCGCGCGGCCCGACACCCTCAGCTCGCGCGCCAGTCCGGCGTCCAGCGCGCGCAGGGCCGCCGTGTCGGCCGTGCCGAGCGCGCGGGCGATCTCCGCGTCGAAGGGCGCCGCGCGCTCGTCCAGGTAGCCGGGCGCCTTGAGGGTGCGGCAGGCGCTGCCGTCGCCCATCACCAGCAGCGCCACCCGGTCGGCCCGGCCGGCCAGCCGCCGCCCCTCCGCGAGACACGCGTCGGGCGCGAGGGTCTCCCCCACGCCCCGCCCCTCGACGGGCGCGCCGGCCCACCCGGTCCGCCCCAGCAGCCAGGCGCCCACGGCGAGCCCGTACGGCAGTTCCCCGCCGGCCACGCCATCACCACCGGCGCCACCGTCGTCGCCACCGTCGCCGTCCCCCAGCCGTACGTCCAGGTCGACGCCGAAACCGCGGAAGGAGCCCCGGGTGCCCGCCGGATGGTCACGCGTGCCGGCGTCCGGACCCACGACCACGAGCAGGTCGGGGCGGGCGGCGGCGAGCACGCCGAGCGCGTCCGTGCAGGCGGCGCGCGCGGCGTCCAGCTCCGGGGCGGCGCCGGCGGCGACCTCGGGCACGAGCAGCGGCGGGCAGGGGCAGGCTGCGGCGGCGACAAGCATGATCAGCAGCCTACTGCGGCCGCCCGTACCCGCCCGTCGCGGCGGGTACGGGCAGTGGCGTCAGTCGACGGCGCAGCCGCCGGTGACCGCCGGCAGCGGCTCGGGCACGCCCACCTTCGGCAGTCCGAGCAGCACGCCCGCGGGCTTGGCCGCCTTCTCCGCGGTGCGCTTCTCCCAGGCGTCACCCGCGCGCGTGCGGCGCACGTCGAGGACGGGGCCCTCGGCGAGCAGGTGGTGCGGGGCGGCGTAGGTGATCTCGACCGTGACGACGTCGCCGGGGCGGACCTCCTGGTCCGGCTTGGTGAAGTGCACCAGGCGGTTGTCGGGGGCGCGGCCGGACAGGCGGTGGGTGGTGTCGTCCTTGCGGCCCTCGCCCTCGGCGACCATCAGCTCAAGGGTGCGGCCGACCTGCTTCTTGTTCTCCTCCCAGGAGATCTCCTCCTGGAGGGCGACGAGGCGCTCGTAGCGCTCCTGGACGACCTGCTTGGGGATCTGCCCGTCCATCTCGGCGGCCGGGGTGCCGGGCCGCTTGGAGTACTGGAAGGTGAACGCCTGGGCGAAGCGGGCCTCGCGGACGACGTGCAGGGTCTGCTGGAAGTCCTCCTCGGTCTCGCCGGGGAAGCCCACGATGATGTCGGTGCTGATCGCCGCGTGCGGGATGGCGGCGCGGACCTTCTCGATGATCCCGAGGAAGCGCTCCTGCCGGTAGGAGCGGCGCATGGCCTTCAGGACCGGGTCGGAGCCGGACTGGAGCGGCATGTGGAGCTGCGGCATCACGTTGGGCGTCTCGGCCATGGCGGCGATGACGTCGTCGGTGAAGTCGCGGGGGTGCGGGGAGGTGAAGCGGACCCGCTCCAGGCCGTCGATCGTGCCGCAGGCGCGCAGCAGCTTGCTGAAGGCCTCGCGGTCGCCGATGTCGGAGCCGTAGGCGTTGACGTTCTGGCCGAGCAGGGTGATCTCGGAGACGCCCTCGGCGACCAGCGCCTCGATCTCGGCGAGGATGTCGCCGGGGCGGCGGTCCTTCTCCTTGCCGCGCAGGGCGGGGACGATGCAGAAGGTGCAGGTGTTGTTGCAGCCGACGGAGATCGACACCCAGGCCGCGTAGGCGCTCTCGCGGCGGGTGGGCAGCGTGGAGGGGAACGCCTCCAGCGACTCGGCGATCTCGACCTGCGCCTCCTCCTGGACGCGGGCGCGCTCCAGCAGGACGGGCAGCTTGCCGATGTTGTGCGTGCCGAAGACGACGTCCACCCAGGGGGCGCGCTTGACGATGGTGTCGCGGTCCTTCTGCGCGAGGCAGCCGCCGACCGCGATCTGCATGCCGGGGCGGCTCGCCTTCTTGGGCGCGAGGTGGCCGAGGTTGCCGTACAGCTTGTTGTCGGCGTTCTCGCGCACGGCGCAGGTGTTGAACACGACGACGTCGGCGTCGCCGTCGGAGCCCTGGGGGGCGCGGACGTACCCGGCGTCCTCCAGCAGCCCGGCGAGGCGCTCGGAGTCGTGGACGTTCATCTGACACCCGTAGGTGCGAATCTCGTAGGTCCTGGTCGGGAGAACGTCCACGGCGGGGCTCCGGTCACTGCTGCTGGTCATGGCAACAAGGGTAGGCGTTTGCCGGAGCGGCTCCGCCCGGTGTTGCCCGTCGCGTCCGTACGGCCAGGTGGCTCAGCCGCGTACGGCCAGGTGGCAGGCGGACGCCCAGAGGACCGCGGCGCAGGCCAGACCCACCACGACCCGCACGGTCTCGGCGGACAGACCGGCCAGGACCAGCACGGCGCCGGCGACCGCCACCGCCGTCATGAGCGCGCCCGTCCACCGGTACTGCCACTGGTCGTACAGCCGGGCGAGCGGGAAGAAGTGCAGGCCGACGACGAGCGCGATGCCGACCGGGACGAACGCCGGGCGTCCGGAGGCGTTGGCCGCGGCGACGACGGCCACGATCGCGAGCAGTTCGAGGACGTTGACGACGCCCACTCCGCGCGCCCAGTTCTCGGGCAGGTCCACCGTCCGCGGCGAGGGCCGGGCGTCCTTGCGAAGCCCGAGGCGGAGCGCGACCGCCGTGATCGCGAGCGCCGCCGCCTCGACGGCCACCGGCACCGCGTCCGTCGCCGAGCCGGTGCCGGAGGCTCCCGCGAGGGCCCAGGCCAGGGCGAACAGCGAGAGCACGACGGTGCCCCGGCGCCGCAGTTGCCGGGTGAGCGCGAGGCACTCGGCGTCGGAGGCGGGCGGCGTCGGCGCGGACTCGATGGGGGACGTCATCGGTGGAGGCTACAGCGATCGCGTCAACTCGGCCCGGGGTTCACGCACTTCACTGGCCGTGCGCCGCTACGGCCGGCCCGGCCAGCCCTGCCGCCGCAGCACCGCGCCCACGTCCGGGGCCTCGTAGTGGTCGCCCTTGAGGACCTTGCCGTCGGGGCGGCGGCTGACCTGGCCGTCGGGGCCCCGCTTGGTCATGTTGGAGCGGTGGATCTCGGCGATGACCGCGTCGAGGTCGATGCCGTGGACCAGGGCGGTGCCGTAGGCGACGTAGACGACGTCGGCCAGTTCGTGGGCGAGCCGGTCGAGCGGGCCGGTGACCGACACCTCGGCGACCTCTCCGGCCTCCTCCGCGAGCAGCTCGCCGCGGTGGGCGGCGAGGTCCGGCGGGATCTCGGTCGGGGTGTCGCGGACGTCGAGCCCGAAGGCACGGTGGAACTCGCGGACCAGGTCGGCGGGGGACTCGCTCATGGCGGGGACTGTAGCGGCCGGGTCCGACACCGGCGGCCGTCCTGTGAGTTCCGCCCTGGTCAGCGGGGCGGCGGGCTGGCAGGATCGCGGCCATGTCCCACGTGCTGTCCCGCATCGGCAGGCGGCGGGCCCTGCGGGGCGCGGCCGCCGGTCTCGTGGTGCTCGGGCTGCTGCTGTGGTGGGTCGCGCCGTGGCGCGAGGAGCCGCCCGGCGGGACGATCACCATGAGCACGGGCACCCGTGCGGGCGTCTACCAGAAGTACGGCGAGCTGCTGCGGACCGCGCTCGGCAAGGACATGCCCGAGCTTCAGGTGCGGCTGGAGACCAGCGACGGCTCCTGGGAGAACGTCCGCCGGGTCGCCACCGGGCAGGCCGACTTCGCCCTCGCGGCGGCCGACGCCGTGGAGACGTACCGGCAGGAGGGGCGCACCGGCGCCGACGGGCTGCGCGGGGTGGCGCGCCTGTACGACGACTACGTGCAGCTCGCCGTCGCGCCCGGCTCGGGCATCGACACCGTCGCCGATCTGCGGGGCAAGCGGGTCGCCATAGGGCCGCCGAAGTCCGGGGTGCGGCTCATCGCCAACCGGCTGCTGCGGGCGGCCGGGATCGACCCGGAGCGGGACATCGTGGCGTCCCCGGACGGCATCGACACCGGGCCCGGGCGTCTGGGGCACGGTCTGGACGCCTTCTTCTGGTCGGGCGGGCTGCCCACGGACGGTCTGAAGAAGTACGCCGAGGAGTCCGCGCTGCGGTTCGTGCCGATCGACGCCTCCCTGGTGGCGAAGGTGCACGACCAGGGCAGGAGCGCCCGCTACTACCGCGCCACGAACATCCCCGAGTCGGCCTACCCGGGCAGTCAGCTCGGCTCGTCCGTGCCGACCATGGCGGTGTCCAACCTGCTGATCACGCGCGCGGACGCCGACCCCCGGCTCACCGAGTGGCTGACCCGCATCGTGCTGAAGAGCCGTGACGGCATCGGCGCCCATGTGCACTCCGCGCAGCTCGTCGACGTGCGCACCGCCATCTACACCGATCCGCTGCGGCTGCACGAGGGCGCCCGCCGCTACTACCGGTCCGTCAAGCCCTGACCGTCCGCCTCCGCCGCGGGGGCGTTGCGCGGCACGCTCACGGTCACCCTCAGTCCGTGCGGCTCGTGCCGCTCGTACGTCAGGGAGCCGCCGCCCGCGGCGAGCAGCGCCCGGGAGATGGACAGGCCGAGGCCCGAGCCCTTGATGTTCTGGTGCCGCCCGCTGCGCCAGAAGCGGTCGCCGACGCGGTTCAGCTCCTCGTCGGTCAGTCCGGGGCCGTTGTCGGTGACGACGACGGTCGCCGTGTCGCCGTTGGAGGCGACGGTCACCTCCACCGTCTCGCCGGACGGGGTGAACTTCACCGCGTTGTCGATGACCGCGTCCAGCGCGCTGGACAGCGCCACCGGGTCCGCCCACGCGGTGGTCGCCGGGCAGACGCCGGTCAGGGTGACGTCCTTGGCGTCGGCGGACGGCGACCAGGCGGCGACCCGCTCGGCGGCCAGGGCGCCGATGTCGACGATCTGGAGGTCGGGCTCGCTGTGCTCGGCCAGCGCCAGGTCCAGCAGGTCGTCCAGGACCTGCGCGAGCCGTTTGCCCTCGGCGCGCACGGAGGCGATCTCCTCGTTGCCCTCGGGCAGCTCCAGGGCGAGCAGCTCGATGCGCAGCAGCAGCGCGGACAGGGGGTTGCGCAGCTGGTGGGAGGCGTCGGCGACGAAGGCGCGCTGCTGTTCCAGCACGTTCTCGACGTTGTCCGCCATCTCGTTGAAGGAACGCGCGAGCCGGCGCAGCTCGGGCGGTCCGCCGGCCACCGCGACGCGGGACTTCAGCCGGCCCGTGGCGATGTCGTGGGTGGTGGCGTCGAGGACGCGTACGGGGCGCAGCACCCAGCCGGTGAGCCGGAGGGCCGCGCCGACGGCCAGCAGCATCGCGGCGGCCTCCCCCGCGGCGATGACCAGCCAGCCCTGGAGGATGCGGGACCGCATCGGCCCGGTGGGCGAGTCGGTGACCACGACAGCGACGACGTCGCCGTCCCGGATGACCGGTGAGGCGACGACCAGGCTGCGCCGCTGCCAGGGCCACACCTGCTCGGGGTCGTGGCTGCGGCGGCTGAGCAGCGCCTCCTCGAAGGCGGCGCGGACCTCGCCGGCGCGGGGCAGGAAGAAGTCGTCGGGGGCGTGCGCCATGGGGGCGTCGTTGCGGTAGAAGACGCCGGCGCGGATGCCGTACACCTCGTGGTAGCTGCGCAGCTCGCTGCTGAGGGTCTCGCGGCGCTCGTTGATGTCGCCGCCGGAGCTGTCGGCGGGCTCGGTGACGAACTGGGCGAGGGCCGCGAAGCGGGCGGTGTCGTCGATCCGGTCGACGACGACCTTCTGCTGCTGGGCGCCGGCGAGGCTGACGGCGAGGGGCACGCCGAGGGCGAGCAGGACGGCCGCCATCAGGACGATGAGCAGCGGCAGCAGTCGTGTGTGCACCCGGCCCCGCTACGCCGCGGGCGCGACGAGCCGGTAGCCGACGCCGCGCACGGTCTCGATCAGGGCGGGCATGCGCAGCTTGGAGCGCAGGGAGGCCACGTGCACCTCAAGGGTGCGGCCGGTCCCCTCCCAGCTGGTGCGCCACACCTCGCTGATGATCTGCTCCCGGCGGAAGACCACCCCCGGCCGCTGCGCCAGGAGCGCGAGCAGATCGAACTCCTTCCGGGTGAGCTGGACGGGCGTGCCGTTGACGCTGACCTGCCGGGTGGGCAGCTCGATGCGCACCGGGCCGAGGAGCACCCGGGTCTCTGTGGCGCCGGTGGCCTCCTCGTGCGTGGTGCGGCGGCTGACGGCGTGGATGCGGGCGAGCAGCTCCCCGGTGTCGTACGGCTTCACCACGTAGTCGTCGGCGCCGAGGTTGAGGCCGTGGATGCGGGAGCGTACGTCGGAGCGCGCGGTGACCATGATCACGGGGGTGCTGGTGCGCTTGCGTATCTTGCCGCAGACCTCGTATCCGTCCTGGTCGGGCAGGCCGAGGTCGAGCAGGACGACGCCGAAGCCGTCGCTCTCCGGGACGAGCGCCTGGAGGGCCTCCTCGCCGCTGCGCGCGTGGGTGACGTCGAAGCCGTGGCGGGCCAGGACGGCCGACAGGGCCGCGGCGACGTGGTTGTCGTCCTCGACGAGCAGCAGTCTCACCAGGGCCCCCTTCGGTTCATCGGCCGTACGCCTGTCGGATGTACTCATCAGGTGGGTTCATCATGGGCACACGTGGGTGCACCTTGCAGTCACGCCGATGAGGGAGGACGGCGTCAAGAGGGTTCCGGTTGCGCTTCGGTACCGTTGCCTCGCGCGGACGCGTTCCTGCTCACAAGTGCTACGACAGGTGTCCGATTGCTATCGGATCGTGATGCTCAGATTCCCCTCAGATGTAATGACGCAGGTCTGAAGGGTTACTACTGTCCTCCGAAACCGAGGAGGACGGAGCCTGAGAGCGATGACCGAAGTATCGGTGGCCAAGGAAGATGTGGCCGCGACCGGCGATCTGGTCGTCCTGAAGAGCGTCAACAAGCACTTCGGCGCGTTGCACGTTCTCCAGGACATCGACCTCACGATCGCCCGTGGCGAAGTCGTCGTGGTCATCGGACCCTCCGGGTCCGGGAAGTCCACCCTGTGCCGCACCATCAACCGTCTGGAGACGATCGACTCCGGCTCGATCACGATCGACGGCAAGCCCCTGCCCGAGGAGGGCAAGGCGCTCGCACGGCTCCGTGCCGACGTGGGGATGGTCTTCCAGTCCTTCAACCTCTTCGCGCACAAGACCGTGCTCGAGAACGTGACGCTCGGACAGGTCAAGGTCCGGAAGAAGGACAAGAAGGAGGCCGAGGAGCGGGCGCGTGCCCTCCTCGACCGGGTCGGCGTGGCCGCGCAGGCCGAGAAGTACCCCGCACAGCTCTCCGGTGGTCAGCAGCAGCGCGTCGCCATCGCGCGGGCCCTGGCGATGGAGCCCAAGGTCATGCTGTTCGACGAGCCGACGTCGGCTCTCGACCCCGAGATGATCAACGAGGTTCTCGAGGTCATGCAGCAGCTCGCCCGTGACGGCATGACCATGATCGTCGTCACCCACGAGATGGGCTTCGCGCGTTCGGCCGCGAACCGCGTGGTGTTCATGGCGGACGGCCGCATCGTCGAGCAGGCGACGCCGGACCAGTTCTTCAGCAACCCGCGCAGCGACCGTGCCAAGGACTTCCTGTCGAAGATCCTTCACCACTGAGGCGCGGCGCCCGCGCCCTGCCGACCTGCGTCACCGGACATTGACCGGGCCGCATCACTTCACCAGTCAAAGGATGTGCACCATGAAGCTCCGCAAGGTCACCGCCGCCTCGGCCACCGTCCTCGCCCTCGCCCTGACCGCCACCGCGTGCGGCGGTGACGACAGCGACGGCGGCTCCTCCTCGGGCGGCGGCAAGGACAAGATCACGATCGGCATCAAGTTCGACCAGCCGGGCCTCGGCCAGAAGACCCCGCAGGGCTACGCGGGCTTCGACGTGGACGTCGCCACCTACGTCGCCAAGAAGCTCGGTTACGAGGAGGACCAGATCGAGTGGAAGGAGTCGAAGAGCGCCGACCGCGAGACGATGCTCCAGCGCGGTGACGTCGACTTCATCGCCGCCACCTACTCGATCACCCCGGAGCGCCAGGAGAAGGTCGACTTCGCCGGCCCGTACCTGCTCGCCCACCAGGACGTGCTGCTCCGCGCCGACGACGACAAGATCAAGTCGCCTGAGGACCTGAACGACGCGAAGCTCTGCTCCGTCACCGGTTCCACCTCGGCGCAGAACGTCAAGGAGAAGCTGGCGCCCAAGGCCCAGCTCCAGCCGTACCCGACGTACTCGGCCTGCCTGCCCGGTCTGCAGAACGGCGCCGTCGACGCGCTCACCACGGACGACTCGATCCTCGCCGGCTACGCCGCCCAGGAGCAGTTCAAGGGCAAGTTCAAGCTCGGCGGCTTCAAGCTGACGAACGAGAACTACGGCATCGGCGTCAAGAAGGGCAGCGACCTCAAGGACAAGATCAACAAGGCCCTTGAGGAGATGGTCTCGGACGGTAGCTGGGAGACGGCCGTGAAGGAGAACTTCGGCCCCGCCAACTACAAGAACGAGCCCGCGCCGAAGATCGGCGACATCAAGAGCTGAGGCAACGCCTGACGGAGTGCGCCGCCCCCGGTCCGGGGCGGCGCACCGGGGCATGCACCCCTACACGCGGAAGCGCGGGAGATCGTGTTCGATTTTCTTGAAGATTACGACCTGCTGGGGGCGTTCTGGACGACGGTGCAGCTCGCTGTGCTCTCCGCCGTCGGCTCCCTGATCTGGGGCACCCTGCTGGCCGCCATGCGCGTCGGTCCGGTGCCGCTGATGCGCGGCTTCGGGACCGCGTACGTGAACATCGTGCGGAACATCCCGCTGACCGTCATCATCCTGTTCACGTCACTCGGCCTCAACCAGACCCTGGGCGTCAACCTCGGCGCGGACGACTTCGAATCGATCAACTTCCGGCTCGCCGTCCTCGGTCTGATCCTGTACACCTCGGCCTTCGTGTGCGAGGCGCTGCGCTCCGGCATCAACACCGTGCCGGTCGGCCAGGCGGAGGCGGCCCGCGCGCTCGGGCTGAACTTCAACCAGGTGCTGGGCCTCGTGGTGCTGCCCCAGGCGTTCCGATCGTCCGTCGGTCCGCTGGCGAACGTCCTCATCGCGCTCATCAAGAACACCACGGTGGCCGCCGCGATCGGCGTCGCCGAGGCGGCGCTGCTGATGAAGGAGATGATCGAGAACGAGGCGCAGCTGCTGCTGATCTCCGCGGTCATCGCGTTCGGTTTCGTGGTTCTGACGCTGCCGACCGGCCTGTTCCTCGGCTGGGTGGGCAAGAAGGTGGCGGTGAAGCGATGAGCTCCGTTCTCTACGACGCCCAGGGCCCCCGCGCCAAGCGGCGGAACGCCGTCTTCACGGTGGTCTTCCTCCTCGCACTCGCCGCCCTGCTGTGGTGGGTGTTCAGCACCCTCAACGACAAGGGCCAGCTGGAGTGGGCCCTGTGGAAGCCGTTCTTCACCGGCACCGAGGCCTGGACCACGTACATCTGGCCGGGTCTGCAGAACACGCTGAAGGCCGCCGTGCTCGCGGTGATCATCGCGCTGCCGCTCGGCGCGGTCCTCGGCATCGCCCGGCTCTCGGACCACGCCTGGGTCCGCGTCCCGGCCGGCATCGTGGTGGAGTTCTTCCGCGCCATCCCCGTGCTGGTACTGATGATCTTCGGCCTGGCGCTGTTCGCCGAGTACACCAACGTCAGCTCCGACGACCGCCCGCTGTACGCGGTCGTCACGGGCCTGGTGCTCTACAACGCCTCCGTCCTCGCGGAGATCGTGCGCGCCGGCATCCTGTCCCTCCCCAAGGGCCAGTCCGAGGCCGCGATGGCGATCGGCCTGCGCAAGAACCAGCTGATGCGGCTGGTCCTGCTGCCGCAGGCGGTCACCGCGATGCTCCCGGCCATCGTCAGCCAGCTCGTCGTCATCGTGAAGGACACCGCCCTCGGCGGCGCCGTCCTCACCTTCCCCGAGCTGCTCGCCTCGGCCAACACGATGAGCGGCTACTACGGCGCCAACGTGATCGCCAGCTTCACCGTGGTCGCCGTGCTGTTCATCGCGCTCAACTTCGCCCTCACCTCCTTCGCCTCCTGGCTCGAGGCGCGCCTGCGCCGCAGCAAGCGCAGCACGGGTGCGGTGCTGGGCGTCGAGGACGTCGACGACATCAACGCGGCCGAGGTCGGCGGTCCGCACAAGACCGACAAGGTCTGACACTCGACCGCACGTGACATGACTGTGGCCCGCCGGGAACGGCGGGCCACAGTCATGCCGGTGACCGGCCGTCGTCACCGTGACGGATGAGCGATGCGCCCCTGACTCATGTGATGAACTGTCACATGCTGGGACGGCTCCCGCGACAGCTCATGATCGCCACCGCCCTTCGGTCACTTGACGCAAGCACCGGCAATGGGTTGCATACGTTCTGTGATCGTGCACCCTGCTCCACCTTCCTGTTCCCCCACGTCCTCCCCGACGTCACTCCGAGCAGGGAGCGCCGCGCCGTGGACCCGGTGATCGTCGTCGGAGCGGGGCCCGTCGGGCTCACGCTGGCGCTGGCGCTGGCGCGTCAGGACGTGCCGTGCGTGGTCCTCGACGAGGGCCCGGGCAAGGACGACCCCCGGCCCGCCCGAACGGTCGTGCTGCGCGAGGACACCGCCGCGCTGATGGAGCGGCTGACCGGCCTGGCCCTCGACCACGCGGGCTTCCGCTGGGCCGGATGGCGGTCGGTGCGGCGCAAGCAGGTGACGAACGAGGTGGCCTTCGAGGACGCCGAGGCCGCTCCCCTGCACATCGCCCAGCACGTCCTCACCGGCGCCCTGCGCGCCGCCCTGGAGAACGAACGGCTCGTCAAGGTCGCCGTGGACAGCCGGCTCGACGCCCTGGAGCAGGAACGGTCCGGCGTCACCGCCCACACCCGGGGCGCCTCGGGCACCTGGTGGCGCGGCAGTTACCTGGTCGGCTGCGACGGCCCGCGCTCCACCGTGCGCAAGCTCCAGGACATCCGCTTCCCCGGCCGCACCGCGGTGGAACGTCACGCCGTCGCCGCCCTGCGCACCGAACTCCCCTGGCAGGACGAGGCCCTGCTGCACCGCTCACCGCCCTGGCGCACCTCCGGCCCCTCCGCCGGGGAGATCACCGCCCGTCCCCTGCCGGACGAGGTGTGGCGCCTGGACTGGCTGCTGCCGCCGGGCAAGGACCTGGTCACCCCCGAGATCCTGCTCACCCGCATCCGGGAGACCCTGGCCGGCTGGAACAACGGCACGGTGCCGCCGTACGAACTCCTCGACACCGGCGTGCACACCGTCCACCACCGGCTGGCCCGGCGCTGGCGGGCCGACCGCGTCTTCCTCGCCGGCGACGCGGCCCACCTGCTCGGCGCGCTGGGCACGCACGGGCTGGACGAGGGGCTGCGCGACGCCGACAACCTCGCCTGGAAACTGGCCCTGGCCTGGCATCACGGCCCGCACGAGGCGCTCCTCGACAGCTACCAGACCGAGCGCCGCGCCCTCCTCGCCTCCCGGCTGCGCGCCGCCGACCAGGCACTGCCGCTGCTGCGAGGCGGCGGAGGGCTGCGCACCTACGTCCCCGGCTCCTCGCGCAGCCTCGACACGCTCCTGATGGACGGTCACCTCGGGCGCGGAGCACTGGGCGCGCCCGGCACGTACGCCGGCTCGCCGCTCGCGCCCGGCCGCCTGGAGGGCGAGGCGCCGGTCGGCACGGCGCCGGGAGCCCAGGTCACGGACGTCACGGTCACCGCCGAGGACGGCACCTTCGTCCGCCTGCGGGACCGGCTCGGGCGCGGCGCCCTGCTGGTGGTGCTGATCGCCCCGGGCACGGGGGTGTGGGAACGCCGCCACTGGGTCTCCGCCGGCATCATGCCGCGGCTCGCGGCGGCGGTCTCCGCACTGCCGCACCGCGCGGAACTGCTGGTCGCCGAGAGCTACCCGGGCGCGGCGGCCCACACGGTCCTGCTCCTCCGCCCCGACGGCCACCTCGTCACGGCGCTCAACGGCGTCCGCCCGGCGGACCTGTACGCGGCGGCGGAAGCGGCCCTGGGCGGGCCGTCGGGCGCGGCGACGTCGGAGGCGGGGGCCGACGGCCGGTCGCCGGGGGCGGGGGCCCGGGAGGACGCGGGGGCTCGGGCGCGGTGAGGCGCGGAGGCCGCTTGGCGGCGGTTCGGTGAGGTGGCGAGGGTGCTGAACGGGGGCGCTTCGGAGCAGTGGGGTGCGCTGAACGCGGGCGCGCACGCCACGCCGGCGTCCACATCGTGGCGAGCGGTTGAACGTGGTCGCGGCCCCGTGGTGTACTCCCGCCCATGACCGACACCCGCGTGCACCTGTGGCGGAGGGTCCACATGGACCTGCTCCGCTACGCGGGCTGCGTGTGTCGCCCGTCCTGTTGATTCGCGTCGTTCCCCCTTCTTTCCGCGCGCCCTGACCGTCGTCCCGGACGGCGTCGTCCCCGCGCGCGTTCCGCGACTTCACCTCCAGGACGGTGCACATGTCTGTCTCCCCCGCTGCCCCTGCCTCCGTCTCCGCGCGCGCATCCGCATCCGCGCCGACCCAGGCCGAACTCCTCGACTTCGTACGGCGTGCCGTCGCCGACGCCGATCTGATCGCCTCGCTGCCCCTCGACCCCGAGGGGCGGACGTGGGTGCGGCTCGACGGGCCGGGCGGCAGCGAGGCCTGGCTGATCGGCTGGCCGCCCGGCACCGGCACGGGCTGGCACGACCACGCGGACTCCGTCGGCGCGTTCATGACCGCGTCGGGCGAGCTGAAGGAGAACGCGCTCGCCGTGCGGCTGCCCACCGACGGCTGGACGACCCTCGAACTCGCCGAGGGCGTCGACCGGGAGCGCCGGCTGACGGCAGGACAGGGCCGCGCCTTCGGCCGCCACCATGTGCACGAGGTGCTGAACGAGTCCACGGAGCGGCATGCGATCTCCGTGCACGCCTATTACCCGCCGCTGCCGCGGATCCGCCGCTACAGCCGCGCAGGCCAAATCCTGCGCCTGGAGCAGGTCGAACGCCCGGAGGACTGGCAGTGACCGGGGCCGAGTCCGAGCAGCACACGGCCCGGGACGATGGACGGCCGCCCGGCATCGACGAACTGCTGGAGCGCGTTCGCGCCGGATACGCGCGCATCGAGGCCCGCGAGGCGTACGACGCCTGGCGGTCCGGCGAGGCGCTCCTCGTGGACATCCGTTACGCCGCCCTGCGGGAGCGGGACGGGCTGATTCCGGGCGCGCTGGTCGTCGAGCGCAACGAACTGGAGTGGCGGCTGGACCCGCGGGGCAGCCACCGTCTCCCCGAGGCCACGGGTCATGACCTGCGCATCGTGGTGATCTGCAACGAGGGGTACGCCTCCAGCCTGGCGGCGGAGTCCCTCCACCGGCTGGGACTGCACCGGGCCACCGATCTGGTCGGCGGCTTCCAGGCCTGGCGGGCGGCGGGACTTCCGGTGACGACGGCGGCCCTGTAGCGAAGCGCCCGGTTGTTCGGGTGCCCTGGCGTCCGGGTGCTCGCTCAGTACCCCTCGTCGCCGAGGAACTCGGTGTCCTCGCCCTCCTCCTCCAGCGCCTGGCGGACCACGCGGAGGGCCAGGCCCTCCGGGTAGCCCTTGCGGGCGAGCATGCCGGCGAGGCGGCGTATCCGCTTGTCGCGGTCGAGCCCGCGGGTGGCGCGCAGCTTACGGGCGACCAGTTCGCGGGCGGTCTCCTCCTCCTGCTCGGAGTCGAGCCGGGAGACGGCCTCGTCGATCAGCGCGGAGTCCACGCCCTTGGTGCGCAGCTCCCGGGCGAGGGCGCGCCGGGCCAGCCCGCGGCCGTGGTGCCGGGACTCCACCCAGGCGTCCGCGAAGGCGCTGTCGTTGATCAGTCCGACCTCCTCGAACCGGGACAGCACCTCCTCGGCGGCCTCGTCGGGGATCTCCCGCTTGCGGAGGGCGTCGGCGAGCTGCTTCCGGGTGCGCGGGGTCCCGGTGAGCAGCCGCAGGCAGATCGCCCGCGCCCGCTCCACCGGGTCCCCCGGAGGTTCCTCCCGCTCTGCCCTCACCGAGTCGGAGGCGCCTCCGTCCGCCGCGGCCGCCTCGCCGAAGGAACGGCGCCGGCGTCCGCGTCCACCGTGCGGCCCGCCGTCACGCGAGCCACCCGTCCGTGCCGTACGACCGCCACGTCGCCGGCCACCGCCACCGCCCGCTTCCGGGAGGCCGGGGTCCGCGTCGTCGTACGCCGTGTCACCGCCCAGGGCCGGGTCCTCGCCGCCCACGGCGTCCCTCCCCCGTGGGACACCGGGAGCCTCGTGACCGGGAGCCTCGTACTCGTACTCGTACTCGTACTCGGCCCAGTCGGTTCGCCGGGTCACGGGTCAGCTCTTGGCCGCCGCGGCCTTGGACTTGGAGCCCTTGGCCGCCGGGGCCGGCACCGCCGCGGGCTCGGCCGGAGCGGCGGCGTCCGCGCCCGCCTCGGCGGAGGGCTGCTCGGGCCGGACGCCCACGCCCAGCTTCTCCTTGATCTTCCGCTCGATCTCGTTGGCGAGGTCGGGGTTGTCCTTCAGGAAGTTGCGGGCGTTCTCCTTGCCCTGGCCGAGCTGGTCGCCCTCGTACGTGTACCAGGCGCCGGCCTTGCGGACGAAGCCGTGCTCCACGCCCATGTCGATCAGACCGCCCTCGCGGCTGATGCCCTGGCCGTAGAGGATGTCGAACTCGGCCTGCTTGAAGGGCGGCGCGACCTTGTTCTTGACGACCTTGCAGCGGGTGCGGTTGCCGACCGCCTCGGTGCCGTCCTTGAGGGTCTCGATGCGGCGGATGTCGATGCGCACGGAGGCGTAGAACTTCAGCGCGCGGCCACCGGTCGTGGTCTCCGGCGAGCCGAACATCACGCCGATCTTCTCGCGGAGCTGGTTGATGAAGATCGCGGTGGTCTTGGACTGGTTGAGCGCGCTGGTGATCTTCCGCAGGGCCTGGCTCATCAGACGGGCCTGGAGACCCACGTGGCTGTCGCCCATCTCGCCCTCGATCTCCGCGCGGGGGACGAGCGCCGCGACGGAGTCGATGACGATGAGGTCGAGGGCGCCGGAGCGGACCAGCATGTCCACGATCTCCAGGGCCTGCTCGCCGTTGTCCGGCTGGGACAGGATGAGGTTGTCGATGTCGACGCCGAGCTTCTTCGCGTACTCGGGGTCGAGGGCGTGCTCCGCGTCCACGAACGCGACCTGGCCGCCGGCCTTCTGCGCGTTCGCCACCGCGTGCAGGGTCAGGGTCGTCTTGCCGGAGGACTCCGGTCCGTAGATCTCCACCACGCGGCCGCGCGGCAGGCCGCCGACGCCGAGGGCGACGTCGAGCGCGGTCGACCCGGTCGGGATGACCTCGATGGGCTCGTTCGTCCGGTCACCCATGCGCATGACCGCGCCCTTGCCGAATTGCCGTTCAATTTGTGCGAGCGCGGCGTCGAGCGCCTTCTCGCGGTCGGTTCCTGCCATGGGTTCCACCCGGTTTGCTTGAGTCGATCGCTTCACGTCAAAGACGCTAACGCCTGCCACTGACAACGCGCCCCGACGCACGTCCGGCCTGTGGATAACCCGGGCATCCACCCACCCGAACTAGGGCGGAACGCCCGGCGTTGAGCCTCACCGGCTCCCCCATAAGAATGGATGTTCGATTTTCGTGTCAAGCCGCACCGCCGGAGGACCCACGCCCCCTCGACGTCAGTGACCCCGGCCCCTCACGCCCCGGCCGTCCCGCCGTCCCGAGCCCCGGCCGCACCAGCGCCAGGCGTCCCCGCACCAGCCGCCCTGGCGCCGGCCGCCCCGGCGCCGCCGCTCTCCGGTCGCCGCTGGGCCCACAGCCCCCGGACCCGCCGGCCGAAGGCGCCCGGCCCGCCCGAGCCGCGGTGCCCGTGCACCCGCGGGTCGTCGGTGACGTCGTACCGCTTCACGTACGCGCCGAGGAACGCCTGGAGCGTGGCGACGGCGGGGATGGCGACCAGGGCGCCGACCGCGCCGAGCAGGGCGGTGCCCGCGATGACCGATCCGAAGGCGACCGCCGGGTGGATGTCGACGGTCCGGGCGGTCAGCTTGGGCTGGAGCACGTAGTTCTCGAACTGCTGGTAGACCACCACGAAGACCAGCACCCACACCGCGTACCAGGGCGCGACCGTGAAGGCGATCAGCATGGGCAGCGCGCCCGCCAGATACGTGCCGATGGTGGGGATGAACTGCGACACCAGCCCCACCCACACGGCCAGCACGGGGGCGTACGGGACGTCGAGGAACTCCAGCAGGACGTAGTGCGCGAGGCCCGAGACGAGGGCCATGAGGCCGCGCGAGTAGATGTAGCCGCCCGTCTTGTTCACGGCGATCTCCCAGGCGCGCAGCACCTCGGACTGCCGGGCCGGCGGCAGCACGGAGCAGATGGTGCGGCGCAGCCGCGGTCCGTCGGCGGCGAAGTAGAACGAGAACAGGCCGATGGTCAGCAGCCGGAACAGCCCGCCGAGCACCTGGGCGGACACGTCCAGCACGCCGGTGGCGCTGTTCTGGACGTAGTTGCGCAGCCAGTCGGACCGCAGCAGGTTCTCCTGGATGTCGACGCGCCGCAGTTCGGTGTGGAAGTGGACGTTGATCCAGTTGATCAGCGAGTCGAGGTACTGCGGGAAGTCCTCGACGATCTTGATGATCTGCTCCGCGAGCACCGAGCCGAGCAGCGTGACGAACCCCGCCCCCACCACCAGGACGCTCACGAAGACGAGGAACGTGCCGAGTCCCCGCCGCACCCCGCGCGCGGCCATCCAGCTCACCGCGGGTTCCACGGCGAGCGCCAGGAAGAACGCGATCAGCACGTTGATCAGCAGCCCGGTGAGCTGGTGGAAGGCCCAGCTGCCGAGCTGGAAGACGGCGATCAGCGCGAGCGCGAGCACCATGGCGCGCGGCAGCCATCGCGGCATCCGGGCGTGCGCCCGGGGCGCGGGATCCACCGGCGGGCCGGCGGGCGGGGGCGTGCCGGGCACGGTCGTGTTCTGGCCCGCGGGCCCGGTCTCGTCGGTGGCTGCCACGGCCCAAGTCTCACCCACGGCGACGACACCTGTCCGCCCCCGTGGGGGTCATGTGACGATCAGCGCAGTTCCCGGGGGACGTCCATGACGGAGCAGACCACCTGCCAGACGTCCTTGGCGTCCCAGCCGGCCGCCAGCGCCTCGTGGACGGTCCGTCCGCCGAGTTCGGACATGACATGGTCGCGCGCGAAGGTGTCGGCGTAGCCCGCGCCGAAGTACTCCGTCATGCGCTCCCAGAAAACCGTCAACCGCATGCGACCCAGTATCCCGCCTGCGGGGGTGGCTCCGTGCCACGGGCCCTGCGGGGCTCCGCCCTGCCCCTACGGTCGGTGCCATGGCCGACACCGCAGCCGTACCGCTCAGCCCGACGTCCCCTCCGCAGGGCGCGCTGGCGCGCGCGGAGCGCTTCGTGTGGCTCACCGCGCGCGTACTGGAGCAGCGCCTGTTCGCCCATCACTTCCGCGACGGCGCCGCGGGCCCGGTGGAGACCGCGCTGGAGGCGTACCGGAACGACGACGGGGGCTACGGGCACGCCCTGGAGCCCGCCCTGCGCGGACCGGCCAGCCTCCCCGCGCACACCGCACGCGCGCTGCACGTGCTGGACGCCGTGGGACGCTGCGACGCGCGCCGCGCGGAGGACGTGTGCCGGTATCTGACGTCCGTCTCGACGGCGGAGGGGGCGCTTCCCGCCGTGTTCCCCGCCGTGCGCCCGGCCGGGAGCGGTGACGGGGCGGCCCGCCTGCCCGGCGCACTGTCGGCCACCGCGCCGGTGGTGGGGCTGCTGCACCGCAACGAGGTGTGGCACCCGTGGCTGTTCCGCGCGACCGACTTCTGCCGGCGGACCGTGGAGTCGCTGGAGGCGGCGCGCCCCGAGGACGTTCAGGCCGCCGTGCTCTTCCTGGACCACGCCCCGGACCGCGCCCGCGCGGAGGCCGCCGCCGAGCGGCTGGGCCGTCTGGTGCGCCGGGAGGGGCTGGTGGTGCCGGACCCGGACGGCCCGGGCGCGCAGCCGAGCGCTCCCGCTGACGCCCTCAGTCACACGCCCGTCCACCCCCACTTCCCGCACGACTACGCGCGCACCCCGGGCTCACTGGCGCGCGCGTGGTTCACCGACGCGGAGATGGAGCGGTCCCTGGACGTCCTCGCGGCCGGGCAGCAGGCCGACGGAGGCTGGCCCGTCCGCCCGCGTCCGGGCGCTCCGGAACCTACCCCGGTCGCCCTCCTGGAGGCCCGCCCCCTCGCGACGATCGAGGCACTGCGCACCCTGGCCGCCTACGGCCGCTCACTCGCCTGAGGAGGACACCAAGGGGCCGGACAAGCCCGGCCAAGGCGCCCCCCCCTCACCCGCCCAGCGCCCGCACCCCCGCCGTCACGAGGACGGCCGCCGCCACCACGAGCAGGAACGGCGCGCGCAGCAGGAGCGCCACGGCGGCCGCCGCCAGACCGGCCGCCCGCGCGTCCAGCACCAGGGCGCGGCCGTCCGCGAAGGCCTGCTGGGCCGTGAGGGCGGCGAGCAGGGCGACGGGCAGCAGCGCGGCGAGCCGCCGGACGAGGGGCCGTTCGAGGACGCCTGCGGGCACCAGCAGCCCGGCGAGCTTCACGGCGTAGCAGCCGACGACGGTCAGGCCGATCGCGAGCCAGATGTTCACCGCTCCTCCTCCCTCGTGCGGGCGCGTGAGGCGTTCCTGCGGCCGTGCGCCCACAGGACGGCGGGCGCCGCGAGCGCGGCCACCAGGACCGGGACGCCGGCGGGCAGCACGGGCAGCAGGCCGAGTCCCAGCAGCACGGCGAGCGCGGCGACGGCCCGCTCAGTGCCGGTCCGCAGCATGGGGGCGAGCAGCGCCAGGAACACGGCGGGACCGGCCGCGTCCAGGCCCCATGCCTTGGTGTCGCCGATGGCGTCCGCGCCCAGCGCGCCGAGCAGCGTGGTGAGGTTCCACAGGACGTAGAGGCTGAGCCCGGTGACCAGGAAGCCGATGCGGGCGGCGCGGCGGGTGGGCTGGGCGAGCGAGACGGCGGTGGTCTCGTCGATCACCCACTGCGCGGCGAGCGGCCGCACCGCGCGGGGCAGCGCCAGCAACTGCGACAGCCGCAGCCCGTAGAAGGCGTTGCGCACGCCGAGGAAGAACGCTCCCGCGGCGGCCGTGACGGCGCCGCCGCCCGCCGCGAGCGCCCCCACCAGGGCGAACTGGGAGGCGCCGGTGAACACCAGCAGGCTGAGCGCGCAGGTCTGGAGCAGGCTGAGCCCGCTGCCCGCCGAGGTCACGCCGAAGGCGAACCCGGAGAGTCCGACGGCGACCCCGACGCCGAGGGCGTCCCGTACGACGGCGCCGTCCGGCTTCGCTCCGCCGTCGGAGGGCCCGTCTCCGGTGCCGGACCGTATGTCCGCGTACTCGTGCTCTGCTGTCCGTTCCGCTGCCACGCCCCGGACGCTACGGAAAGGTCCCCGCGCGCGTCTTGTACGTTCTTGCGCTCGCGCTGGTAGGCGCCCGGCGGGACGCCGACGATCCGGCTGAAATGCCGGTTGAGGTGCGGCTGGTCGGTGAACCCCACGGTGACGGCCGCCTCGGACGGTGTCGTCCCCGCGTCCAGCAGCCGCCGGGCGCGTCGTACGCGCGCGTCGGTGAGCCAGGTGTGCGGGGGCATCCCGTAGGCGGCGCGGAAGGCGCGCAGCAGGGCGAACGGGCTGGTGCCGAGGTCGGTGGCGAGCCGCTCCAGGGTGGGCGGCTCGGCCATGCGCTCCTCGAGCACGGCACGCGCGCGTGCCGCGGTCCGGGCGCCGGCGGTGCGGACCTCGCGCCGGGGCAGCGTGCCGCCGTTCAGCCGCAGCAGCCGGGTGACCACGACCCGCAGCAGGGTGTCGGCGGCGAGCGCGTTGCCCTCGTCGGTGGCCCGCAGCACCTGGTGGACCAGCCGCACCGTGTACGGGTCGTCGAGCACCGGTGTGACGAAGCCGGGGGTGCCGCGCAGGGTGGTGGTCTCGGAGGCGATCGCGGCCACGACGTCCGGCGACGGATAGACCGCCCCGTACCGCCAGCCCTCGGGGACGCCCGCCCGGCCGGTGTGGGGCGTGTCCGGGTTCACCAGGGCGAGGGCGCCGGCGCCCGCGTACTGGTCGCCGCCGCCGTGGTGGAAGACCTCGACGCCGTCGGCGATGGCGGCGATCACGAAGTGCTCGTGGGTGTGCCGGACGAACGACTTGCGGATGTAGCGGGCGCGCAGCAGGTCGACACCGGGCAGTTCCTCGTACCGCCAGTGCCGCGCCCGTTCCCCGCGCGTTTCCGCCATACCGTCATTGTCACGCGGCCCGGCCGGCGCCCGGACCGGCCCGGTTGTCAGTGGCCGGGTGCACGATGGACCCATGGTCAGCGATCCGCGCCGCTCCCTGGACGGCTTCTCCCCCGCGACCCGCGGCTGGTTCACGGGGGCCTTCTCCGCGCCCACCGCCGCCCAGGCCGGCGCCTGGCAGGCCATCGGCGCGGGCTCGGACGTTCTGGTGGTGGCGCCCACCGGGTCCGGCAAGACGCTGGCCGCGTTCCTCGCCGCCCTGGACCAGCTGGCCTCGACGCCCCCGCCGGCCGACCCCAAGAAGCGCTGCCGGGTGCTGTACGTCTCGCCGCTGAAGGCCCTCGCCGTGGACGTCGAGCGCAATCTGCGCAGCCCGCTGACCGGCATCCGTCAGGAGGCGGTGCGCCTGGGGCTGCCCGAGCCGGAGGTGAAGGTCGGCATCCGCTCCGGCGACACCCCGCCCGCCGAGCGCCGCGCCCTCGCCACGCGGCCGCCGGACATCCTGATCACCACGCCCGAGTCGCTGTTCCTGATGCTGACGTCCGCCACGCGCGACGCGCTCGCGGGCGTGGAGACCGTGATCCTCGACGAGGTGCACGCGGTCGCGGGCACCAAGCGTGGCGCGCACCTGGCGCTGTCCCTGGAGCGGCTGGACGAGCTGCTGCCCAAGCCGGCCCGCCGTATCGGCCTGTCGGCGACGGTGCGCCCGGTGGACGAGGTGGCCCGCTTTCTGTCCCCGCGCCGCAAGACGGAGATCGTGCAGCCGGAGTCGGGCAAGGAGTTCGACCTCTCCGTGGTGGTGCCGGTCGAGGACCTCGGCGAGCTGGGCGGCTCACCGGTCTCCGAGAGCTCGGAGGGCGCGGAGAAGCCCTCCATCTGGCCACACGTCGAGGAGCGGATCACCGACCTGGTGCAGAGCCACCGCTCGACCATCGTGTTCGCCAACTCCCGCCGCCTCGCCGAACGCCTGTGCAACCGGCTCAACGAGATCGCCTACGAGCGCGTCACCGGCGAGCCGTTGGACGAGCACCACTCCCCCGCAGAGCTGATGGGCAACTCCGGAGCCGCCCAGGGCGCGCCCGCGGTCATCGCGCGGGCGCACCACGGCTCGGTGTCCAAGGAGCAGCGCGCCCAGGTGGAGGAGGACCTGAAGGCGGGCCGGCTGCCCGCGGTGGTCGCCACGTCCAGCCTGGAGCTGGGCATCGACATGGGCGCCGTCGACCTGGTGGTGCAGGTCGAGTCGCCGCCGTCGGTCGCCTCCGGCCTCCAGCGCGTGGGCCGCGCGGGCCACCAGGTGGGCGCGGTGTCCACGGGCGTGGTGTTCCCGAAGTACCGGGGCGACCTGGTGCAGGCCGCCGTCGTCACGGAGCGGATGCGCACGGGCGCCATCGAGTCCCTGCGCGTCCCGTCGAACCCGCTGGACGTCCTGGCGCAGCAGCTCGTGGCGATGACGGCGATGGACACCTGGCAGTTCGACGACCTGCTGGCGATGGTCCGCCGGGCGGCCCCCTTCGCCTCGCTGCCCGAGTCCGCGTTCACGTCCGTGCTGGACATGCTCGCCGGCCGCTACCCGTCGGACGCCTTCGCGGAGCTGCGCCCGCGCGTGGTGTGGGACCGGGTGACCGGTGAGATCACCGGCCGTCCCGGCGCCCAGCGGCTGGCCGTCACCTCGGGCGGCACGATCCCCGACCGCGGCCTGTTCGGCGTGTTCCTGGCGGGCGCCGACCCCAAGAAGGGCGGGGGCCGGGTCGGCGAGCTGGACGAGGAGATGGTCTACGAGTCACGCGTGGGCGACGTCTTCACGCTCGGCACCAGCTCGTGGCGCATCGAGGACATCACGCGCGACCGTGTCCTGGTCTCCCCCGCGCCGGGTGTGCCGGGCCGGCTGCCGTTCTGGAAGGGCGACCAGCTGGGCCGGCCGCTGGAGCTGGGGCGGGCGGTGGGCGCGTTCCTGCGCGAGGTGGGCTCGCTGTCCGACGAGGACGCCCGGCTGCGGCTGCTGGCCGCGGGCCTGGACGCCTGGGCCGCGGACAACGTGCTGTCGTACCTGGCGGAGCAGCGCGAGGCGTGCGGCCACATCCCGGACGACCGCACCATCGTGGTGGAGCGCTTCCGCGACGAGCTGGGCGACTGGCGGGTGGTGGTGCACTCCCCGTTCGGCGCCCAGGTGCACGCCCCTTGGGCGCTCGCGCTCGGCGCCCGCCTCTCCGAGCGGTACGGCATGGACGCCCAGGTGATGCACGCCGACGACGGCATCGTGCTGCGCCTCCCGGACGCCGACCTGATGGGCCTGGACCTGCTCGACCAGGAGCCGTCGCGGGCCGGCTCCGAGTACGACGCGGACCGGGCCCCCGTGGGCGCCGCCGACGTCGTCTTCGACAAGGGCGAGGTCGACCAGGTCGTCACCGACCAGGTCGGCGGCTCCGCGCTGTTCGCCTCCCGGTTCCGTGAGTGCGCCGCCCGGGCGCTGCTGCTGCCGCGCCGCAACCCGGGCCGGCGCACCCCGCTGTGGCAGCAGCGCCAGCGCGCCTCCCAGCTGCTCCAGGTGGCCGGCGAGTTCGGGTCGTTCCCGATCGTCCTTGAGGCGGTCCGCGAGTGCCTCCAGGACGTGTTCGACGTCCCCGGCCTGGTCGAGCTGATGGGCGACCTGGAGTCCCGGAAGGTGCGGCTGGTCGAGGTCACCACCCCGGAGCCGTCCCCCTTCGCGCGTTCCCTGCTGTTCGGATACGTCGCCCAGTTCCTCTACGAGGGCGACTCCCCGCTCGCCGAGCGCCGGGCGGCCGCCCTGTCGCTGGACTCGCGGCTGCTGGCGGAGCTGCTCGGCCAGGCGGAGCTGCGCGAGCTGCTGGACGCCGAGGTGCTCACGGAGCTGGAGCGCGAGCTGCAGTGGCTCACCGAGGACCGGCGGGCGAAGGACGCGGAGAGCGTCGCCGACCTGCTGCGGATGCTCGGTCCGCTCACGGAGGCCGAGTTGGCCGAGCGGGGCGCGGAGCCGCAGTGGGCGCGGGAGCTGGCCTCCGCGCGGCGCGCCATCCGCGTACGGGTCGCGGGCGAGGACCACTGGGCGGCCGTCGAGGACGCGGGCCGGCTGCGGGACGCGCTGGGCACGGCGCTGCCGGTCGGCGTGCCCGAGGCGTTCACCGAACCCGTCAAGGACCCCCTGGGCGACCTTCTCGCGCGGTACGCGCGCACGCACGGCCCGTTCACGTCGGCGACGGCGGCGGCCCGCTTCGGGCTGGGCGTGGCCGTCACCGAGGGCGCCCTGCAGCGCCTTTCGGCGGCAGGCCGGGTCGTGCAGGGCGAGTTCCACCCGGCCGGGATCGGGCAGGAGTGGTGCGACGCGGCGGTGCTGCGCCGGCTGCGCCGCCGTTCCCTGGCCGCGCTGCGGCACGAGCTGGAGCCGGTCCCGCCCGCCGCGCTGGCCCAGTTCCTCCCCCAGTGGCAGCACCTGGGCAAGGGCCACTCCCTGCGCGGCATCGACGGACTGCTGCGGGCCGTCGAGCAGTTGCAGGGCGCGTCCGTGCCCGCCTCCGCCCTGGAGAAGCTGGTCCTGCCGTCCCGGGTGGCGAACTACGCGCCGGCCATGCTCGACGAGCTGACCGCCTCCGGGGAGGTGGTCTGGGCGGGCGCCGGTTCGCTGCCGGGCAAGGACGGCTGGGTCTCCCTGTACCTGGCGGACGCGGCCCCCCTGCTGCTGCCTCCCCCGCACCCGCTGGAGACGACCGCGCTGCACGAGTCCGTGCTGGCCGCTCTGTCCGGCGGCTACGGCCTCTTCTTCCGGCAGATCGCCGACCAGGTCCGCGCCACCACGCACCCCGAGGCGGGCGACGTGCAGCTGGCCGACGCCCTGTGGGACCTCGCCTGGTCCGGGCGGCTCACCAACGACACGCTGAACCCGCTGCGCGCCGTGCTCGGCTCCGGCCGCACCGCCGGGTCCACCGCCCACCGCGCCAGGCGCGCGGTGCCGCGCGGGCGTTACGGCTCGCTCACAGCGGCGGCCCGCAGCGCCTCCCGTACGGGCCCGCCCACCGTCGCCGGCCGCTGGTCGCTGCTGCCCGACCGGGACGGCGACACCACGGTCCGCGCCCACGCCCTGGCCCGTACGCTGCTCGACCGGCACGGCGTGGTGACCCGGGGCGCCGTCTCCGCGGAGGGCGTGGAGGGCGGCTTCTCGGCGGTGTACCGCGTGCTGTCCGCCTTCGAGGAGACCGGACAGGCCCGGCGCGGCTACGTGGTGGAGGGCCTCGGCGCCGCCCAGTTCGCGATGGACGGCGCCGTGGACCGCCTGCGCGCGGCGGCCAACGCCCGGGAGCGCGGCGAGGGACACACGGCCCCGGACGCGCCCGCCCCGTTCGGCGCGGCGTCCGACCCCTACGGTCTCGCGCCGGGCCGGGACGACGCGTCGTACCTGCCCTCGCGGCCCGGTGAGTACGTCTCGCCGCGCGACCTCGCCGCCCAGGGCTCGCAGCCCTGGCAGAACGGCGGCGGGCCGTCGTACGACCCGTTCGCCGGCCGCCGTACGGGGCCGGACCGCGCCTCCCGGGCCGTGGTGCTGGCCGCCGCCGACCCGGCCAACGCCTACGGGGCGGCCCTGGGCTGGCCGGAGCCGCCGGACGGCGCCGGGCACAAACCGGGCCGCAAGGCGGGCTCCCTGGTGGTGCTGGTGGACGGCGAGCTGACGCTGTACATGGAGCGCGGCGGCAAGACGGTGCTCGCCTGGCCCGCCGATCCCGGCGCCGACCCGGCCGACGACCCGAGGCTGCCTGCGGCCGCCGAGGCGCTCGCGACCGCCGCCCGTGCGGGCTCCCTCGGCACGGTCACCGTGGAGCGCGTCAACGGCGCCCCGGCCCTGACGTCCCCGCTGGGCGCCCTCCTGGAGACCGCGGGTTTCGTGGCCACCCCGAGGGGACTGCGGCTGCGCGCCTGACCGTGTACGGCCGGGCCGTGTCACTCTTGACGCATGCCCGAAGGAGACACGGTCTGGCAGGCCGCGCGACGGCTGCACGACGCCCTCGCCGGCCGGGTGCTGGTCCGCAGCGATCTGCGCGTGCCCCGCTTCGCCACGTCCGACCTGACCGGCCGCTCGGTGCTGGACGTCACGGCGCGCGGCAAGCACCTGCTGACCCGGATCGAGGGCGGCCTGACCCTGCACTCGCATCTGCGGATGGACGGCTCCTGGCGGATCTACGCGCCCGGGCAGCGCTGGAACGGCGGCCCGGCGCACCAGATCCGCGCCGTCCTCGCCAACGCCGAACGCACCGCCGTCGGCTACCGGCTGCCCGTGCTGGAGCTGATCCGCACCGAGGACGAGGAGGACCGCGCGGTCGGCCACCTCGGCCCCGATCTGCTGGGTCCCGACTGGGACGCCGACCTCGCGCTCGCCAACCTCGCCAAGGACCCCGACCGCGAGCTCGGCGAGGCGCTGCTGGACCAGCGGAACCTCGCGGGCATCGGCAACGTGTTCAAGAGCGAGCTGTGCTTCCTGCTCAACGTCACGCCCTGGCTGCCCGTCGGCGAACTCCCGGCCGACCGCATGGCGAGCCTCCCGGAGCTGGCCAGGAAGCTGCTGGAGTTCAACCGTGACCGCACCGTCCGGAACACCACGGGCCGGCGCGGCCAGGACCTCTACGTCTACGGCCGCACCCGCCGCCCCTGTCTGCGCTGCGGCACGCCGATCCGGGTGGCCGAGCAGGGCGACGGCTCACGCGAACGTCCCACGTACTGGTGCCCCGTCTGCCAGCCGGGACCGGCCCCGGAACCCGCGCCGCGAGGCCGCCGGGGCCCCGCCCGCTGACCGGCACCTCCCCCAGGAGGCGTCACCTCGCGCCCTGGTCGCCCCCTGAGCCTGGTGGGCGCCCCGCGCGCCAAGCCCGCCGCCACCGCCCGGCGGCGAGCGCCCCGTCCGCCCGCGCCTTGGGCAGACAGTGCACCGGAAGCACGCTCAGGCCCCACCCGCCGGCCGCGACCGCGCCCTCCAGGGCGCCGGCGTCGGGCGCGAACAGCAGCCGTGCCGCCGCCCACCACCACAGAACCGTGAACGCCACAACGGCGACCCACCGGCACACCCCGCGCCCGGTCCTGCGCACAGGGCGCGCAGGGCGCACCAGTCCCACAGGACCCACAGCGGCCGCTCCGGCGCCCCGCGCCCGTGTCACCCGTTCGCGGCCTGGAACATCCAGTGGTGCTTCTCGAGGTCCGCGGTGATGGTGATGATGATGTCCTGGGTCACCGGGTCGGGCTCCTCGGTCGCCGCGATCCGCTCCCGCATGCGGGCGATGACCGCGCCCAGCGCGTCCACCAGCGCGCTCACCGCCGCCTCGTCGTCGACCCAGCCCTCGGGCGTGACGCCGATGCCGCTGCCGACGGCCACGGTCGCGGCCCGCCCGTCGGGCGAGACGCCCAGTGCCGCGGCCCGCTCGGCCACGGTGTCGGAGTGGCCGCGTGCGGTGGTCACGACCTCGTCGAGCTGGAGATGGACGGAGCGGAAGCGCGGTCCGACCACGTTCCAGTGGATCTGCTTGGCCACCAGGGAGAGGTCGATCAGATCGACCAGGGCGCCCTGCAGTGCCTCAGAAACGGTCTTCAGGTTCTCGTCGGACAACGGGCTCTTCACGACGTACATCCGCACCTCCGTGGCTGGTCCCCCGCCTCCGTCTCCACGATGACGGCCCCCCGCCGCACCGGCAAACGCAGCCCCGCCCGCTCCCACGCGCCTGTCCGGAGACGCGAAAAACCCCGGCGGCACCCCTCCGGTTTCCTCCGGAGAAGCCCTCACCGGGGCATCTCACACCTTCACACCGCGCGGAGCGCCGGACGCCTGGCTCAGGCGGCGACGACGTCCACCGCCTCGGCGGGCGCCTTGATGGTCACCCGTTCCGGTGGCACACCGGTCACCGACACGGAACCCAGCATCGGACGAACCGGCGTGGGTACGGGCTCGCTGGGGGTCGCTGCAGCAGACTGGGCCAGCTCGGCGAGAGCGAGTTCGTCGCTCACCTCGCGCATGAGCTCGGACATCCGTACGTCCAACGCGTCGCAGATCGCGGAGAGCAGCTCGGAGGAAGCCTCCTTCTGCCCCCGCTCCACCTCGGAGAGATAGCCGAGCGAAACTCGGGCGGACGAGGAGACTTCGCGCAGAGTACGGCCCTGGCGCTGGCGCTGCCGACGCAGCACGTCACCCAGCAGGCGACGGAGCAGAATCATCGGTGGCTCCCTCCTCGGACCGCGTAGCCGCATCCTTCTCGCCCCACCGTACCGCCTCGCGCCGCGGCCGTGCGGGGAGCGATGTCGTGTTCACTCTGGGCTGCAAACATCAAAACCCCCCGTTCCGTTCCGTATCCTGTGCCCGCTCGTTCCCGGTCTGTTCGCCCGCCAGCTCCGCGAGGAGCAGGGCGAGCACGCTCCGTACACTCTCCATACGAATTTCCGCGCGGTCGCCGTTCAACCGCAGACGGCGCACTTTTCCGCCAGAGGCGGAACCGGCGCCCTCCGCGAAGGGGCCGTCGACCGCCACGTACACCGTGCCGACGGCCTGTCCGTCCTGGGGGTCGGGGCCTGCCACCCCGGTGGTGGCGATGCCCCAGTCGGCACCGAGCGCCGTGCGCACTCCGGCCGCCATCTGGGCCGCCACCTGCGGATCCACCGCTCCGCGCTGGGCCAGCAGAGTGGCGTTCACGCCCAGCAGCCGGTGCTTGAGCTCGGTGGCGTAGGCCGTCACCGAGCCCTTGAAGACCTTGGACGCCCCGGGGACGGAGGTGATCTCCGCCGCCACCAGGCCACCGGTCAGCGACTCGGCGACCGCGAGCGTCCCGCCGTTCACGGTGAGTAGTCGCACCACCTCGGTGGCCGTTGAACTCACTCTTCCGTCTCCTCCAACGCCGCCTTGCGCTCGGCGATTCCCTGCCTGCGGAGCACAATGGCCTGTTTCACATAGTCGAGGCCGGTCACCACGGTCAGCACGACCGCCGCGGCCATCACCCACCACCGCAGCGTCGCCAGCCACCCGGTCAGCGCGAGCACGTACATGCCCACCGCCACGCCCTGTGTGAGGGTCTTGAGCTTGCCGCCCCGGCTGGCCGGGATGACCCCGTACCGGATGACCAGGAAACGCAGCAGGGTGATCCCCAGTTCCCGGCCGAGGATCACGCTCGTGACCCACCACGGCAGGTCGCCCAGCGCGGACAGGCAGATCAGCGCCGCGCCCATGATCGCCTTGTCGGCGATGGGGTCGGCGATCTTCCCGAAGTCGGTGACCAGGTTGTAGGCGCGCGCCAGATGACCGTCGAACAGGTCGGTGATCATGGCGATGGCGAAGGCCGCCCAGGCCAGCGAGCGCCAGGCCGGGTCGTAGCCGCCGTCGGCGAGCATCAGCATGACGAACGCCGGCACCAGCAGCAGCCGGAGCATGGTCAGCAGGTTGGCGATGTTCCAGACGCTGGCCTGGTCGACGGCCGCCGCCGCGATCTTGGCGCCGCGCGGGGCCCGCGTGGAGCCCTGCGCCTCGGTGGTCCCGGCAGTCCCGGTGTCCTCGGACGACGACGGTGAGGAGGACGACGCGGAGGAGGGCGACGCGGAGGGGGACGACGAGGGGGAGGCGCCCGCCGCGCGGACGTCCTCGGGGCTCGACGCGTCACGCCGTGCCTTCCCGCCTCCGGAGCCGCCCGGAGTCTTGTCCCTGGCCTCCCGCGCGAGCCCGCGGCCGGACGCCGGTGTCAGGCCTCCGGACGCGGGGCCCTTGGCCCTCCTGGCGCCGGAGGGGCCACCTGCCGCCGATGCCGGGACACCCGTCATCTGCCCGCCTCCTCGATGCGCGCGGGCGAGCCCTCGAAGAGCGGCTCGGCCACCAGGTCGACACCCTCCGTGCCGACCACCTTCGCCTCGACCATACGGCCGACGCTCAGTCCCTCGCCGCTCGTGAGCAGCACCTGGCCGTCCGTCTCGGGAGCCTGGTGCGCGGCACGGCCGTACACGCCCTCCTCGTCGTCGACGGACTCCACCAGGACGTGCACGGTCTCGCCGACCCGCTCGTCGGCGCGCTGCGAGACGAGTTCCTCGGCCAGCCGGGAGACGCGGGCCAGACGCTCGGCGACCACGTCCTCGTCCAGCTTGCCGTCGTAGCCGGCCGCCTCGGTGCCCTCCTCGTCGGAGTAGCCGAACACGCCGATGGCGTCGAGCCGGGCGTGGGTGAGGAACCGCTCCAGCTCGGCGAGGTCGGACGCGGACTCGCCGGGGAAGCCGACGATGAAGTTGGAGCGCACGCCGGCCTGGGGCGCCTTGCTCCGGATGGTGTCGAGCAGCTCCAGGAAGCGGTCGGTGTCGCCGAAGCGGCGCATGGCGCGCAGCACGTCGGGCGCCGAGTGCTGGAAGGAGAGGTCGAAGTACGGGGCGACCTTCGGCGTGGAGGTGAGCACGTCGATCAGGCCGGGCCGCATCTCGGCCGGCTGGAGGTAGCTGACGCGCACCCGCTCCAGGCCGTCGACCTCGGCGAGTTCGGGCAGCAGGGACTCCAGCAGACGGATGTCGCCGAGGTCCTTGCCGTAGGAGGTGTTGTTCTCGGAGACCAGCATGATCTCCTTCACGCCCTGCTCGGCCAGCCACCGCGTCTCGTTGAGGACGTCGCTGGGGCGGCGGGAGATGAAGGAGCCGCGGAAGGAGGGGATGGCGCAGAAGGAGCAGCGCCGGTCGCAGCCGGAGGCCAGCTTCACGGAGGCCACCGGGGAGCCGTCCAGGCGGCGTCGCAGGGGCGCGCGGGGGCCCGAGGCGGGGGCGAGGCCGTCGGGCAGGTCGGCCGGGCCGTGCCCGGGCAGCGCGACGGCGGCGGCGGACTCCTGCCGCTCGGCCGGGCTGATGGGCAGCAGCTTGCGCCGGTCGCGCGGGGTGTGGGAGGCGTGGATGCCGCCGTTCAGGATGGTCTGGAGGCGGTCGGAGATGTCGGCGTAGTCGTCGAAGCCGAGCACGCCGTCGGCCTCGGGGAGGGCTTCGGCGAGCTCCTTGCCGTACCGCTCGGCCATGCAGCCCACGGCGACGACGGCCTGCGTTCTCCCGTGTCCCTTGAGGTCGTTGGCCTCCAGGAGGGCGTCGACGGAGTCCTTCTTGGCGGCCTCGACGAAGCCACAGGTGTTGACGACGGCGACGTCCGCGTCCTCGGCGTCCTCCACGAGCTGCCAGCCGTCCGCCTCCAAACGGCCTGCGAGCTCCTCCGAGTCCACCTCGTTACGGGCGCAGCCAAGGGTGACCAGTGCGACGGTACGGCGTTCAGGCATGGGCTCAAGACTACTTCGTCCCGGCGACGCCCCATGTCGACGGGGTTGGCCGGACCCGGCCAACCCCGTGGTGAGCGCGTCGTGGGGAGCCGGTCACCCGGCCTGGGGGTCGCCCTTGGTGTAGGTGAGGCGCTCCACGGCGCCCGGCTGCCAGTCGTCCTCGATCTTCTTGCCGTTCACGAACAGGTCGAGGGCGCCCGCGTCGCCGAGGACCAGGTCGATCTTGGAGTTGTCCTGGAAGGTCTTGTCCTCGCCTTCCTTGAGCAGCTCGGCGAAGAGCACCTTGCCGTTGTGGTCCTTGGCGGAGATCCAGCTGGGTCCGTCGGCGGCGACGACCTTGACGGTCACCTTGTCCTGCGGGGCCGCGGCGATGGCGCTGTCCGACGGCTCCGGCGCGGGCACGACGGGCTTGGCGGTCTTGGTGCTGGGGCTGGGCTTGGGCGACGCGGTCGGCTCGGTGTCGCCGGCGACGTTCGCCTCGCCGTCGTCGCCGCCGTTGACCATGGTGAAGCCGACGAAGCCGATCACGACCACGATCGCGGCGACCATCGCGGCGGTCCAGTTGGGGCCGCGTCGCTCGGGTCGGATGCGCTCCGCCTCGAAGAGGGGCGCGGCCGGGGTGGGCGCCGGGCGGCCGCCGCCCTGCTGCGCCTCGTACTGGGCGAGCAGCGGGGCGGGGTCGAGCTTGACGGCCTTGGCCAGCGTGCGGATGTGCCCGCGCGCGTACACGTCGCCGCCGCAGGGCGCGAAGTCGTCCCGCTCGATGGCGTGGACGATGGCGATGCGGACACGGGTGGCGGTACTGACGTCGTCGACGGTGAGCCCGGCGGCGACGCGGGCCTGCTTCAGCGCGCGGCCGACCGAGACGGAAGGGCGGTCTTCCTCGGAAACGTCTTCGAACGGACGCTCGTCTTCAGGGGAGTTGCCGATGGACACGGGGGCGCCTTTCGAGCGTGTAGCCGCCTGTGCTGGATGTTCAGTCTAGGTGGGGTACGAAGGGGTGGGGCAACCGGGCGTTCGTACTTTGTACGCCATCGGAATGGCCCGACATTCCGATGGTCGTCCTGCTGTCTGACACTTCGTTCAACTTGACGTGTGCCGACGGGAAACGGTTGCTCGTTGATCGCTTACGGATGGGTCACGATCACCCGGCCGGACCTCCCGGCGCGACGACCGTGTACCCGCCGTCTACCCTTCAGACTCCCCGCGGATCAGCGCGAGCACGCCGTCCAGCTCATCAGGCTTCACAAGAACATCACGAGCCTTCGAACCTTCGCTCGGTCCGACGATGTTACGGGACTCCATGAGGTCCATCAGCCGGCCCGCCTTGGCGAAGCCGACGCGCAGTTTGCGCTGGAGCATCGACGTGGACCCGAACTGCGTGGAGACGACCAGCTCGGCCGCCTGGCACAGCAGGTCGAGGTCGTCGCCGATGTCCTCGTCGATCTCCTTCTTCTGCTTGGTGCCGACGACGACGTCGTCCCGGAAGACGGGCGCCATCTGGTCCTTGCAGTGCTGGACGACCGCCGCGACCTCCTCCTCGGTCACGAACGCGCCCTGCATACGGGTGGGCTTGTTCGCGCCCATCGGCAGGAACAGCCCGTCGCCCTTGCCGATCAGCTTCTCCGCGCCGGCCTGGTCGAGGATGACCCGCGAGTCGGCGAGCGAGGACGTGGCGAACGCCAGCCGGGACGGCACGTTCGCCTTGATCAGACCGGTGACGACGTCGACGGAGGGCCGCTGGGTGGCCAGCACCAGGTGGATGCCGGCGGCCCGCGCGAGCTGGGTGATGCGCACGATGGCGTCCTCGACGTCGCGCGGGGCGACCATCATCAGGTCGGCCAGCTCGTCCACGATCACCAGCAGGTACGGGTACGGCTGGAGCTCGCGCTCGCTGCCCTCGGGCGGCTTGACCTTGCCCTCGCGCACCGCGCGGTTGAAGTCGTCGATGTGCCGGTAGCCGTAGGCCGCCAGGTCGTCGTAGCGCAGGTCCATCTCGCGCACGACCCACTGGAGCGCCTCGGCGGCCCGCTTGGGGTTGGTGATGATCGGCGTGATCAGGTGCGGGATGCCCTCGTACGCGGTCAGCTCGACGCGCTTGGGGTCGACCAGGATCATCCGGACGTCCTCCGGGGTCGCCCGCATCATGACCGAGGTGATCAGGCAGTTGATGCAGGACGACTTGCCGGAGCCGGTGGCGCCGGCGACCAGCATGTGCGGCATCTTCGCCAGCGAGTCCATGACGTAGCCGCCCTCGACGTCCTTGCCGAAGGCGACCAGCATCGGGTCGTCGTCCTCGGCGGACTCGGCGAGCCGCAGCACGTCGCCGAGGTTCACCATCTCCCGGTCGGTGTTGGGGATCTCGATGCCGACCGCGGACTTGCCGGGGATCGGGCTGATGATCCGCACGTCCGGGCTGGCGACGGCGTACGCGATGTTCTTGGTGAGCGCGGTGACCCGCTCGACCTTCACGGCCGGGCCGAGTTCGACGACGTACCGGGTGACCGTCGGGCCGCGCGTGAAGCCGGTGACGTCGGCGTCCACCTTGAACTCGGTGAACACCTTCCGCAGCGCGTCCACTATGGCGTCGTTGGCGGCGCTGCGCGCCTTGCCCGGCCCGCCGCGGTGCAGCAGGTCGAGCGAGGGCAGGGAGTAGGTGATGTCGCCGGAGAGCTGCAGCTGCTCCGCGCGCGGCGGCAGGTCGCGGGGTTCGCGCGGCGGCGCCTTGGTCATGTCGAGCACGCCCGCGGGCGGCCGCTCCCGCTGCTCGGCGCCCTCGCTCCCGGTCCCGGCGGGCGCCTCCCGCCGGGCCTTGCCCTTCCTGGGCGCGTCCTGCTGCGGGCGGGCCGCGGGGACCGGCGTCGGGGTGGTGGGCTCGTAGTCGCCCGTGCTGACGCCCTGGGTGAGGTCGGCGACGACGGGCGAGGGCGGCATGCCGTGCAGCACGGCGCCGTCCAGCGCGGCGGCCGCGGCGGCGGCCACGTCCACGGCGTCCATCGGCCGGTTCGCGTCGGGCTGCGCCACGGCGGACCGGCGCGGGCGGCGCTGCCGCCGGGACAGCGCCTCCTCCTCCGCCTGCTCCGGGTCGTACTCCTGGGGCGCCGGGCGGCGCCTGCGGCGGCCCTGGGGCAGCGCCTCGCGCCACTGCTCCTCGTAGCGCACGTCGTCCTCGGCGAAGTCCTCCGGCTCCGCCTCCTGCACCAGTCCCAGCCGCTGGCCGAGCCGGCGCAGCCGCTGCGGGATCGCGTTCACCGGGGTGGCCGTGACCACCAGCAGACCGAAGACGGTCAGCAGCGCCAGCAGGGGGACGGCCAGCACGTCGGTCATGGTGGACGACAGCGGCGCGGCCGCGCCCCAGCCGATGAGCCCGCCGGCGTCCCTTATGGCCTGCATGCCGTCGCCGCGCGCGGGCGAGCCGCAGGCGATGTGGATCTGCCCCAGGACGCCGATGACGAGGGCGGACAGGCCGATCACGATCCGCCCGTTGGCCTCGGGCTTCTCCGGGTGCCGGATGAACCGTACGGCGACGACGGCGACGAGGATCGGCACCAGCAGGTCGAGCCGTCCGAACGCGCCGGTGACCAGAATCTCCACCAGGTCGCCGACGGGCCCTTCCAGGTCGGCCCAGGTGCCGGCGGCGACGATCAGCGCGATGCCGAGCAGCAGCAGCGCGAGCCCGTCCTTGCGGTGGGCCGGGTCGAGGTTCCTGGCGCCCTGCCCTATGCCGCGGAACACGGCGCCCACCGCGTGCGCCAGGCCCAGCCACAGGGCGCGGACGAGCCGGTAGACGGCGCCGGTCGGGTTCGGGGCCGGCGCGGGGGCGGGCTTCTTCGCCGGGGCCTTCCGGGCGGGCGCCTTCTTCGCCGGGGCCTTTTTGGCGGCGGCCTTCTTCGCCGGAGCCTTCGCGGAAGCGGCCGCCTTCTTCGCGGGCGGCTTCTTGGCTGCGGAGGGACGTGAGGCCATGGGGTGAGGTTACCGGGGGAGACGGCACGTGACACGCGTGGCGGATGCTTCACCCGTTCGTGTCGCCCGCTTCGCGGCGCGAAACTGACGCTCGGTGCCCGAGTACCGCGAAGTTGACGCCCCCTCAGGACCCGACCCGCCTGCGGGGGCGGACAAGGCCCGCGCGGACGGGGTCAGTTCTGCGAGGACACCGACGACGCGCTCCCGGTCCCGGGATCCAGGGCGTCCAGCGCCCGCCGCAATCCCGTGAGCTTCCGCTCCAGATGGGCCGCCGTGGCGACCGCGGCCGCGTCGGTCGACTCGTCGTTCAGCTGCTTGGTGAGCGCCTCGGCCTGCTCCTCGACGGCCGCGAGCCGCGCCGACAGCTCGGCGAGCAGCCCCGCGGACTCCTTGGACTCCCCCGCGTCCTTCTCGCTGCCCTCGAGCTGGAGCCGCAGCAGCGACGCCTGCTCCCGCAGCTGGCAGTTCTTCATGTACAGCTCGACGAAGACCGAGACCTTCGCGCGCAGCACCCACGGGTCGAACGGCTTGGAGATGTAGTCCACCGCGCCCGCCGCGTAACCCCGGAAGGTGTGGTGCGGGCCGTGGTTGATCGCGGTGAGGAAGATGATCGGGATGTCCCGGGTCCGCTCCCGCCGCTTGATGTGGGCGGCGGTCTCGAAACCGTCCATGCCCGGCATCTGGACGTCCAGCAGAATGACCGCGAAGTCGTCCGTGAGCAGCGCTTTGAGCGCTTCCTCCCCGGACGATGCCCGCACCAGCGTCTGATCGAGCGCCGAGAGGATCGCCTCGAGCGCCAGCAGATTCTCCGGCCGGTCATCGACCAGGAGGATCTTGGCCTTCTGCACCATGGCCCGCCCTCCTCGCCCCGGCTTGGGGCCCTCCCTGTCCGCAGGACCTGGCACAGCACCGGTGGGTGCCGCCCCAGAGGGCGACTCCCTTGCGCCGCCCGTCCTTGTGCCGGTCATCGTAGCCGCACCCCGCCTGTCGCCACACCCTGTCACCGTGATGTCACTGTGCACGTAGCGGAAACGCCGCGGGAGACCAGAAGGTTCCCCGTATACCGCACTTCTACACGACTTCGCGCACGACGCGTGGGCAACTCCGCGTGTCCTTCGAAGCTTCCCGTCACCTTCGCACGCTCTTCGGCCGCCGGTCTCACTCCCCCCTCATCCACTGCTCCATCACGGTCAGCAGGTGGTCGGGGTCGACCGGCTTCGTCACGTAGTCGGAGGCGCCCGACTCGATGGCCTTCTCCCGGTCGCCCTTCATCGCCTTCGCGGTGAGCGCGATGATCGGCAGCCCCGCGAACTGCGGCATCCGCCGGATCGCCGTGGTCGTCGCGTACCCGTCCATCTCGGGCATCATGATGTCCATCAGCACGACCGCCACGTCGTCGTGCTGCTCCAGCACCTCGATGCCCTCGCGGCCGTTCTCCGCGTACAGCACGGACAGGCCGTGCTGCTCCAGGACGCTGGTCAGCGCGAAGACGTTGCGGATGTCGTCGTCGACGATCAGCACCTTCTGCCCGGCGAAGCGGATGCCCCGGCGCGGCGTGCGCGCCGCCTGCGGCTCCTGCTCCAGCGCCGGCCACTCCTCCAGCTCCGCGGAGGGCCGCTGGTCCTGCTGGAGCGAGACCCGGCGCCGCCGCCGGAACAGCGCCGCCGGACCGTTGCGCGCCTCCCGGTAGGAGGACACCTCCGCCGGGGTCTCGGCCTCCGGCGCGGCCAGCTCGGCCGACGCCACCAGGTCCCCCGCCTCCAGCGCCGGCATGGGCGGCTGCTGGTAGCCGTTGGGCGGCAGCTCGCTCGGGTGCAGCGGCAGGTACAGGGTGAACGTCGAACCGCGGCCCGGCTCGCTCTGCGCGTGGATCTCACCGCCGAGCAGCTGCGCGATCTCCCGCGAGATGGACAGCCCCAGGCCGGTGCCGCCGTACTTGCGGCTGGTCGTGCCGTCGGCCTGCTTGAACGCCTCGAAGATCACCCGCATCTTGCTGGCCGCGATGCCGATGCCCGTGTCGCTCACCGAGAACGCGATCAGGTCCGCGTCCGGGTCGGTCAGCGAACCGGCCTCCAGCAGCTGCTCCCGGATCGCCTGCGGGACGTCGTCCCGGGCGGGCCGGATGACCAGCTCGACCGACCCGGAGTCGGTGAACTTCACCGCGTTGGACAGCAGGTTCCGCAGCACCTGGAGCAGCCGCTGCTCGTCGGTGTGCAGGGTGGCCGGCAGCTCCGGCGAGATCCGCACCGACAAATCCAGGCCCTTCTCCGCCGTCAGCGGCCGGAACGTGGCCTCCACGTAGTCCACGAGCTGCACCAGCGCGATGCGCGTCGGGGAGACGTCCATCTTGCCCGCCTCGACCTTCGACAGGTCGAGGATGTCGTTGATGAGCTGCAACAGGTCCGAGCCTGCGCCGTGGATCGTCTCGGCGAACTCCACCTGCTTCGGCGAGAGGTTCCCCTCCGCGTTGTCCGCGAGCAACTTGGCCAGAATCAGCAGCGAGTTGAGCGGCGTGCGCAGCTCGTGCGACATGTTCGCCAGGAACTCGCTCTTGTAGCGCATCGACACCGCGAGCTGCTCGGCGCGCTCCTCCAGGACCTGCCGCGCCTCCTCGATCTCGGTGTTCTTCACCTCGATGTCGCGGTTCTGACGGGCCAGCAGCTCCGCCTTCTCCTCCAGTTCGGCGTTGGACGCCTGGAGCGCCTTCTGCCGCTGCTCCAACTCCGCCGACCGCTCCCGCAGTTGCTCGGTCAGCTCCTGCGACTGCGCCAGCAGATGCTCGGTCTTGGTGTTGACCGAGATGGTGTTGACGCTCGTCGCGATCATCTCGGCGATCTGGTTGAGGAAGTCCTTCTGGATCGCCGTGAACGGCGTGAACGACGCCAGCTCGATGACGCCGAGCACCTTCCCCTCGAACACCACCGGCAGCACGATCACCTGGGCCGGCGGCGCCTCCCCGAGCCCCGAGGAGATCTTCAGGTAGCCGCTGGGCGCCCTGTCCACCAGGATCGTGCGCTTCTCCATCGCGGCCGTCCCGATCAGCCCCTCACCGGGCTGGAACGACGTCGGCATGGACCCCATCGAATAGCCGTACGAGCCCAGCATCCGCAGCTCGAACTGCTCCTCGTCGGCCCCGCTCAGGTCCTCGCCGTCCACCAGCGGCATGGCGAGGAAGAACGCGCCGTGCTGCGCGGACACCACCGGCGTCAGCTCGCTCATGATCAGCGAGGCGACGTCCTCCAGGTCGCGCCTGCCCTGCATCAGCGCGGAGATACGGGCCAGGTTGCCCTTCAGCCAGTCCTGCTCCTTGTTCGCGATCGTGGTGTCGCGCAGGTTGGCGATCATCTTGTTGATGTAGTCCTGGAGCTCCTGGATCTCCCCGGACGCGTCCACGTCGATCTTCAGGTTCAGGTCGCCGCGGGTCACCGCGGTCGCCACGCGCGCGATGGCACGCACCTGCCGGGTGAGGTTCCCGGCCATCTCGTTCACCGACTCCGTCAGGTCCCGCCAGGTGCCGTCCACGTCCCGCACCCGCGCCTGACCGCCCAGCTGGCCCTCGGTGCCCACCTCACGGGCCACGCGCGTGACCTCCTCGGCGAACGACGACAGCTGGTCGACCATCGTGTTGATGGTGGTCTTCAGCTCGAGGATCTCCCCGCGCGCGTCGATGTCGATCTTCTTCGTCAGGTCGCCCTTGGCGATGGCGGTGGTCACCATGGCGATGTTCCGCACCTGACCGGTCAGGTTGGACGCCATCTGATTCACCGACTCGGTGAGGTCCTTCCACGTGCCCGCCACACCCGGCACGTGCGCCTGACCGCCCAGGATGCCGTCCGTGCCCACCTCACGGGCCACCTTGGTGACCTGCTCGGCGAACGCGCTCAGCGTCTTCACCATCGTGTTGATGGTGTCCGCGAGCTGCGCCACCTCGCCGCGCGCCTCGATGCTGACCTGCCGCGTCAGGTCGCCGTTGGCGACCGCGGCGGACACCTGGGAGATGTTCCGCACCTGGGTGGTGAGGTTCTTCGCCATCAGGTTGACGTTGTCGCTCAGGTCCTTCCAGATGCCCGTGACGCCCGGCACGTGCGCCTGGCCGCCCAGGATGCCCTCGGTGCCCACCTCACGGGCCACCCGGGTCACCTGCTCCGCGAACGACGACAGCTGGTCCACCATCGTGTTGACGGTGGTCACCAGCTCCAGGATCTCGCCCTTGGCGTCCACCGTGATCTTCTTCGACAGGTCGCCCTTGGCGACCGCCGTGGTGACCTCGGCGATGTTGCGCACCTGAAGGGTCAGGTTGTTCGCCATGCCGTTCACGGACTGCGTGAGGTCCTTCCAGGTGCCGGAAACCCCCTGCACCTCCGCCTGGCCGCCCAGAATGCCCTCGGTGCCCACCTCGCGGGCCACCCGGGTGACCTCCTCCGCGAACGACGACAGCTGGTCCACCATCGTGTTCAGGGTGTTCTTCAGCTCGAGGATCTCCCCGCGCGCGTCGACGGTGATCTTCTGCGACAGGTCACCGCGCGCCACCGCCGTCGCCACCTGCGCGATGTTGCGCACCTGGCCGGTCAGGTTGGACGCCATGCCGTTCACGGAGTCCGTCAGGTCCCGCCACACGCCGGCCACGCCGGGCACCTGCGCCTGACCGCCCAGCCGGCCCTCCGTGCCCACCTCGCGGGCCACCCGGGTCACCTGGTCGGCGAACGACGACAGCTGGTCCACCATCGTGTTGATGGTGTTCTTCAGCTCCAGGATCTCCCCGCGCGCGTCCACGTCGATCTTCTGCGACAGGTCACCGCGCGCCACGGCCGTGGTCACCTGGGCGATGTTGCGCACCTGAGAGGTGAGGTTGCCGGCCATCGAGTTGACGGAGTCGGTGAGCTCCTTCCAGGTGCCGGACACCCCGGGCACCTGCGCCTGACCGCCCAGCCGGCCCTCGGTGCCCACGTCCCGGGCCATCCGCGTGACCTGGTCGGCGAAGCTCGACAGCTGGTCCACCATCGTGTTCACGGTGTTCTTCAGCTGGAGCATCTCGCCGGACACGTCCACGGTGACCTTCTGCGACAGATCGCCGTTGGCCACCGCCGTCGTCACCTGGGCGATGTTCCTCACCTGTCCGGTGAGGTTGCGGAACGCGGTGTTGACGGAGTCCGTCAGGTCCTTCCACGTGCCCGCCGCACCCGGCACCTGCGCCTGACCGCCCAGCTCGCCCTCGACGCCGATCTCCCGCGCCACCCGCGTCACCTCGGCGCCGAACGCGGACAGCTGGTCCACCATCGTGTTGACGGTGTTCTTCAGCTCCAGCATCTCGCCGGCCACGTCCACGGTGACCTTCTGCGACAGGTCACCGTTGGCGACCGCCGTGGTGACCGCCGCGATGTCCCTCACCTGGGTGGTCAGGTTCCGGAACACCGTGTTGACGGAGTCCGTCAGGTCCTTCCACGTGCCCGCCGCACCCGGCACGTTCGCCTGACCGCCCAGCCGCCCCTCGGCGCCGACCTCGTTCGCGACCCGCGTGACCTCGTCCGCGAAGATCCGCAGCGTCTCGGTCATCTGGTTGATCGTCTCGGCCAGCTGCGCCACCTCGCCGCGCGCCGGGACCGTCACCTTCCGCGACAGGTCACCGTTGGCGACCGCCGTCGTCACCTCGGCGATCCCACGCACCTGCGCGGTGAGATTCCCGGCCATGGTGTTGACGGAGTCGGTGAGCTCCTTCCACACACCGTCCACACCCGGCACCTGCGCCTGCCCGCCCAGCGCGCCCTCGGTGCCCACCTCGCGCGCGACGCGTGTCACCTCGGAGGAGAACGCGGAGAGCTGGTCCACCATCGTGTTGACGGTGTTCTTCAGCTCCAGCATCTCCCCCTCGACGTGCACGGTGACCTTGCGGGACAGGTCACCGCGCGCCACGGCCGTCGTCACCAGCGCGATGTCGCGCACCTGCGCCGTCAGCCGCTCCGCCATCGTGTTCACGGAGTCCGTCAGGTCCTTCCAGGACCCGGACATGCCCCGCACCTGCGCCTGACCGCCCAGCTTGCCCTCGGTGCCCACCTCGCTGGCCACGCGCGTGACCTCGTCGGTGAACGTCGACAGCTGGTCGACCAGGTTGTTCACGGTCCGCGCGACCTTCAGGAACTCGCCCCGCAGCGGATGCCCGGTCCCGTCCGGCGCCTGCGTCCGCAGCTCCATCCGCGGCGACAGATCACCCTCCGCCACCGCCGACAGCACCCGGCTCACCTCGGAGACGGGCCGTACGAGGTCGTCCACCAGGGCGTTGGAATGGTCGATCGCGGCCGCCCAGGAGCCCTCCGAGGGCCCCGTCTCCAGCCGCTCCGTGAGCTTCCCCTCACGCCCCACCATGCGGCGCACCCGCGCCAGCTCGCCCGTGAGGTGCAGGTTCCGGTCGGCGACCTCGTTGAAGACCGCGGCGATCTCCGCCATCACGCCGTCGCCGGTCACCGTGAGGCGTTTGCGGAAGTTCCCGTCCCGCATCGACACCAGGGCGCCCAGCAGCCGGTTCATGGCCGCCGCCTCCACCGTCACGGTGCCGCCCCGGGCCTTCCCCGCCGTGCTCAGGGACTGTCCGCCTTTCGCGCGCGTCGTCTTCGTGCTCCGCGTCGCTGCGCCAGACTCCACTGTGTCCCTCCCGCAGGGGTCGACCGTTACCGCTGTACCCGGTCACACCGTCCAGGGTGCTCCCGTTGCTCCTGATGCTTTTCCTGTTGGACCGAGATGCCCTGCCCGACGTCCGAGGCGCCGCCAGGGGGCTGCTGCCCACCCGGCCCCGGCGCCACACTGCCTGCCCGGACCTTCCCTACAAGCCTGCCCAGTGTTTCACCCCCGCGGAACCAGGCCATAACAGTTCGGCAGCTTCGCACATCGTCCGCACACCCGCCGGACGGCGAACACCTCGGACGGAAACACTGCAGACCGGCATCCGCTCGTGCCGCGAAGGTAAGTAACCTTGCATGCGGCTGTCCAGCCACGCCGGCGCGTCCGGCCTGGGCGGTGGCACGAGAACGAGCGGGCATCGGAGGGGCGGCCGCACAACATGACCACCGGACTGATCCCGGGGGAACAGCCCCCGGACCCACGGCCGACGGACGGCCTGCCGCAGCAGCGGCACGATCCGGCCGGCCAGGGAGCCATGCCCGTCGAGAACCGGTCGAGGAGTTCTGTGATCACCGCGCGCGCGGCCGCCAGCTTCGAGCCCGTCGGACGATCCGTCGCGAGCGCCCGCTCCTTCGTCCGGGACACCCTCCAGGGCTGGGGCTTCGGCGACATCGTCGACGACGCCGTGGTGCTGACCAGCGAACTCGTGACCAACGCCGTCGTGCACGCGGGCACCTCCGCCGAGCTGCTCTGCCTGCGCAGCGAGGACGGCGTCCGGATCGAGGTGGCCGACCGGTATCCGGAGCGTGAGATCCCCCTCCAGGGCTCCCCGGTCGACATGGGCAGCCCCGACCGCGAGGGCGGACGCGGCCTCCAGCTCTGCGCCGCCCTGGCCGGACACTGGGGCGTCGACTACACGCCCACCCACAAGACCGTCTGGTTCCAGCTCGACCTCCCCGAGCGCCCGGTCGGCACCCGCACGGCGGGCCCCGCCCTCCCCGCCCACCTGCTGCCGCTGGCCGACACCCGGGTCCGCGTCGCCGTCGTCCAGATCGACCGCTCCGGCTCCATCACCGCCTGGAACGAGGACGCGGAGGAGCTGTTCGGCTACACCGCCGAGCAGGTCACGGGCAAGCCCCTCACCGATCTCGCCGCCTGGCCGCACACCCCCGGCACCGGCACCGGCATCGCCGACGCCCTCCAGCTCTCCCGCTGGGAGGGCTCCTACGGCATCCGGGGCGCCCACGGCCGCGTCATCCCGGTGTACGCCTCCCACCTGCGCGTCCGCGACACCGACGGCGAACCGTCAACCGTGTGTCTCCTGGTACGCGACCACGAACGGGCGGTTCTCCAGACCCCGCTGCGCGGCCCCGCGCCCGACTCCTCCGGCGGCTCCGACGGCCAGAGCGCCGACCCGTTCGAGGTCTTCATCGGCTCCCCCGCCCCCGACGACCTCGACGGCCTGCTCCAGCGCACGGTGGAGCGCGCCCGCGACATGCTCGACGGCGACTCCGCCTTCCTGCTGCTCGCCACCGACGACGAGACCGAGCTGGAGGTCCGCGCCTCCACCGGCCTGCCCTCGGCCCGCCAGCGCTTCGCACGCGTCCCCGTGGAGGGCGGCCCCGGCCGCTACGGCTCCGCCCGCATGCCGGCCGTCCACGAGGACCTCACGGCCGTCCCGGGCGCGGTCCCGCTCCTCAACGGCACCGGCATGCGCTCGGTCGTCACCGTGCCCCTGAAGGTCGAGGGCCGCCTCACCGGCTCCCTCGGCGTCGCCGCCGAGGCGCCCGGCCGCTACTCCAACGAGGAGGCACTGCGCCTCCAGTTCGCCGCGGACCGCATCGCCCTGGCCGTCGAATCCGCCCGCCTGGGCGAGCTGGAGCGGCTGCGCCGCGGCTCCCTCAGCTTCCTCGTCGAGGCCTCCGACCTGCTGGCCGGCACCCTCGACCGGGACCAGACCCTGGCCCTCATGGCCCAGATGACCGTCCCGACGCTCGCCACCTGGTGCGCGGTCTACACGATCGCCGACCAGTCCTCCGAGCCGGACCTGTCCTACGTGCTGCACGAGGACGAGGAGCTCATCGACGGCATCAAGTCCCTGCTGTCCAAGATGCCCCCGCCGGACCCGGTCCCCACCCCCGGCGCCCGCGTCTGGTCGGCGCCCGCGGAGGTCGCCCACCAGGCGGCCCTGCGCACCTCCATGCGCAGCCTCGGCCTGAGCGGCGGCCCCACCCGGCACGTCACCACCGGCATCGGCCCGACCCTCGCCACAGCCTCCGCGGTCGGCGGCGAGACGGTGGTCCTGCCACTGGTGGCCCGCAACCGCGTCATCGGCATGCTGACCCTCGGCAAGCCCACCGACGAGCACTTCCGCCAGGAGATCCTGGAACTGGCCGAGGACCTGTCCCGCCGGGCCGCCCTGGCCCTGGACAACGCCCGCCTGTACTCGGAGCGCACGGCCATCAGCCAGTCGCTCCAGCGCAGCCTCCTGCCGCCCGAGCTGCCGCAGATCGACGGCGTCGAGGTCGAGGTCATCTACCGCGCGGCCGGCGAGGGCAACGAGGTCGGCGGCGACTTCTACGACCTCTTCCCGATCAGCGACGGCGCCTACGGCTTCGCCATCGGCGACGTCTGCGGCACGGGCCCCAACGCCGCGGCCGTCACCGGCCTCGCCCGGCACGCGCTGCGCCTGCTGGCCCGGGAGGGCCTGAGCGGCCCGTCGGTCCTGGAGCGCCTGAACTCCGCGATCCTCGACGAGGGCGAGCGCAGCCGCTTCCTCACCCTCCTGTACGGCGAGATGCGCCCACAGGAGGACGGCAGCGCGGAACTGAAGGTGGTCTGCGCCGGCCACCCCCTGCCGCTGCGCCTGCGCCAGGACGGCACGGTCGAACCGGCCGCCGAACCGCAGCCGCTGCTCGGCGTCCTGGAGGACCTGGAGCTGCACGAGGAGACGGTGACCCTGGACCCGGGCGACGTCCTGCTCTGCGTCACGGACGGCGTCACCGAGCGCCGCGAGGGCAGCCGCATGCTGGGCGACGACGGTCTCGCCGAGGTGCTGACGACATGTACGGGGCTGACGGCCGGCGCGGTCGCGGCCCGCATCATGCGCGCGGTGGAACGCTTCGCCTCGGACGCGCCGTCCGACGACATGGCGATTCTCGCGATGCGCGTGCCGGGCCTCCAGCAGGACTGATCCGCCGCCGCGCCAGGCATGAAACCAGGGCATGAGAAAGGCCCCGCCCAATCGGGCGGGGCCTTTCTGGCTGAGCCCCCAAACGGAATCGAACCGTTGACCTTCTCCTTACCATGGAGACGCTCTACCGACTGAGCTATAGGGGCCTGTCGTCGCTTCGGTTTCCCGCGCGGCAACGGAATAGATCATACCCCGAACACAGCCGTGCTCCCAACCACGCTCAGAGGGCCGGCGCGAGCAGTCCTCCCAGCGCATTGCACACGGACGCTATGCGGTGCATCTCCCGCTTCGTCAGAGACGCGTCGACGGGCAGGGCGAGCGTCTCGTCGGCGGCCCGCTCGGTCTCCGGCAGCGACACGCAGCGCCGGAACTCGGGGAGCCGGTGCACGGGCGTCGGCACGGGTATCCGGCACTCGACTCCCTTGGCCCGTACGGCCCGTGCGAAGGCGTCGCGGTCGGGCCGCCCGTTCCCCGGCACCCGCACGACGTACTGCTGATAGTCATGGCCGGCGCCTCCCTGGGGCGTCCGCACCCCACGCAGTCGCGCGTCGAGGTAGGCGGCCCGCTCCCGTCGGCGCGCCGCATCGTCGCGGGAGGCGTCCGACTCGGCGTGCTCCAGCACCAGAAGACCGCGCCGCTGCCCGAGCGCGTGCAACTGCCCCATGTCGGCGGGCCGTCCGAACCGGTGGACGACAACGACCGCCGCGGTACGGGGAGTCAGCATCGCGATGACCGCGGAGGGGTCGAGGCAGTACGTCGCGGGGTCTATGTCGGCGAACACCGGCAGCGCACCCGCGAGTGTCACGGCCCGCGCGACCTCCACGTTGCCGAAGGCCGGTACGACGACCTCGTCACCGGCTCCGACGCCGGCCGCCCTGAGCAGAGCTGCAGTTCCCATGCCGGGGATGCTCCGCAAGCAACGTGAACGTCAAGTGACCGACAACAAAAAAGGGTTGGTCCCTGAACCGAAGTTCAGGGACCAACCCTTGTAAGAATTGTTCGGCGGCGTCCTACTCTCCCACAGGGTCCCCCCTGCAGTACCATCGGCGCTGTAAG